>DASRXU010000451.1:0-4791 GCA_035687365.1 Planctomycetaceae bacterium | reverse complement strand
TCAGCCGGTCATCGTCACAAACGACGTCAACAGCCACATCCTGTACCTGATCGACGGCAATCACCGGGTCATCGCGCAGCAACTCAGCGGCAAGGGGTTTCAGGGCGTCCCCGTCTTTGTCTGCGTCCACCCCAAAATGCTGTCATGGGCGTACCTGCCGCCAAACTTCAAATGACGTCAGGAAATTTGGCCAAGATCCGGCATCGGAAGTAAAATCTCGGCCGCAGGGGAGCAATTGGAGCCGAATCGATGAACTTTTCAAAATCGCTGGCGACTTTCGGGACCGCCGATTTCGACGATGACTTTTCGGACGACGTCGACATCAATTTCAATGATCTCGATTGCATCAATGACTTATGCGAGAACGGTGGATGGCCGCAATTCAAGAGCGTCGCCATCCGAGGCACCGAGGAGCGTGAAAACCAGATCGTCGTAAGGGCGATGCTGGATTTCATCGAAAGTGCTCCGACTTCGTGCGCCGACCAGAATCGCGAGTATCCGCAGATGGCGGCAATCGCCGTCACGATTGAAAAGTCTGACGGATCGGCCTCAGCCGAACTGACGGATCACCCTTATCCCTGCGCTGACGACGACGATGATCCAGATCAGGAATGGGCAGAGCGGCAAGTGCCGTTCTTTGAATGAGGGCGACATTCCTCTGGCGTGATCCACGTCGCGTCGAAGTCATCGCGTCGATCAGTGACGGTGGCTTGTGGTGACCTTCGTGGCCTGTGCCGCAGGGGGCGACGAAGTGCTTTAGTCTGCGCTCTGCCGGCACCTGAGCGTGAATCGCTGATTCCAGCGCAGAGCATGCGCCGCAATTTCGGTCCCCCTGTGCGATAGAATTCCCCGTGCCTCCGCCGATGAGCAGGCGGGCGCGGCTTAATGGACCCACCGCTTGGCGAAAGATCCTGAACCGCTTTACCTCGATTTCAACAAATCGATCCACATCGATTTCGGCGACACCATCTACCCCAACATGGTGCCGTCGGGCATCCATATCGGCCCGCTCGAATCATCTACGCTCATCGTCCCGATCGATCCACGGTCAAACGCTGGGGTGCCCGCCTTCATCGAACCGCAAATTCCTCGGATTGTCGAACTGTGCAATCCGATGATGTTCGACTCGGTGCCATTCACGCAGGTCGATCGTGTTCCGGCAAACAAAGCGACGTTGTATCTGCCCGAGAAAAAAAGCTGATCATGGTCCGCGCTCGCGATGTGGCCGACTAAGGCGAGCGGCTTGTGGGGATCGCGAAGTGGTTGAACCGCGTTCCTTACGCTGGGATAATCATTCCGCTTCGGGGCGGCCTGAAGCCAGGCATTCAGTTACGACTGCTCACCGAGTTGCAGCATGAGTGCTGCTGGCTGCCATTCACGCGAGGGTCAAATAAGGTTGATCATGAGCAGGTGCGGCATCTGCTGAAACGGTTTCTCGAGCGAATTGCGACTGTTCCTGTTCTTCGGATTGCGATTCTCGACACGGCCGACAGCGGTGACAGCGCCCGCGTTTTGGCGGAGATCATTCGGGACATCTATCGATCCATGGAGGGCCCAGGCCAATGGATCGCCAACTTCATGCTGATCTTTGAGCCGAGGGATGACGGCTATCCGTTTCCACCGAAGGCCCTCGACATTCGGAAATTGACGCTTGATGAACGACTCATATTCAGCGTAACCGTGTGCCAGACACCGTCGTTGATCGTAGAGGATTGGGATGAGGCCATTGGCATTCGTACGATATGGAAGGACGGAAAAGTCCCGGCAATCGTCCAGCTTCCGTCGAAGGGAAGAATCATCGTCGAGGAGTTCAGCGGCAACCTTCTGGAGATCGAAGCAGAGCGGCTCGACCACTACACCAACGACCTTTTCACCAGCGCTGTCTCCGAAGCGATGACGACCGACCCAATGTTTAGGTTCGATCATGACGTGTGGCAGAATTATGTTGTTGGTAAACGTTAAAACGGTTCGGTGCTACCCGCACGGAATCCGCACGGAAAGCATTGAAAATCGCACGGATTTACACTAAACTGTGGACGTTTTGAGGTTCGGAAATGGCTCGGTCAAAAATCGACTCTGTACTGTAATACAAGGTGTTTTTTACACATTTGCGCCCGTAGCTCAGATGGATAGAGCAACGGATTTCTAATCCGTCGGTCGGGGGTTCGAATCCCTCCGGGCGTATTTCTTAACTCCTTGGGGGACTCGGTCGCTTGGAACACGGGTTCGCGCCGCTCTCAGTTGCCAATTCAGCTTGGTCCGCCGCCATCGGCGTTTGAGCCAGGACGGGCATCGTTTCTAGTTTCTCGGGCTGCTCGCGAGCGATTACGCAAGGAACCTGTCTGCTCGGAGGTCATGCGTTGTTCTTTGTCACGAACAAACGCGGTAATAGAGCGATTCGTATTTCGGCACGATCCTTTCGGCGGAGAATCGCTCCTGGGCGATCGCTTGACCGGCCCGGCCGAGCTCCAAGCGCCGTGGCGCGTCGCGAGTCAGTGCCTCGACCGCTGCGGCGAATTGTGCGACTTCGCCAAAGGGGACAAGTTGACCGGATCGATTGTCGTCGATGACTTCAGGAATACCGCCAACGCGCATGGCCACACTGGGGCACCCGAAGCACATGGCCTCAAGGATACTGAGACAAAAGCTCTCGCTTTCCGAGGTGACCAGGTTCAGGTCGGCTGCCTGCAGGTATTCCTCGATGTCCTTGATTTTGTCTAACACGATGACTTGATCTTGGATCCCAAGCCGCTGCACTTCGCTCGTGAACGGTGAAAAATCCTCGCCGGCCAAGATCATGAGTTTGAACGACTCGCGCGGTCGGATTGCGGCGACGGCGGCAAGTAACAGGTCGATGCGTTTCAAACTTCGCAAGTTCGAACTGTGCATCAACAGGACTTGGCCCTCTGCGATTCCTAATTCGTTGCGGACTGCTTCGCGCGGTTGCCTGGGCAGGCGAGGCGTATAGAAATTGTGGATCACCTCGACTTCGCGACTCACGTCCAACAGTCGGAGCGTTTCCTGTTTAAGAAACTCTGAAACGGCCGTGACGGCGTCCGAGCAATCAAGCGCGTATCGAATGGCCGGGCCGTAGTTGGCGTCGCGCCCCAAAAGGGTCGTGTCAGTGCCGTGCAATGTAGTGACCACACGCGGCTGCAGGTGCTGCGGCAGCATCGAACGAGCAAGAATCGCGGACGTGGCATGGGGCACGGCATAGTGGGCATGCAGTACGTCGAGCCCATACTCCCGACTCACCTCGGCCATCTTCACCGAGAGGGGTAACGTGTAGTCGGGATAACGAAACAGTTCGTATTTATTGACCGAAACTGGGTGGAAATAAACGCGCGGGGAGTGTTCGGGAAATCGGAACGGCCGCTCCGAACTAATGAAGTGCACGTCGTGCCCACGCTCGGCGAGCTCCTCACCGAGCGCCGCGGCCAAGATTCCGCTGCCCCCCACCGTGGGGTAGCAGACGATGCCTACTTTCAACGGCCGGCGTACTGTCATGCTGGCTGGCTCTGCTTGATCAAAAGGCGCGAGCGGCGCGCTCGACTGCGGCCAACGAATTCAACACGAGCGGATCATTCGGGAACAACGGGATCGCGTAACTCACGCCCGCTCGGAGCCCGTGAGAATGCGCGCGGCTCAATTGCAGATCAACGTACTCGCGCGCTTGAACCTGAGAGGCGTGGGCCTGCATGGCAGCCGTCCATGTAGCGATGACGTCCGCGGGCGAAACATCGATCAAGACTGGCATCACCTCGCGAGGTTCGGCTTCGGCGCCGAGCGCGTAATAGAATAAGTGTTCGATTCGATGCGGCGGGAGCGCGCGTAGCTCCTCGAGGCCGCCGTAGCGAGCCAGCCTCACCGCATCGCGAACCAGCGTCCCCAGTCGCCAGTGGTCCGGGTGCTGATTTTGGACGACTGTTGGCGCCAACACGATCTCCGGCTTGTGCTCCCGCACAAATCGGGCCAGCGTGATGGCGTGAGCCGCGCGAAGCTCGAGATGTGCATCGCCATCGAGCTCGACGAAGTCGAGCGACGCGCCCAACAGGTTGGCCGCGGCCTGGGCCTCGGCCACGCGCTGGTCGGGGGTGCCATGCGTGCCGGCTTCGCCTTTCGAGCAGACGACCAGGTGCACGCGGCGGCCGGCGCGGACCTCGAGCGCCACGATGCCACCGCAGCCGAACTCGATATCGTCCGGATGGGCTCCGAAGACCAAGAGTGGTCCCGGTTTAGAGCTGGAGTTCGGTGTAGGCTTCATCGGCTCGCTCGATTGTCTCTCGACGGACAAAGTTGACTTCGGGCGCGTCCGCAACACGCAGATAGTCCTGTTCGCTGGCGCCCGAGACATAGTGCGTGCATTGCACGACCGACTGCATCCACTTCAATCGGGAGTCTCGGGCCGGGCTGATCTGCTTTTTGCCAAAAGGGACAAGCGGACAAGTCACATTGACACCGCCGCCTTTGTGGAGCAGCAATTCGCCTTGAACGTAACGCGCACGGACAATTTCGCCCTCGTAAGGCACGTCGACGTAGAAGTCGTCGATCTCACAGGCCGCTTCCCGAAAGGCGGGATCGCTCGAACGTACAACCTGCATCCTCTCCAGGAACCCCATCCGCTCGTACATCTCGAGGCAAAAGTCGGCGATGTTCGCGGCGTGAGTCTCCTTGAACGCTTGGACTAAAGATGGCTCCACATAGGGATTCAGCGTCGTGGCCGTTTTGGATTGCCACTCGGGCAAAACTCGCTTGGCGTAAATCGGCGAGAATTTACGCTGCCACTGATTC
>DASRXU010000450.1:0-6915 GCA_035687365.1 Planctomycetaceae bacterium | reverse complement strand
GGCCGAGCGGCAAAATGGCTTTGACGAAGAGATCACCCTGGCTGTGAGTCCCGAAAAGAAAGGCTTGCCGCCGGGCGTCACGGTCGGCCTCAAGCCAATCGCGAAAGGGGCAACCACGGCCGAGATCACGATCACCGCAACCGAGAAAGCCGCCTCGACCGTCGCAACGGTCGTTCTGGTCGGCACGTTGAAAAAAAGGAATCAGGCCATCGCGCAACCAGCCCCGGGAATCGGGCTGACGATCGAACGGCCGAACGCACGACGAAAACCTGGGGGAAAGAAGACATGACGTATCGAGTCCCTGCCGGCCGCTGTTTCCGAGACACGGCCCCTGTTTTCGTGATGCTGGCAACGCTCGCACTGCTGGGCGCTCAGCCCGCGTCGGCTGCGGACCCGGCTTCCAAAGCCGGCAAGAAGACGGCTACCGTCGCGAAGGTGAAGAAAGTCGCAGTCGAGCCGCCGATCAAACTGACACTCGAGCCTTCGAAGTTCGAGCTCTCCACTCCGCGCTGCACGCTGCAGTTGGTCGCCACCGGCACGTATGCGAGTGACCGCGTTCGTGATCTGACGGCCGACGTGACGTTGACTTCATCCGATCCCAAGATCATTCGGATTAAGGGAACCACCGTCATCCCGGTCGGAGACGGCACGGCGAAGATCATCGCGAAGATCGGCGAGCGCGAAGCCACTTCCGAAGTCGTCGTTCGCGATCTCGACTCGCCCCCTGCCGTCAGCTTCAAGAACGAGACGCTGCCCGCCCTCACCAAAGCCGGCTGCAACATGGGGGCTTGCCACGGCTCTCCGTCGGGCAAGAACGGATTTCGCCTGTCGCTGAGAGGATTCGATCCACCCCTCGATATCCTCACGCTGCGGACAGAGTATTACGGCCGCCGCACAAACCTGATGGATCCGTCCGAGAGCCTGATTCTGAAAAAGCCGCTGATGGAGGTGGCTCACGGCGGTGGACGACGCCTTCACAAGGGGGATGCCTGCTATCACGTGCTGTACGACTGGATCTCCGACGGCATGCCGATCGACGCAGCCGGAACGCCCGACCTGGTCAAGATCGCGGTCTCGCCCGGCCAACGCGTCTTCCACGACGGGGGCAAGCGGCAGCAATTGCGAGTGGATGGTTACTTCAGCGATGGCAGTGTTCAAGATCTCACGGGGCTGACCGTGTTCAGTTCGTCGAACGAATCGGTAGCGACCGTTTCGGCCGATGGGTTCGTGGAAAAAACGGGTCGCGGCGAAACGGCCATCCTCGCTCGGCTGCTCGACAAGATGTCGACGGGCTCCATCACGTTTCTGGAAGACGTGAAGGGGTTCGCCTGGACAAATCCGCCAGTGAACAACTTTGTCGACACGCTCGTTTACGACAAGCTCAAGCAACTGCAAATCGTCCCGTCGGAGCCTTGCAGCGATGAGGAATTCGTTCGTCGTGCCTATCTCGACGCAGACGGTCGTCTGCCGCGACCGGACGAAACTCTGGCCTTCTTGAACAGTCACGATGCGAACAGGCGCGGCAAGCTGGTCGATGATCTGGTCGATAGCGCCGACTGTGCGGCGTTTTGGACGCTCAAGTGGTGCGACGTGTTGCGGGCCAACAGCAAGAAGCTCGAACCGGCCGGCGTCCGCAAGTTTCGCCGCTGGGTTTACGAGAGCGTGCTGGCCGACAAGCCGGTCGACCAGATGGCCCGCGAGCTGTTGACCTCGCAAGGTAGCGTTTTCGAGAACCCCGCCGCAAATTACTGGCGCGCCAGCCGCGATCCGCAGGACGCCACCGAGACGACGGCCCAACTCTTTCTGGGCATCCGCATTCAGTGTGCGAAGTGCCACAACCACCCGTTCGAGCGCTGGTCGCAGGACAACTATTACGGCATCGCTGCCGCCTTCGCCCGCGTGGGGCGTCGGCCGGGAGGCAATGCGAAAGAGGAAGAAGTCGTCTTCCGCGAAAATGCCGGCGAGATTCAGCAGCCGCGCACCGGGCAGACGATGAAGGTCCATCTCTTACTCAAGGGCGACGTCGATGTCCCCAACGATGAGGATCGCCGGGCCGTCTTCGCGCATTGGCTCACAGCCCCCGACAACCCGTTCTTCGCACGCACCTGCGTGAATCGCATTTGGGGGCATTTGACGGGCCGTGGCATCGTCGAGCCGGTCGATGACTTCCGCGATTCCAATCCACCCTCGAACGCCAAATTGCTCGACGAGCTGGCCAGGCAATTCGTCACTCATGGCTACAGCAGCAAATGGGTGATGCGCACGATCATGCACAGCCACGTTTACGAGCTGTCGGCCCGCAAGAACGACTTCAACAAAGACGACGACCTCTACTTCTCGCACGCCAACACGCGGATGCTGACGGCCGAGCAGCTCTTGGATGCCATCTGCTCGGTGACGAACGTGCCCGAGCATTTCACGGGGCTGCCGGTCGGCACGCGGGCCGTCGAACTGCCCGATCCGCCGACCGACAATTACTTCCTCAAGATCTTCGGGCAGCCGCAGCGCGAGATGGCCTGCCAATGCGAGCGCTCGACCGATTCGAACCTGTCGCAGGCGCTGCAGATGATCAACGGGCCGGTCGTTCACAATAAACTCCGCGACGACGCGGGCCGCATTCCGCAAATGATCAAGACGGGCAAAAAGAACGACGAGATCATCGCGTCGCTCTACCTGACGGCCCTCTCCCGTCAGCCGGCGGCCGAGGAAATGGCCGCCTCGAGGGCTCACATCGCTCGCTCGTCCGACCGGCGTCAAGCGCTCGAAGACATCGGCTGGGCGATCCTCAACTGCAAAGAGTTCCTGTTCCAGCATTAGGCGCTTGCTGATATCGACAGGCGACTGGGCTCGGTAGAATGGCCCGGCGTGCCGCCACCGTCGACGACTGTTGTTCGCGCCCCGGCGGCGCAGCTGGCCACATGAGCGCCGGGTGTTCGGAACGATGACGGCTCTGCAAACTCGTGAAGCACAGCCAGCCCGCAAGGGGCGCCGGCGGATTCTTGCCGTCGCCGCGACGTTTGGACTTCTGCTCGCGGGCTTCGTAGCAGGCTGGTTTGTCAGCCGACATGTCGTGCTCGTCCCGCTCGAATCGCCACCGGCTTTGTCGACGGATCGCGGCGACGCTCCCGAAGCGGTGCGTCGTGAAGTTCTAGACTCGCTGCGTGCGTTTCAAGAGGGCTACACCAGGCGCGACGTCTCAGCGATCAGTCCTTTTATGCAGAGACTCTTCCCACAAGGGAAGGACCACGTAGTGCTGGGGACAGACGCCGGCGAATGGAACCACGGCTCTGAGGCGATCGCGGATTTCATTCGCAGGGATTGGCAAGGTTGGGGCGACCTGCGACTCGACGTTGATGCCGCGATCGTTTCGGCGTCGGGGGATGTCGCCTGGCTGGTCACATCGGGCGACGTCACCTTCGGCCGCATCCCCCGGGCGATCCGTTTCACCGCCACGCTCGTGAGAAGCGACGGCCGCTGGCTCTTCCGGCAGGTGCAGTTTCAGTGGGAGCAAGAAGCCGGGTTGAGCCTGCGCGAGGTTCTCAAGCCGACCAATTTCCGCCGACTGCGATGGCGCTGATCCAATTGAAAAGCGGCGGTGCTCGTTTCCCGCTTTCTGCGGTTCTACTGCTTCATGCGTCTACCTCGGGACTCCCGGCCCAAAGTCGGTACAAGTAGCCGTCCCTATACAAAAATCTTGTACCGTACCGACTTGTTTTTTGTCGGAACTCATTCAGCGAACATGTGTTAGGGCGTGGATTCGGCAATTGGCCACTGTCCCGACTTTTCGCCGTTCGTTTCCCGTCCCGTTAATCGCGACAGCACCGCGATCGGTTTCGGGACTGCCGGGGATCTTTCCTTAATGAGAAAAGGCTCCCACCCCGCCGGGCACGTTTCTTTCGTCCGCGGCGGAGATTCACCGATTAATGTTCCGCGTTCATCGCCTCCAGGTGCGCACCCATATCGGCGAGGCGAAAATCTCCCTATCTCTATTCAGCCACATTCGCTCGATCCAGACAACATCAGTTTTTAAGCACCCAAAGGCTGCCTGCGGCCTCAACCTGTACCTGACCCGCGCTCGGGGACGCTCTCAGCCTTCTTCAACGCTCAAGCCACAACCGACGGGTGGCTAAGCAAGTCGCCGACGACGTGGGCCCCGGTGACAGCGGGATCGGTCATCGTTTCGTCCCGCCCCTGGTGGGGATAAGTCAGCCGGTTGTGGTCGATACCCAGCTGGTGCATCAGGGTTGCCAGCAGGCTCTGGCAGCTGACGATCTTTTCGACCGACTTGTAGCCGAATTCGTCGGTGGCTCCGTGGACGTAGCCCGAGCGAAATCCGCCGCCGGCCAAGAGCAGGCTGAATGCGAAGCGGTTGTGGTCGCGGCCGGTGCCCCCCTGTGTGATGGGGAGCCGGCCGAATTCGCCCGCCCACCACACGATCGTGCTCTCCAAGAGCCCCCGCTGCTTGAGGTCGTCAATCAGCGCGGCCGTTGGCTGGTCGACCTGCGGGCAGACTTTTCGCAATCCCGGGACGAGTGCATTGTGGTGGTCCCAGGGCATGGTGCCCGAGGCGATCGGCGCGGTGACCTGGATGAAGCGGACCCCTTCCTCAACCAAGCGGCGGGCCATCAGGCAGCGTGTGCCAAAGTTTGACGTCGTCGGATTGTCGAGCCCGTAGAGCCTGCGCGTGGCGGTCGTTTCGCCGGAGAGATCCAGCAACCCTTCGGCGTGAAGCTGCATCCGGGCGGCCAGCTCGTAGCTCTTGATGCGGGCATCGAGATCCGGCTCGAGCGCGAAGAGTCCGCGGCGTTCTTCATTGAGCGCGGCCAGGAGCGACAGGTTGTTGCGTTCGACTTCCCCCGGCAGTTTTCGCGACGCATGCAGATCGAGCACGGCCGCCCCGCGCGATTGAATCTCTGTTCCGCGAAATTGCGCGGGCAGCCAGCCGTTTTCCCAGAGCGTTGTGCCGCCGGTGTTGTAACCGTCGGGATCGCGGAGGACGACATACGCCGGCAGGTCCTGATTCGCCGTCCCCAGCGCATAACTCACCCACGAACCGAAGGTGGGTCGTCCCGGAAAGATCTTGCCCGTGTTGAGACACCGCAACCCTTGCGGATGGTTGTTGTTGTCGCAAACCATCGACCGCACCAGGCACAGCTCGTCGGCGACCGAGCCGATGTGCGGCAACAGCTCGCTGATTTCCATCCCACACTGCCCGTGCGGAGAGAAACGGAACGGCGAACCCATCAACAGGTTGGCCTGGCTGCCGGGCTGAAAGCTCTCGACCTTTTGCGGATGTTTTTGGCCGCTGCGCTTTGTGAGTTCAGGCTTGGGATCAAAGAGGTCGACCTGGCTCGGCCCACCGTTTTGCATGAGCAGAATGACAGCCTTCGCCCGCGGCGGAAAATGGCCCGTGCGCGGGCGGAGATCGGCACCACCCAGATTTTCTTCCGACGCGGCCAGTTCCCGTGCGAGCAGATGCGAGAGCGCAAGCGTGCCAAATCCCATCGCGGAGCGTTCGAGGAACGCCCTGCGTGAGAACGCCGGCTGTGGGATCGGGTCGCGCACCGGACTTACTCGGAATAGAGAAACTCGCTGGTGTTATAAAGCGTGCGGCAGAGCTGCGCGAGGGCCGTTTTCACCGCGTGCGCGTCAGACGTGCCACCCTTTTTACATTCCTGTCTCTGTCGGTCAAGAAACTCGAGGCATTGCCGCGTTTCGCGCGCGCTCGGATCTCGTGCCAGCGCCAAACTGAACGCTTTGCGCACTGCCAGCTCCCCAGACAGGGAGGAGTCAGCGGCCACCCGTGAGGCCAGGTGCTCCGCCTCTTGAGCGATGAATTCATCGTTGAGCATTGTCAGCGATTGCAAGGGAATCACGGACGAATCGCGCTTGGGGCAGTTAACTGCCAACGGCGGCCGATCGAAGACGCTGAGCAACGAAAGGTTGTAGGCCCGGCGCGAGAGCAAATAGACGCTGCGTCGATCGGCGTCGCCCGGCCGTCTGAGCTTGGAAGGGTCGACCGTTACCAGCCCGTCGGGACGAGCGATCAGCAAAACCGGCGGTCCTCCCATCGCGCAATCAAGCCGGCCACTGGCCGCCAGCACGCAGTCGCGGATAGCTTCGGCCTCGAGTCGCTTGATGCGCATCCGCCACAAAAGCCGGTTCTCCGGATCGACAGCGACGGGATCGGCTACTGTCGGATCGACTGACCCCCGGTTAGTTGCGGCCGGTTGCCGAGCGACCTGCGACGCCTGTTGGTAAGCCGAGCTCACCATCATGGCCCGCACCAGCGGCTTGGTCCGCCAGCCGGCGGGACCTTGAAACTCCGCCGCCAGCCATTCGAGGAGTTCGGGGTGCGTCGGCGCTTCTCCCTGCGCTCCGAAGTTCTCGGGCGTCCTCACGAGGCCTTCGCCGAACAGGTGCTGCCAGATGCGATTGACGTAAACCCGCGCCGCGAGGCCAGCTGACCGAGAGTCCTGGCGCGTCACCCACTGCGCGAACGCCAGTCGCCTTCCGCTGTCAGCATCCGACGCGGATTTCTCACGAATGACTGCATCGTTCGGCGAATCGCACAACACACTGAGGAAGCCGGCCTGGACGATCGCTCCAGGCGTCTCGAACTGGCCGCGCTTGAGCAAGTGTGTCACGGGCGCCGGGCCGACGTCGTAGATCGCCTGGATGCGACCCACCTGCCGCCTCTGGGCGGTGCGCTCGGCCGCCTGTTGCGTCAATTTGGCTTTGATCGCGGGCGTGCAGCCCGGCTCGGACATCTGTTTGCGAATCCGCGACACGTCGCGATCGACGGTCGCATTGAATCGATCGATCTGAGCCAGCTCGGCGGGCGAAGCGTCGGGTAGCGCGCGGTCGCGAATCTCGGGCTTCCAGGGAAAGACGGGTTTCCAATTCTCGGGGTTA
>DASRXU010000449.1:0-2160 GCA_035687365.1 Planctomycetaceae bacterium | reverse complement strand
GATCTGGCCCCCTTGTTCCGGGAAGGCCAGTCGTCCGAGGATCGGCATGCTCGACCAGGGGAAAGCCAATTGCCAGCGCACAGCTAGCGCCAACGCTCCGCCTACCATGAGCATAATCATGGTAGTGATCAGAAATTGGATGCCGATGACTTTGTGATCGGTCGAGAAGATGTACTTGCGAAAGAAGCTGATCTCGTGGTGCAAGGCGTGTTCATGCGCGTGCTCAACGGTCCCGCCCCCGCTGGCCCCAATGGCCGGATCCAATGTGCTCACCAATGCACCTCATTTGCGCGGCCGACCCGGGCCTGCCACTTGCCGTGACAGTTCCCGGGATGGAGCCGACTCAGTCTTGTCTACTTCGCTGCCGACGCAGCCACGGCTTCGGTCTTGGTCTCGCCGGCGGTCGCTGGCGCCGCCTTCTTCCCGTGGCCAGAGACGCCATCGTCAAACTGTTCTTTTTCGAGCCCCTTCAAATAGGCGTCGAAGTCGTCCTTGGGGTCGGCCTGGAGGCGGGCCTTCATCTTGTAGTGGCCCCAACCGCACAGCTCGGCACAGAGCCACTCGTAAGGGCCGGGCTTCAGCGTCTCAAAAATAATCGGGATCACCAACCCGGGCACTGCGTCCTGCTTGATTCGCAGGATGGGGACAAAAAACGCGTGCTGCACGTCGGACGTGCGCAGATGGACCACGATGGGCCGCCCCGTCGGCACGTGCAGCTCGTTCACTGCGTACAGATCGTCAGGCTCGGGCTTTCGGAGCCAGCCATCAACTTGCGCCAGGTCTTCAAATTTGCGGGTCGGGTTCGGATAGCGAATTCGCCACTCAAACTGCCGCGCGGTGATTTCGGCGATCGGAGCCAAACGCGAGGACATCGGATAGTTTTCTTTGACGCGGTAAGCGGCCCACGTATCGAGCTGGTAAAACGCGATGAACAACAACACGCCGGCGGGCACCACGGTCCAAATCACTTCCAGCGCGTGGCTGCCGTGCGAGAACATCGCGCGGCCAGGACCGTCGGTATCGCGCGCCCCCCGCAACAGGACGTAGCCCATCGCGGCCTGCGTGCCGATAAAGACCACCGTCACGATGATCAAAATCATGTAGAACAGGTCGTCGATCCGCTGGCCGATGGGCGACTGGGCGGCGCCGGGAAACCACCAGTGCATGGTCGGCGAAATCACGCCGGCCGCGACCGCGATGATCGGCCAGAGGATAAAGACGAACGCCCAAAACTTCTTCACGTCAGTTTCCCCCTCCCCCAACCGGCGGAGTTTCGATCGACGAAGCGATCTTCGATTGGCGCAGCTCGGGAGTTTCCGATCCGGTTCCGTAGGGGAGACTCATCGCGTAGTTGACGAGGTCCCAGATCTCTTCTTCCTTGAGAGCCGTGCCGAAGGGGGGCATTGGCGTCCCCTTGATGCCCGAGTAAACGCGGCGATAGATGTCGAGCGGGCGACGGCCGCCGCGGTAAATGCCCGACGTCAAATCACGCGGCTTGATCGGATTGCCCCAGTCGTCGAACAAACCGGGGACCGTCCGCTTCTTGTTCGTCCCGAGGATCAGCTGGTAATCCTCCGTTTGGGCGCCGTCGCCTTTGCCGACCGGGCCGTGGCACTGCGAACACTTGGCGGTTTCCGAATGAAACAGCTTGCGGCCCCGCTCGCGTGATTCGGGCGTGTCGGGCGTCCGAGCAATTTTCGGCGTGACGAGAGCGTCGGGCGACTCGGCCGCCACCCAACTCGACGCGACGCGGCCTGCCGCGTCTTCGGCTGCCGCCGGCCAGTCGTTCGCAATGTACTCCGCCAACTTCGTTTCGATCGACTCGCGCGTCTCGCCCCCTTTGACTCGCTGGGCGATGTCCTCAGCTCCGAACTGGCCGTTGACGAACTCGGCGTCCGACTTTTCCTCGAACTCGCCCCGCATCGCCAGCCAGCGAATGTACTCGACGATCGGGCCGACCTCTTCGTCCTTGAACAACAGGAACGACGGCATGTACGTACCGGGAATTCCCTGGCGAACCGTGCGAACCAAATCGTCGCGCGTCGCCTTGTCGTTGCTCTTGGTCGACGTGAACTTGAAGCGGCCCAGGCGGTAGTCACGGGGCTTGATGTCGAAGTAACTCGCGGTCGGCCCCTTGCCGTCGCCGGTGACGCCGTGGCA
>DASRXU010000448.1:0-7193 GCA_035687365.1 Planctomycetaceae bacterium | reverse complement strand
AATATGCTGCCCTTCCAATTGCGAGAAGCGGCACGGTATGGACCGTCGCGAATGTTGTTGCGATTGGGTCTGTTGCGGGCGGCACAACGTCGCTCGTTTCAGATCGCTGACGGTGTGATTTTTCTCTCGCGATTTGCGCACGACACGGTGCTGCGTGCCACCGGTCCGATCTCCGGACAATCGACAGTCATCCCGCATGGAGTCGAATCGCGATTCTTCCGGGAACCGCGCCACCAGCGGGAATCAACCGAGTTCACGCTCGAAAAGCCGATGCGACTGCTCTATATCTCGATCGTCGACGTCTATAAGCATCAGTGGCAGGTCGCTGAGGCAGTCGCCGGGCTGCGACGCGCGGGACTGCCGATTGCGATTGAGTTTGTCGGCTCTGGCTACGCGCCCGCCTTGAAGAGGTTGCAACGTGTGATTCGCGTCCTCGATCCGCGAGGACAATTTCTGAAATACGGTGGTCCCGTCGAACACGCCGACTTGCCTAGCGGCTATCAGGCGGCCGACGCGTTCGTGTTTGCCTCGAGTTGTGAGAACTTGCCCAACATCCTGCTCGAAGCGATGGCGTCGGGCTTGCCGATCGCGTGCTCCAACCGACTGCCCATGCCGGAAGTTTTGGGACAAGCCGGCGTCTATTTCGATCCCGTACAGCCGCGCCAAATCGAAGAGGCCATCTTGAAGCTGTTCCACGGCGCCGAATTGCGGCGGAACCTGGCGAAGGCTGCGTACGAGCGAGCCGAGCATTTTTCGTGGAGCGTCTGTGCCCGCGACACCTTTCGGTTCTTGGCCGACACCGGCGAGCTACGAGCCGGCAGAATCGCTGCGAGCATTCCGTTCCAGACGGCCGCGTCACCACCTGAGGCAGCACCGCGAACTGACGCAGTCCACCTCGCACGGCAATCGCATCGCGTCGGATGAATCGAGTTTCACGACTCTCTTGCACGCCGCAATTCGCGACCGCCACCTGGCAGCCAAGCTCATTCTTAGCCGGCGCTGCTCCTAGTCGAAGGGATTGGCGAGCGCGTAAAATACGAATTGTGCCTTGGAACTGACGTGCGGACGGGCCCTCATGCCGCTCAAAGTCTCAAACATTCGGTTGCCGGTCGAAGAGCCTGAAACGGCTCTCGCGGATGCGATTGCGCGGCGAGTCGGCGTCAAATCCAACGAACTTGCGCAATGGCGAATTCTGCGCAAGAGCCTGGACGCCCGTTCGCCTCAGGATCTGACGTTCGTCTATTCGGCCGTCGTCGACGTTCCCGACGAGCCGCAGCGGTTGACCAAACTGCGGCCCGGCAGCGCCTCCGACGACGTGCAGTGGTTTTCCCCGCTCCATTTTGAAGAGCCCGCTTGTGGTCACGAGCCGCTGCCGGAACGGCCGGTCGTGATCGGGTCGGGACCGGCCGGCATGCTGGCGGGTTATTACCTCGCCTTGCGCGGTTACGCACCTTTGATCCTCGAGCGCGGCTACGCCGTGAAGGATCGCGTTCCCGCCGTGCGCGACTTCGATCGCGGCGGCGAACTCGACTGCGAAAACAATTATCTGTTCGGCGAAGGCGGGGCCGGCTGCTTTAGCGACGGCAAGCTGACATGCCGGATGGGTGGTCCCGACGTCGACTGGGTGCTCGAGCGCATGATCGAGTGTGGCGGGCGGCCTTCCATCGTCTACGACTACCGGCCCCATTTGGGGAGCAACCGGCTACCGATGATTTGCCGCAACTTTCGCCGCAAGATCGAGGCCCTGGGAGGCGAATACCGCTTCGGCTGCCGCGTCGAGCGGCTCGACGTTGCGGACGGATGCGTCCGGGGCCTGGCGACCTCCAGCGGATACGTGCCGACACCGGCCGTGGTGCTGGCGATCGGGCATAGTGCTCGCGACACTTACCGCATGCTGCTGGATGTCGGAGTGCCGATGTCAGCCAAGGCGTTTCAACTCGGCTTGCGGATCGAACACTCGCAGGCCCAGATCAACCGACAAAAATACGGACGTCGTGAATATCTGGAAATGTTGGGGGCCGCTGATTATTCGCTGACGGCCCGCGGGCAGCGTGACGTATTCACGTTTTGTATGTGCGCCGGCGGCTACGTGATTCCGAGCGTTTCCGAGCCGGAAATGTTCTGCACCAACGGCATGAGCAACTCACGGCACGATACTCCGTTTGCGAACAGCGGCGTCGTGGTGACGCTTTCGACCGACGAATTTGGCAGTGGACATCCGCTCGCTGGGATGGAGCTGCAGCGTCGCTACGAATCGGCCGCGTTTCGGCTGACGGGAGGCGACTACTATTGCCCGATTCAGCGCGCCGCGGATTTTTTGGCGAGCCGGAACCCAGATCCACGGTCGCGTTTGGATTCATCCTTTCAACGCGGCGTGCGGCCCGTCAATATGGAACAACTGATACCGCCCCCAGTGGTCGACGCACTGCGTGCGGGACTGCCGGTGATGGATCGAAAATGGAAGGGCAACTTTCTGCGCGACGCCGTCCTGGTGGGGCCGGAGATGCGGGGAAGTTCGCCGGTGCGCCTGGAACGCGATTCGCAAACCAGGCAGAGCCCGGGCATTGCGGGGCTCTATCCTGTGGGTGAAGGAGCCGGCTTTGCTGGAGGAATCGTGTCAGCCGCCGTCGATGGGCTGCTGAGTGCGAAGGCGCTTACGGGACAGTTCGCGCCACTAATCTGCAGGACGCACGTCTGACGAGCCCGCCTCGCTCAGACGGTCTGGACGTCACGGGAGACTGGGTACCACGGCGCAGCCGACGCCAAACGGCCGTGTCTGCCTAGTAGAGATCCGGCCCGATGCCATCGTGCAGCGGTACCGGAATGTGCAATCGACGGATTACGCTTTTTTGCATTCAGCAAATCGTTCGGGAATCGGGCTCGTGGAAAAGCGTTGGATTTGGCCCTTCGAGCTGCTCGATAAGCTCGGCGAAGGCGGCATGGGAGTGGTCTATCGCGCCCGTTACGTCGTCGACAACAGGCATGTCGCCGTCAAGCTACTCCCGCCTGACGTCGCCAATTCCACAATTCTTTCCCGGTTCGAGCGCGAGCTGGAAATCCTGAAGACGCTACGGCACCCCAACATCGTCCGATCGTTCGGGGGCGTCTGCGAAGGGAACCAGCACTTTTATGCGATGGAACTCGTCGAGGGAGGAACGCTCGACAAGCTCCTCGAAGAGCGCGGCAAGTTTTCGGCGGAAGTCGCCATCCAACTGGCGCTACAAATGGCGTCGGGCCTCGCTTACGCGCACGAGCGGGGCGTGGTGCATCGCGACGTTAAGCCAGGCAACTTTTTGTTGACCACCGCCGGCAAACTCAAGCTCAGCGACTTCGGGCTGGCAACGGTCGAGGCGGCGACAAAAATCACCGCCGCCGGCAAGACGATGGGAACCTTTCCCTACATGGCCCCTGAACAGATCCGCGGTCGGCCGCCCGTCTCGGCCCAGACCGATCTGTACGCACTCGGGTGCGTCATCTTCGAGATGCTGACGGGCCGGACGCCGTTCATCGGCGACACGCCCGCGGAGGTGATGCACAAGCATCTCGACGCGCGTCCCCCGCGCGTTTCCGAGTTTGCCCCCGATTGCCCAATGGGTCTGGAATCTTTGGTCAGGGACCTGTTGCAGAAGGAGCCGAGCGACCGGCCGGCGACCGCCTTCGTCGTCGCGAAACGGCTGACCGATCTCGACGGCTCGGAAACCCGCACACCGACTCCGAGACCGCACGGGTCCGCGTCCCCGGCTTCGCAAGCGACCCTGACGCCGCCGAAAGGAATTCTGGTCTCGGGGCGGCTCGCGGCGGAGGCCCTCGAACGATCAAATCGCCAGAAATGGGTCATGCCGCTGCTTTGCGTCGCCTTGGCCCTTTCCGTGGCCTTGAATTTTCGGTCGATCGACACCACGACCCAGAAAAATCGGGCCGAAGATTTGTGGTTCGAGGCATTCAAAAGCGATCGGCCCGAGCTGCGGAGCGAGGCGGCCAAGGCTATGGGGGAATTGGCCAAAACTTCACCCACCGTTGCCGACAAGCTGGTGGCCTCGCTTGCCGATTCCCGGCCCACAGTGCGTTTAAGCGCGATCGAGGCACTGGAGACTGCGGGTCCCGCGGCCCGCTCCGCGACGACTGCCTTGATGCGGATCCAGAACTCGGACGAAAACGACTTCGTGCGGCGCAAAGCCGTCGATCTGCTCAAGGTGATTCAGGCCACTCCCGAAGGGGCCTCGGATCGGATTGGAAGGGCCCTCTATTGGGGGCTCGCGATCTTGATCGCCGCGGGCATCGGCTTTGTGGCGTTCGTCACGCTGCGCAAGCCGGCACGCGCCGCTCGAAGCAGTCGTTGACGGCCGTGTGCGCGGCGAGATACATTGAAAACTAAGCGGGCGCCCGGCGATTCTGTCCGACGCGCTCACGCCGGATAGCCTCTCGTCACGGCCTTTTTCGATCGTGCCCCTTTGGAATCGTGCCGCACTAGGATCGTACACGGGCCATGCTCGCCAAACGGATTATTCCTTGCCTCGACGTCCATGGCGGGCGCGTCGTCAAAGGGATCAACTTTTTGAATTTGCGCGATGCCGGCGATCCGGTCGAGGTCGCGTCCCGCTACGAATCGGAAGGGGCAGACGAACTGGTCTTTCTCGACATCACCGCCAGCCATGAAGAGCGCGAGATCATGCTCGACGTGGTGCGGCGTACCTCGGAAGTGATCTTCATGCCGCTGACCGTCGGCGGGGGCATCCGCACCCTGGAAGACATCCGAATTCTGCTCAAAGCGGGCTGCGATAAAGTCTCGATCAATTCGGCCGCGGTCAAGAATCCCCAGTTCGTGAAAGAAGCCGCCCTGCGGTTTGGCAGCCAGTGCATCGTCGTCAATATTGACCCCAAACGAATCACGAAAGACGGACGTGAGGTCTGGGACGTTCACATTAACGGTGGGCGTATCCCGACCGGCCTCGAGGCGGTTGCCTGGGCGCGCGAGGTCGAGCGGCTGGGGGCGGGCGAAATTGTGCTGACCTCGATGGACGCGGATGGAACTCAAGACGGTTACGACATCGAAATCACGCGGGCCGTCGCCGACGCGGTTCGCATTCCCGTGGTGGCCAGCGGGGGAGCAGGCGGACCACAACACCTCTACGAGGCACTGACTGAGGGCAAAGCCAGCGCAGCTCTAGCGGCTAGCATTTTTCACTATGGAACTCACACGATTCAGGAGACCAAGCGCTTCCTCGCCGGGCGAGGAGTGCCCGTGCGCCTGTTGACGAGTTGAGAACTTTGGATCGTTCGCGGCAGTTCCGGCTCGTCCGCAAGGGCGAACGCCGGGAGATGCCGATGCAAGAACTCACCAGCGAGAAGTTATGGCTACAGCGACCGACGTTCGCGTGAAATCCTCGGATCGACGCGACAACGAAATCGACAAAATCTACCGGCAGCTCATCAAGTATGCCGGCTCCGACCTGCACATGCAGGTTGGCAAGCCGCCGATTCTGCGCGTCCGTGGCACCCTGCGCGAGCTGCAGATGGAGCCCATCACCCGGGAACGCATGTGGGAATTGTTTGACCCGATCATTAGCGACCGGGACAGGCAGATCTACACGGATACGGGAGGCTGCGACTTTTCCTACGTGGTGGCTCAGGATGGCGAACCCTGGCGGTTTCGCGTGAACATGTTCATGCAAATGGGAAGCCCCGGGATGGTCTCCCGAAAAGTGGAGCGCTCGATCCCCAACTTCGATGGGCTGTATCTACCGCCCATCATGGAAGAGCTGTGCAAGTTCGATCAGGGTATGGTGCTCCTGGCGGGCGTGACCGGAAGCGGTAAGAGCACCACGATTGCCAGCATGTTGGATTGGGTCAACCACAACATGCGCAAACACATCCTGACGATCGAAGACCCGATCGAGTTCGTCTACACCCCCGACAAATGCCTGATCAACCAGCGCGAGGTCGGCATCGACGTCAAAGACTTCAAGGTCGCCATGAAGCATGCCGTCCGTGAAGACCCCGACATCATGCTCGTGGGAGAAATGCGAGACATGGAGACGTTCGAGACGGCCTTGCACGCCGCCGAAACGGGACACCTCGTGTTCGGAACGATCCACGCTTCCAGCTCGCCGAGCACCGTTGGCCGTATCCTCGACCTTTTCCCGACTGACATGCATAAGGCCCTGCGCGGCAGTATGGCCTTCAACATGCGGGCCATCGTCGCTCAGAAGCTGATCAAGACCATTTGCGAAGATGGGAAGGGGCCCGGGCGCGTTCCGATCGTCGAAATCATGACGTTCAATCCCACTGTCAAGAAATTAATCCTCGAAGAGCAGGACGAAAAGCTACCCGCGGCGATGCGGATCGGCAAAGAGGAGGGGATGCAGCGCTTCAATGAAAGCCTGTACGCGTTCCTGCAAAAGGATATGATCAGCCGTGCAGCGGCCTTCGAGATTTCGCCCAATGTCGAGGAACTGAAAATGATGATTAAGGGAATCGACGTGAAGGCCGCAGCCATCCTCTAGCGTCTGCCGGTCGGTTCGATCGTAGGGAGAGGCCCCGCGTGAAATTCGTTTGCCATCTGGGCTCCTGGGTCCGTCTGCTCGTTCTCTGCACGCTCGTATTAGGGCTGGCGCGCCCCGCGTGCGCTCAGTCGTCGAAAAAGTCTGATAGCAGCGCGAAATCAACGGCCAAGACCGAGTCGGCCGGTACCGCGCCCGCCCCCGCCGATCGTTTCCCGCCCAACCCTGTCCCGTTCTATCGCGGGAACGCGCCGGAGAGCCAGGAGACGGGCGCGGGCGAGTATTTGAGCCGCATCGCTCTGATCCTCTTCGTCGGGTTGTTTGCAGCTTGGGTTGGCATTTCCCGCTTCGTGGATGAAGACAGCCGGGGGCTCAGAGTCCGCCCGGAATTCTGGAATTCGATTTTCGTCGTCACGGGCGTTGTGGGGTTTTTAATCGCGCTGGCCTCTCCCCTTTACGTAGTGGGCGTGTTATCGGTCTTGCTGACGTGCGGCGTCCCGTTCGGCTTCTACGTGCAAGAGCGCAATCGCCGCGTGCCCGAGTCGGGTAAGATCCTGACTCCGCAACACATTCGTGGCGTCGCAATCCGTTGGGCGAACCGCCTGGGCATCAAGCTCGGCGGAGGCGGTGGTGGCGACTCAGCGTTGGGGCCGCCGATCGAATTCATCGGCAAGTCCGATGCCAGTGGCAAGG
>DASRXU010000447.1:0-8568 GCA_035687365.1 Planctomycetaceae bacterium | reverse complement strand
GGCTTGGGGCAGCGGCGCCGTGATGTCGTACCAAGCCAGCCGATCGAGCCCCAGCAGCGCGGCCTTCTTCGCCAAATATTTCGGCAGCACCCGCTTGCGGACCGAGACGGCCGACCACATGGCGTCGAGCGTGGCTGCGGTCATGCGGTTATAGCGCAGCGGGGCGTCGAGATGGCTGCTCAGTCCGAGCCGCTTGTAAATCGTGAGCCGCGTGCCGGCGATGTGGTTGAGCGCATCGGCACACGTTTCTCCGACCGCGCTCCAAGCTTTGTCGGCGGCATAGAAATTGTTTTCGCGCACGGCCCGTTCGGGCGAAGTGAGCGAGACCTGGCCGGGCGACTTTTCGACGATTTCGCCCCGCTCCATCACCCGCACGCGCAACGCGCCCGACACGCGGTCGTACAGCCGGCCCCAGGCATGAATGCCGTCTACGCCGAGGTCGGCGGATAGACTTTCCAGCTCCTTCGGCAACCGCAGCCCGGCACGCTGTCGGCGATCCTGCAGAAAGAAAGCGTTTTCGGCCAACTTGGGGTGACCGGCGCTAAGCGTTCCCAGGTCGTCGGGCGCAAGATCGCGGAGTGCCAGCTCGACGTTCGTGGCGATCCGCTCCTTGTCGGGCTCGAAGGAGGCCAGCGTGGCCTCGAGCTGCTGAAACTGCTTATTGCCGGCATCGGCCGCCGCGTGGCAACTGACGAACGAGGTCAAATCAGCCGCGGCCGCCGCCACCGCGGCATAGCGCTCCAAGAACTCACCCCAAGCTCCCGCCGCGCCGTTCGACCGAGAAAGCGGAGGCAGCCGATCGGATTCCTCGGCGACGCGCGCCAGCTCGCTGCGGAAACTCGAAAGTTTCGTGCTGAAGCCATCGGTCTGCGGGTGAGGCAGTAGCGAATCCAGGTCCCACGTTTCAGAGAATTGTCGCTCACCGGACATCGTGCGGCTCCTCCCGATGATTTCGCGGGCGTGTGCGTCAAGCTGGAACGTAAGTGATGCTGCGGACGATCGCAAACCCCCTGGTTCGTCAGCGACGTGGGACAATGTCGTGGTGACACACGCCGGGGATTTCCGTTCGCGAGAATCCCCCGTTCACGTAATTTCCCTGGCGAACTGCGGTCGAAGCCAATCGGGCGGAGTTGATCGGCCGCCGGCTGCGCCTTGACCGTCCCCCTGCCCCCACTATGCTTGGAAGAGGAATTACCAGGAACTACGCATGAGCCAGGATTTGTTGCACGCCGATATTCCGCACGACGGCGATCAGCCCGTTTTGCCGCCGATCGAACCGCCGTCGGCTGGCTTCATCATGCAGCTGTTTGTCGTGCCCGCGCTAATTGTGTTGGCTGTGGTCGTGGTGTGGGCGTTTTTTGGCAAGATCGCCTCCAGCGAAGAGGATTGGCGCGAGCTGGTCGAAGACATCCGCAATACGAACGAACATCGCCGCTGGCGGGGAGCCGACGGACTCGCGCGGCTGTTGCAGAACGACCAGCAACTGGGCGAGAACGGTCAACATCTGGCGTCGAACCCGGATATCGCCCGCGCCCTGGTGGGACTTTTCGACGAGGGGCTCAAGCGGCACACGCAACGCGACGACGACTTGAAGCAAGAAGCCTTCCTGGCTCGCACGCTCGGACTGCTCGACGCACCGGCGACCGTCCTTCCCGCACTCGAGCGGGGCATGTTGCCCGATGAGGACCGCGAAGTTCGCAAGAACAGCATCGCTTCGGTGGCCGTGATCGCCGGCCGGGCTTCGGAAGCCCATCATCCGATCGACGACGGCAACCTGGTCAAGGATCTGGTCACTGCGTCGGGAGACTCTGACGCGCTGATCCGTGACGTGAGCACGTTTGCCTTAGGCCTGATTCCGACCGACGCCTCGAAGGATCGCCTGAAGGTGCTGGTTTCGGATGCGGACCGAAACACGCGCGTGAATGCGGCGGTGGCGCTCGCCCGACAAAAATCAACGGCCGGATTGCCTGTGTTCAATGACGTGCTGCAGACTGCTTCGGCCGCTCCCAGCGGTTCACCGACCCAATTGGAAGATTTGCTGGCGGTGAAGAATTCGTTGCATGCCGTGAAGATTCTGGCGGGTGAGTGGACCGCACCCCAGCGGACAGAACTCGTGTCGCTGATCGAGCCGATTGCGAAAAACCACGTCGAACCACGCCTCCGCACCGATGCGATCGACGCATTGGTAAGCCTGGGAGCGGATTCCGCCACGCGCTAAGCGCGGGATCGCTCAAGCCAGTTGAGGAGGGCAACGATGCTCGACGATGGGCGCGCGGTCAATCGCTGCAATTCGCGGCGGATGTTCCTGCCGACGCTGCTAGGTTGCGCGATCGCCTTCACCGGGTGTCGAGATCGTTCGGGGGCCGACCTCAGTTCAGGCGATCAGGACTCGAGAAACAAGAGCCCGGCCGTGACCTGCGAGCTGCGCTGTGAGTGGACGGCGGAAGGGCTGATCGCCAACGTGTCGTTCAAAAATGTGTCCGATAGTGACGTCAAACTTCTCGACAGAAATCTGATCGGTGGCGATGAAGCCACCGAGCTGACGTGGTCCCCTTTCGAGGTCATGCGCCACGGCGCCCGGGTGCCTTACGCCGGCAAGCTCGTAAAACGTGCGGCCCCCACCAACGCCGATTACCGCGTGCTGACGCCGGGTGAAGTCGTGAATGCCACGGTCAACATCAGTAATGCGTATGACCTGTCGGCACCGGGCACTTACCGCGTCCGCTACGCCAGCGTAAGTCTCTCCCCGGACGCCTCCAAGCGGATCGACATCGCCTCGAACATTGTCGAGATTGCGAAGCCCGCACCTTAGAGTGAAAGTGCAAGCTTGCGGGTGGCACTGGCGGCTTGTCCGCCAGTGGTTCTGCGCGACAAAAAAGACACTGGCGGACGAGCCGCCAGTGCCACCCAAACAGAGTTGTCTCAATTCAGCCCGTGCTCAGGCCGCGGCCGAGTCGTCTCGCGGAAAGAGCTTCACCGCACCACGCACCACTTCGGGCGTCACGACGAACTTGCGGCCCGGTTCTTCGTCCGGCAGGGCGTACATCACGTCGAACAACAGTTCGTCGACGACACTCCGCAAGCCGCGGGCACCCGTGTTCTTCGTCTTGGCGATGCGGGCGATCTCGGTGAGCGCTTCGGGCATGAACTCCAGCTCGGAGCTCTCCATCTCGAAGAATTTCTTGTACTGCTTGACCAGCGAATTCTTCGGATCGGTCAGGATGTGCACCAGGTCTTCCAGCTCCAGCGGTTGCAGCGGGCTGATGACGGGCAAACGTCCGACCAACTCGGGAATCATGCCGAATTCGAGGATGTCGTCGACCGCCACCTGGTTGAGCAGGCTGGCCTTGCGCTTCTCGGCCGAGTTCACGCCCGCTTCCTGGCCGAAGCCGATCATTTTGCGGCCCATTCGCTTGCCGATGATCTCTTCCAGTCCCACGAACGTGCCGCCGCAAATGAACAGGATGTTCGTGGTGTCGACCTGAATGTACTGCTGCTCGGGATGCTTGCGGCCGCCTTGCGGCGGAACGTTGGCGACGGTCCCTTCGAGCATCTTCAGCAGGGCCTGCTGGACGCCTTCGCCGGAAACGTCGCGGGTGATCGAGACGTTCTGGCTCGTCTTGCCGATTTTGTCGATCTCGTCGATGAAGACGATTCCGCGTTGGGCCGCTTCGATGTCGAAATCGGCCGCGTGGAGCAGCTTCAGCAAGAGGTTCTCGACGTCCTCGCCGACGTAGCCCGCTTCGGTCAAGGTGGTGGCGTCGCCGATGGCGAACGGCACCTGCAGATACTTGGCGAGCGTCTTCGCCATCAGGGTCTTGCCGCAGCCGGTCGGGCCGATCAGCAGGATGTTCGATTTTTCAATTTCGACGTCGTTCTCGACGTCTTCGTGCAGCATCAGCCGCTTGTAGTGGTTGTGCACCGCGACGGCGAGGATCTTCTTGGAGATCGACTGGCCGATCACGTACTGGTCGAGATGGTTGACGATTTGCCGCGGCGTCGGCACATGGGTGAAGAGTTTCTTCGGGGTGCCGCGGCGGCGGCGCTCCTGATCGAGGATCGACTGGCAAAGGTCGATGCACTCGCCGCAGATATAGACGTCTTCGGGCCCCTCGACGAGCGGGCCGACGTCGCGGTAACTCTTGCGACAAAAGGAACAGTTGGCGTTCTTCTTGCCGGGGACAGTGCGCTTCCCGGAGGGGAAATCTTTACCGGTGGGCATTCGTCTTCCTTCAGCGTTGCCGATTGAGCCAGGAAACCAAAGCGGACTACGACCACTCCACCCCTTCCGACCCGAGGCGACTTACGGCGTCTTCGGATCGGATTCCGATTTGTTCAAGGGACCGGCCGGCCCGGTTTGCCCCTTCGCATCCGCGTCCTTGCAAACGTCTTTGAGTCTCAGATCGGCTTCCACGACACGTAAAACCTTGCCCTGGTTACCGCGCGTGGAATGATCGTGGGGTTCGATCAACCTGCTTTTGATGGATCGGAATTCTTCCTCGGACAGCCCACCTTCGCGATGCATTTCTCCGATCTGCATCAGCAATCGGTGGTCGTCTTCGGCAGGATCCTCATGACCGCGAAACCGTGCTCGAATGCGGAACAAGAGCCAAGTGGCCACCGCGACGACTGCAAACAGGATCACCCACCAATACCAACTGGCGTGAAAGATCCGGAAAGCTTCCTCGCGGTGATTGTCCCCCACGGCCCCTCCCGGCCGCCAGCATGCCCATCTTTTCGCGCGAACCGTCGCATTATTATCTGACGACCGCGCGACTTAGGCAAGGCGCCTTCGTCGGCGCGCGGCCCTTAAAACCCACGCGAATTACGTGGATTTCCACCCGCCCTCGGGGCGCGGGCTAAACGAGCCGCGGCAGCAATTCGATCACTCGCGTCGCGGACTGATGCAAAAGGCGAGCCGACGACGCCAATTGTCGACCTCCGACCGACGCTTGGTCGGGCAACCGGCAACAGACGCCGGACGATCACCGGCTGCGGGCCGAATTTCTCGCAAGGCACGCAGACTCACCGTAGCAGCAGCCGGCAGAAGCGCTGCGCCCGAAACGGTCTGCCACAATCCAAAGCCTCCGCGCGCGATCGGATCTGGGAATCGTCTTTGCAATCCTTGCAAATCTATCCGGCCCATGTCGCGTCCGGAGGTGCCGCGGCGAATCGGTTGTTTGCGACAGGCGTATTGGGCCGATAGACGAAATTCGCGAGTCGAAAAAAGGGTCGCGCTCCTCTAAGATTGAGGATTGCCCAATTAACTGCGGGAAGGCACATGGATTTCGAGAAACGATTGGAACGAGCTCTCAGCCGCGGCGCGAACACGCGCACCAGCCAAGAGCAACTGCAAGCCGATCGCAAGCTGTCCGACGAGCAGCTCCATGGCGAGCATTCTCGCTGCCGGCTCGAACTGTCTGAACAGATCGAAGCCTGCCTGCGGAAATTGGCCGACTACATTCCCGGGTTTCGCTTCGAGACGGTCGTGGGCGAAGCCGGTTGGGGAGCCCGCGTCAGTCGGGATGACATTTCCCTAGTGCGCGGCCGCTCGGCCGGCACCGAATACAGCCGGCTCGAAGTTGTCGTTCGTCCCTTTAATTCGGCCCACATCATCGAGCTGGTGGGCAAGGGAACGATCCGCAACAAGGAAGTGTTCCATCGCACGCACTTCCAATTTCTGAGCGAAGTCGACCTGCAATCACTGCTGAATCTGGTCGACCTGTGGGTGTTGGAGTACGCCGAAATGTACGCGGCCCGCTCGTGAGCCCGGGCGAGCGGCGGGTGTAAGCCCGCCGGTTCTTCACCGCATTTGGTCGACTGGTTGCCAGCTGCCTCCGTGTTAGCCAGCTGCTCGAGCCACTTCCTCAATCGACTCAATCGCCACATCGCACAGGCGATCAACCAGCTCAGGGGGCATCGCCGGCGCGGGCATCAAGACGACAACGTCGCCCAGCGGTCGAAGGATCACT
This sequence comes from Planctomycetaceae bacterium, assembly GCA_035687365.1. Classification (GTDB taxonomy): domain Bacteria; phylum Planctomycetota; class Planctomycetia; order Planctomycetales; family Planctomycetaceae; genus DASPSM01. The sequence goes on along the minus strand of DASRXU010000447.1, from coordinate 2,596 downwards.
CCTCTCTTCCGTGCTGCGAGTGTCACCTGGTGGCCCATTCGTTGTTCCGGCGAGAACGGTTGAGCCGTGTCCCGGTCGCGCACCAGCTCGATGCCGACCATGATTCCTTTTTGGCGAATCTCGCCGACGAAGGGCGCTTGTTTTAGCGAGTCGAGTTTGTTTTCGATTCGCCGGGCATTCGCTCGAACATTTTCGACGACATCGTTCTCGTCGATCAGCCTCAACGATGTGAGCGCGGCCGAACAGGCCAACGCGTTTCCGGTGTAGGTGTGACCGTGGAAGAAAGTCTTCCCTTGCTCGGGAGGCGCGAGGAAGGCGTTGTAGATTTCGTCAGTGACCAGCGTCGCCGCCAATGGCAAGTAGCCCCCGGTCAATCCTTTGGCCACGCACATCAAATCGGGGCAGACGTTCTCCTGTTCGCAGGCAAACAGCGTCCCCGTCCGCCCAAAGCCGACCGCGACTTCGTCGGCAATCAAGGGAATGCCGTGCTCGTGGGTGAGCTGCCGCACGCGTGCGAGGTAACCCGGGGGATGGACCAGGATCCCGGCCGCCCCTTGCACCAGCGGCTCGATCACAAAGGCGGCGGCACGATCGGCATTCTCGACGATCAGTCGTTCGAGCTCGCCAGAGCAGTGATCGAGGTACGCGGAGGCGGTGAAGCCCGGTGGCCTGCGAAACGTCACGGGCGACGGCACCATGACCGTCTTGAACAACAAGTCGCGATAGACGCTGTGAAACAGCGCAATGCCCCCGACGCTGACTGTGCCCAACGTGTCGCCGTGGTAGGCGCTCCCCAGGCATAGGAACCGGTCCCGTCGCGGAGCAACCGGAGCGCCTTCCTTCTGCACGTGGTACTGGTAAGCAATTTTGAGGGCAACTTCGACCGATGTCGCGCCACTGTCGGAGTAGAAAACCTTCGTCAATCGGCGTGGCGTGCGCGCCACCAGTTCATGCGCGAGCTGGATCGATGAGACGCTTGAGAGTCCCAAGAGCGTCGTGTGGGAGATGCGGTCGAGCTGCTCACGGATGGCCCGATCGATTTCCGGAACGCGGTGCCCGTGCACGTTGCACCAGAGCGACGAGATGCCGTCGAGATATCGCTGCCCCTCGACATCGATCAGAAAGAACCCGTCGGCCCCTTCGATGATCGGCGCGCCCTCGTCGCGATAGGCGAGCATCGGGGTGAACGGGTGCCAGACGAACTGGTTGTCCCATTCCCGAAGCATTGCCGACTGATCCGACATCGCATCCATCCACTTCGTGGAGACGCAGACTAACCAGCTGGGTGGCTGGGGTCGAACCGCTTCGGTTCGCCCCCAGGAACTGAACTTCTGGGGCCGGCGAAGACGCCGACCCCAGCCACCCATTACGCCCTGTTAAACTCAGCTCGGCAACAAATCGCGAATCGCGTCGCGCTCGGTCCGCAGCTCCGCCAGGGTCAAGTCGATCTTTTCGCGGGCGAAGGCGTTGTGCTCGAGCCCCTGCGAAATCTTCCAACTCTTGCCGTCGGTGGTGAGCGGATAACCGAAGATCAAGCCCGCGTCGACGCCATAGCTGCCGTCGCTGCAAACGGCCGCACTGAACGTGTCGCCCGCGGCCGTCGGCGTGACGAGGCTCTTCACGGTGTCGACGATGGCGTTGGCGGCTGACGCCGCGCTCGAAGCACCGCGAGCCTTGATCACCGCTGCGCCGCGCTTCTGCACGCCGTCGACGAACGGGCCTTTGAGCCAAGCTTCGTCGTGAATCGCCTCCGGCGCGGGGCGGCCGTTAATGGTCGCGTGGTAGAAATCGGGAAATTGCGTCGACGAATGATTGCCCCAAATGCCGACGCTCTTCACCTGGGCCACTTCGACACCCGCCTTCTTCGCCAACTGCGTGGCCGCCCGGTTCTGATCGAGCCGCGTCATGGCGAACCACTGCGACTTCGGAACCTTGGGCGCGTTGTGCATGGCGATCAGACAGTTGGTGTTGCAGGGGTTCCCGATCACGACCACGCGCACGTCCGGGGCGGCGGCGGCCTGAATGGCTTTGCCGGTGTTCGTGAAGATCGGCCCGTTGATGCGGATCAGGTCTTTGCGCTCCATTCCGTCTTTGCGCGGCACGCTGCCGACGCAGAGCACGAAGTTGCAGCCGCGAAAACCGTCTTCCAGATGATCGCTGTCTGCCTTGACGACGCCAGCCAACGTCGGGAACGCGCAGTCGTCGAGTTCCATCATCACGCCGTCGAGCGCGCCCATCACGGGTGGAACTTCAACCAGGTGCAAAATCACCGGCTGCTTTGGTCCGAACACCTCGCCCGAAGCGATCCGAAAAATCAGCGCATAACCGATCTGCCCGGCCGCGCCGGTCACAGCCACACGAATGGGGGAAGTCATGAAAATCGTTCCATTGAGCGCAAGAAAAAGTAAGCGGGTCGCAAGAAAAGTAAGCGTTGTCGCTCTCGGCAACGTCTGAGCAACTTTTAGCGTGTCGCGCGAGACCGGGCAACCGATGCGCCGCAGCGAGGCGGTGGGATTGGACTTGACGAGAGTCTACTAGGACTGTAATAGTACTGTAGACACTGGAGGCGGCCATGTTCATCCGCGTCGAGCGAGGC
>DASRXU010000446.1:0-10567 GCA_035687365.1 Planctomycetaceae bacterium | reverse complement strand
CGGCGATTTTCAGGCAATCGAGGGGCGAATAGACGATTCGCACATCGCCGCCCGCCGCCTTCACGCCGAAGAGATCGCGCTGGCTGCCGGGGACGCGAAGCATGTCGCCGAACGAACAAAAGATCACATTCGGCTGGCCGGCGATGGCGATCGCCCGATCGATCAGCTCCAACGGCGTGACGCATACGGGGCACCCCGGCCCATGCACCAGTTCGATCAGCGGAGGCAGCAACTCGTCGATCCCGTACTTGACGATCGAATGCGTCTGGCCGCCGCAGACTTCCATAATCGTCCAAGGACGCGTGGCAATGCCGGCGATCGCCTGTGTGAGTTTTTGTGCGGCGGCTGGATCGCGATATTCTTGCTGGAATTTCATGCTCGCCTCCTCACGCTTCGTCCGTTTGCAGCTCGCCTAGTTCGTTCATACTCTCCAGGAACGCAAAGATTTGCTTGGCCTCGGCCTCGTCGACAATCTGCAAGGCGAAGCCGACGTGGACAATGACATATTGGCCCAGTTGGACGTCGGGGGTGTGGTCCAGGCACACTCGCTTTGCGACGCCACCGAAATCAACCTTGCCCATCAACACATCGTGTTCCCGGTATAAGTCGACAACTTTACCGGGGATGGCGAGACACATGCGGTTATCCCTCCTGTGAGAATTCGGGACGCTGAGCGCGACGAAATTGAGGCGGGGCGGAGGTGCATGAGGACAGGTCTCGATTTTCCTGCAATTCTGATACCCGAGTTGTCCGCGCCGAACCAACTGTTGCGACGACGGCGTGAGGCTCGCCGATGGATGCGACTTCACCCGCCGCCAGAACGGCCGCTCCGATCGCCAACTGGCCCAAACTAAGTCCCCCGTCGTTCGGCGGCACCAGCACATGGCGGTAGACTCGGAAGCCTTCCGCCGAGAGACGGGCCGCGCTCTGGCTGGCAACCAGCGCATTCATGAACACGCCACCGCTGAGGACGACTGCCTCGATTTGTGTTTCCTCGCGAATTGCCACGCACGTTGCCGCGATGATCTCGACGATCGTCGCATGAAATCGGCGGGCGATTCGCCGCGCATCGATGCCACTTTGGACGTCGGCCACGACCTCGCGAATCAACGGCCGCGTGTCGACTTCGCGGGTCGCGGGGGCCCCGTCGGTCTTGGGCCAATGGGCAGCGGTGAGTTCAAAAGGATAAGCGCCGTCGGGTCGCAATTCGCTGGCGAGCCACTCCAGCTCGATCGCCGCTTGCCCCTCGTACGTGACCGTGTCGCGCACGCCGGCCAGCGCCGCGATCGCATCAAACAGCCGACCCGCACTCGATGTCAGTGGCGTGTTGATCCCGCGGTCGAGCATTTGGTTGATCGTGCGGAGCTTGGAGCCGTCGACCCGTCCCTTCAGGGAGTCGCACGACAAGTCGGCATCACGCAGCTGGGCGACCGCCATCCGCCACGGCTCGCGCACGGCCGAATCTCCGCCGGGCAGCCCGACGTACCGCAGGTGCGCGGCTCGGCGGAAGTGCCGATAATCGGCCACGAGGAATTCGCCCCCCCAGATCACGCCATCCGTCCCGTAACCAGTGCCGTCGAATGAAACGCCGATTACGGGCTCGTCCAAACCATGCTCGGCCATGCAACTGGCAACGTGCGCGTGATGGTGCTGCACAGCCAGTAAGGGAATTTCTGTCGCCGCGGAGCGTCCTCGTGCGTAATTCGTCGAGGCGTAGTCAGGATGAAGGTCGTGGACGATCAACTCTGGGGCGACCGCGAAAAGTTCTTCGTACAGGCCAACATCCCGAACGAAGGCACGGTACGCGTCCCAATGATCGAGGTCGCCCAAATGATGACTGAGGAACGCCTGTCGGTCTCTGCCCAGCGCGAACACGCCCTTCAATTGGCCGCCGACCGCCAGAATCGGACGGGCGCACGGAACAGATAGCGCCACCGGCTGCGGAGCGTAGCCCCGCGAACGACGCACAGGCGACTCCTGCGAATCCACGATCCGCGTCACCGAATCGTCGCATCGCACATGAATCGGTCGGTTGTGCACCAGAAAGAGATCGGCAATACCGCTCAGGCGCTCGAACGCATCCGCGTCCTCGTACGCGATCGGCTCATCCGAACGGTTCCCGCTCGTCATCACCAGCGACCGCCCTGGAAATCCCTCCAGCAACAAGTGGTGCAGGGCGGTGTAGGGGAGCATGACGCCTAATCTCGGATTGTGCGGCGCAACGGAGTCGCAAATCGAACCGAGCATCGACGCAGCCCGCTTCTTCAAGAGCACGATGGGCCGCCGAGGCGATCGCAGCAATTCCGCCTCGTTCGTGTCGATTTCGCAAAAGCGCTCGGCCGTCTCGCGATCGGACACCATCACGGCAAACGGCTTTTCATCGCGGTGCTTGCGATTTCGCAACTCGCGGACGACCTCCTCGTCGCCGGCGTCACAGACCAGGTGGAACCCGCCCAAACCTTTGAGCGCGCCAATCCGGCTGCCTCGCAGGGCTTCAACAAAATAGGCGAGTGGGTCAGCGGTTTCGATCGATTGGCCCGCGGCCGTGCAGACAGATAAACGCGGGCCACAGGCCGGGCAGGCGGCTGGTTGGGCGTGGAACCGGCGATCGGCCGGGTTGTGGTATTCGGCGGCACAATCCGGACACATTGGAAACGAGGCCATTGTCGTCCGCGCGCGGTCGTAGGGAGCGCCCTGAATGATCGTCAGCCGCGGACCGCAGTTCGTGCAGTTCAGAAACGGATAGCGATAGTGCCGATCGGCCGGGTCGAATAACTCGGCCAGGCAGTCATCGCAGGTCGCGACGTCGGGCGAAATGAAAATCGGGCTGTCTGCGTCGTGCTCGCTCGACTCGATCACAAAGGCAGCATCGCCCCGCACGGCCAGCGCGCGGCACGACAGCGAATTGATTCGCGCCAAAGGAGGCGAGTGTTCGCGCAGGTCGCGAAGGAAGCGATCGAGGTTGCTCGGGGTGCCTTCGGCCTCGATCAGCACGCGCCCCGTCTGATTCTTGACGAAGCCACGGAGCCTCAACCGTTTGGCTAGTGCGTAGACGAAGGGTCGGAACCCCACGCCTTGCACGATTCCCTCCACGGTGATGGCTCGGCGTTCCATCGGATATCCCGCCCAGCGCAGTTCGGAAGCAGTGCGCTTGCCATCTTATAAGTGCCAGGTAGGCCGGTCTATGGTCGATCACGTGCTGTGTTTGCGATTTGCCAAGAGATGCTAACATGTTCGTAACGGGCCCTCGTCGGGGCTCGGGGCCGGGAGCAGCGATGGGCAGCATCTTTCCCGAACTCAACGAACGGCTCGGCGAATTCATCGCGCAGCAAAAAATGTTCTTTGTCGCCTCCGCGCCGCTGGCCGAGGACGGGCACGTCAATGTCTCTCCCAAGGGGCTCGACTGCCTCCGCATCCTCGGCCCGAAGACTGTCGCCTACGTCGATTTCAACGGCAGCGGCATCGAGACGGTGGCCCACCTCCGCGAAAACGGCCGCCTGACTTTGATGTTCTGTGCCTTTCAAGGTGCACCGCGGATTCTCAGGCTGCGCGGGCGGGGCGAAGCCATCGAACCGAGCGACGAGCGGTGGGACAGCTACTACCGGCAGTTGCCTCAAGACGTGAGCGCGCGGTCCATCGTCGTGCTGCACGTCGAGATGGTTGCCGACTCGTGCGGCTACGGAATCCCGCTCTACGATTACGTCGGAGAGCGAAGCCAGCTGTTCGCCTGGTGCGATCGCAAAGGAGCGGCCGGCATCGCGGAGTATCAATCCGAGAAAAACCGCTACAGCATCGACGGTTTGCCCGGGCTCAAGTACCTGGCCGATCCGCGACCTTCGGATGGCCAAACCGCGACTTGATTCTCGAGGCGCGTCGAAGGATCGCGCAGCAGTCCACTCGTCGTGAAAGGTCACGAGATGGCTCGCCCCTATCCAACCTCCATGTGTCTAAGCGGCATGCGACCGCTACTCTGCGGGATCGCTTGCGCGTTCGCGGTCTCTACGGCTGCTCCGCTCTTGGCAAAAACGCCGACGCCGACCGGTACTCCCGTCCGCGCTTACGCGCCGCTCGATCGATTGGTCATGGAATTCATGGACCGCTGCGAATGCCGCTCGGCGACTCTCGCCGTCTCGCGGCAGGGCAAGCTCCTCTTTTCGCGCGGCTACGGCTGGAACGACCAAGTCGAAAAAAAGCGGACCTTGCCCGATGCGCTACTGCGAATCGGAGGCGTTACGGAGCCGATTACCGCTGCGGCGGTCCGCAAGCTCATTCAACAGGGGAAATTCTCGCTCGACACCAAGGCGTTCCCGTATCTCCACACCAAGCCGTTGCGGTTTGCGAATCCTGATCCTCGATTGAACGACATCACCGTCGGGCAGTTGCTCGAGCATCGCGGGGGCTGGAACCAGAATTCGGTCGATCCGTTTACGAATCTGCCGACGGTCGGGAAAGTGATGCGGGTGACTCGACGTCCCCGGCCGCTCGAAATCGTCCGCTACATGATGACCGAGCCGTTGCAGTTCGATCCGGGCCAGCAGCAGTCCCCGTCGAATTTCGGTTATTGCGTGCTCGGCCGCATCATCGAAAAGGCGACCGCCAAATCCTACGGCAACTATATCAAGGAAGATTTTTTCAAATCGCTGGGCGTCGAAGACGTGAGACCGGCGAAGCATTTTGCCGATCAACGGGATCTGCGCGAGGTCTGGTACCCGGTGCGACGCGTGCCGATCGAGACGATGGATTCGTTCGCAGGATTGGTGGCTTCGGCGCCGGCCCTGTGCAAATTTCTCGATGCGTATTGGGTGAATGGCGAGCCACGTGCGTCCGGCGACGAGCGGCAATGGACCTACTACGGCAACATCGTCGCGACGACGGCGTTCGTCCGTCAGCGTCTCGACGGTTACAACATTGCAATCCTCTTCGCGGTTCGCAAAACGGAGCCCCTCACCGAGCAAGACGATCTCACCCTCGCGCGGAAAATCGACGAGGAGATCGACAAAATTGGCGCTGCCGACCCGAAGTAGCACCCCGGGCAATCGCGACAGGTCACTGCCAGCTAGTCTCAGCCGCCCGCTGAAAACGGCCCCTCTTATCGGGCCGGTTTTTTCCAACGCCGAACCAACAAACGGTCCCGGAAAGCCGTAAGAACCCGAAGAATCCGCGTTTTCGACCGACGCTGGGCGTTGGGTGCCCAACCACTGGCCGCTGCCCAATCCGTCATCTAGGATAGTTTATGTGAGCGGCTTCTCCCCGGACGATAATTGGGGGGCAACCTGCTGGTCTCGAGCTGTGTCGGGGTTCTTGCTGGCTTCTATTTCAAGTGACTAGACGTCGATGCTGCTGAGTTGGGCTCATCAAATCACTGCGTGGATCAAACGCAACCAGATTCACGCGGGGCGGCGAGCCCACGCACGCCGACGCATCACCCGGTTTCGAGAGTACGCCCCCCTCGCGCAGCTCGAGTGCCTCGAGTCGCGACAAATGTTGACGGCCGTGGTGGGCGTGCAAGTCAGCGGGAACTCGATCCACCTGACCGAACTCAGAAACGCCGATACGACGACGCAAGAGGGTTTTAGTGTCTCTTACACGAGTTCGCAGGTCGTTTTGACCGGCACAAACGGCACAACGTTCAAAGTTGGCAATCAAACTCTTGCGACCGACACGATCAATATCACGGCCCCTCCCTCGATCGCAATTCAGCTCAACCAACACGCGAACGACGTGAGCATTTCGGGTGACGGCACGGCCAGCTTGTCCTCCCTGCGGCTACGCCTGAGCATGGGGCAGCAGAGCAACTCGATCACGCTCAACAGCGTGATTGCGGATCAAATGAGTATCCGCGGCCGCCGCCCCAACGACACCGTCACGCTCAATCAGTCGACGATCAAGGGGAACCTCAACGCGAGTCTCGGCAACTCCTCGACCACCGCGCTCGATTTGGAATCCACGACCGTGAGTGGCAACCTCAGCGATCGAGCAGGGCAGGTCACCATGAACGGGTCGACCGTCACCGGCAAACTGCACAACGTCCAACCGGGCCAGAACACGACGCTTAACTCGACCGACACGACCTACACCGGCGCCGCCATGATCAAGATGGGGCCGAGCGGCGTGATCAACTTGATGAGTTCCAATTCGGGGTCGAATCTGTTCCAAAGCGCGGTGACGATCAAGGGCACCGCGCACAAGGACACCACGATCAACCAAGACCCGGGGTCCGTCTTCTTTAGCGTGAATCCGACGTCGCACAACGCAACCTTCAACACGACGAACCCGACTCTCGGCACCCCCACAGTCAACTCGCAAACGATCACGACCAATACCGCACCGGTCATCACCGGCACGTTCGACTCGGTCAACACGTCGGTGTTGACCGTCGCGGCCAACGGAAGCACGTTCACGCTGGGCAGCAGTTCCCAGTTGACGTCGCCGGCGGCCGGCCGGTGGTCCCTGAACCTGGGGAGTGCGACGCTCACGTCGCCAACCACGACGGTGACCGTCACCAGCGTCGATCATGCTGGAAATCAAAAGTCGGGCTCAGGGACGATCACGGACGGCAGCGGCATCATCGCCAAGTACCTGGCGGCCAACAACCTCACCGCCACGACCACGGCCGACGGCCTCAACTACGTGATCGTGACCCACGGGAGTGGTGCCGTTCCGACAGCCGGCAAGACTGTTACGGTCAACTACTCGGGCTTCCTGTTGAATTCGGACAGCAGTATCGGAACAGAGTTCGATTCCAACACGGACTCGCAATTCGGCCACGTCACGCCGTTCTCCTTCACGCTCGGAGCGGGACAGGTGATCAAAGGCTGGGACGAGGCCTTCGCCCTGCTGCCGGTGGGAACGGTCGCCCAACTCATCATTCCCCCGACTTTGGCCTACGGCGCCGCCGGCTCGCCGCCTTCAATCCCGTCGAACGCGATTCTGATCTTCAACGTCACCGTCGTTTCGGCGGTCTGACTTCGATCGACGCATTCAGATCACGGGCCGAACGTGTTATCGTGCCGCGCTTCCAACGCGCCTGGCCGAGACAGTCTTGTCGCAAGACGGTCGACTGAAAGTGGTGCGCGGCCGACTCGGCGTTGTGTTATTCTGGTTCGCTTGCTAGGGGCCTGCGTTCCTCGATCTGGCGCCCTACCTTCGACCACCCAGTTTCCCGAATACCCAGTTGTCGCTGTGGTCGTAGACACTAATCCGCCCGCATTCGCCACCATTGATCGACTTCAACAACGCTGAGCAATCGCATGGCAAGCGAATTGACCTCCTACGATCGCGTTCCTTACCGAAGCCATCCCTTTACACAGACGCATCCCAATCGCCTTGCCAGTATCGCCCGGCTGATGGGCATGAATCCTCCTTCACCCGAGCGATGCCGCGTTTTGGAGCTGGGCTGCGCCTCGGGGGGTAATCTCATTCCGATGGCGGACCAGCTACCGGAAAGTCAATTCGTCGGGATCGATGCGTCGAAGCTGCAGGTCAAAGATGGGCAGTCCCTGATCGACGAATGCCAATTGGAGAACGTCGAACTGCGATACCAAGACATCCTGAATTTTCCGATTAAAGACCATTCCTTCGACTACATCATCTGCCACGGGGTTTATTCCTGGGTTCCAGACGTCGTCCAACAGACGATCCTCGAGATCTGCGGGAAGTGCCTGACACCCGACGGCGTCGCGTACATCAGCTACAACACCTATCCCGGCTGGCATATGCGCGGAATGATTCGCGACATCATGCGTTACCGAGCGCGCTCGTTCGAGTCGCCGATGACTCAGCTCGCTCAAGCCCGTGGCCTGCTCGAGTTCCTGTCCAACTCAGTTCAAAAGGATGAGAACGCTTATAGCCTCCTCCTGAAATCAGAACTCTCGGCGATCAGTCGGGCTGATGATGCGTACTTGATTCACGAGCAACTGGAAGAGATCAATCAACCCAACTATTTCCACCAATTCGCGGAGCGCGCAGAGGCGGTCGGACTGCAATACTTGGCCGAGGCAGAATTTGGAGTTACGGCTGTCGAAAACTTTCCCGAGAACGTGCGCAGCATGTTGCAGACCGTCTCCCGGAACGTCATTGAGACTGAACAATACATGGATTTTCTGCGGAACCGAGCGTTTCGCCAGACGCTCTTATGTCGGCGCGAGCAGCCCATCGATCACAAGCCGCACCTGCAGCAATTGCTGCATTTGCGTGTCTCCTCGTCGACACGTTCCGAGACGGAAGTCGCGATCAAGGACGATTCCAAGGTGGTCTTTCGCCGCGGGGCCTCCACCCTGACGACGAATAACCCCGTCGTGAAAGCTGCAATGGTGCACCTGCGGTCGATCTGGCCGAAGTCTGTTCCGTTCGTCGAGCTGGCGTCGATCGCTCGTTCTGCCGTGGAACCGCGAGCTTCCGCGGTCAATACCGACGTCATGAGTGCAGCGACTCGAACCCTGGCTGAGACGATTTGCCGCTGCTTCGCGACATCGCAGCTCGACTTAAGCACGATCGAGCCCCCGTTTGTCACCGAGGTGAGCCAGCGACCGACGGCGAGTCGTCTGGCGCGGGCGCAGGCGCGGCGCGCCTCGTCAGTGACGAATCGCCTGCATGAAAATCTATCACTCGACGACTTCCAGCGCCGCGTCCTCGGCACTCTCGACGGCACACGCGATCAACCCGCTCAGGCTGCCCTGGTAACCGAACAGGTTCTGTCGGGAGATCTTGTGATGCATCACGACGGGCGCCGCTTGATTGACGCCACGGCGGTTCAACAAGTTATCGCGGCATCGCTTCCCGAGACGCTCTCGGCGCTGGCGCGGGCCGGCCTGATCGTAGCCTGAACAGGAAGCGATGATTGCTTCGGTTGCCGGATTGACGGCGACACCATTTTCCAGGCGAACCTCGCTGGCGACGAATCAACAATTGTTTGCGTGACGACTTTCCTCAGTTTCCGAGCGAGGCCGCCTCGCTAGAAACTTGAGATTTTTGATCTATTTCGGATTCTCCACGCTATCGCTAAATGTCTTGTAATGATAGGTTGTTTGCCTGCCGCGACCGTCTCCGTCGGTAGTATGCGTTTTCTACGTCGGTAAACTTCGTTTCACATTGGAATGAAGGGCGCAGCGATGGTGGGCTCACTTGCTTGCGGGCCGGCAAGCGACTCTCGGTGGTTTCCGGCCACTAGCCTCGTCTCTGTCTCGCCGATAGGCGAGATTCTCTCGACAGCTCTGCCAAGACTTTCTCAGAGCTGGAATCTTTGTAGGCGCTGGAATCTTTGTGGACGGCCACCGGACTCCAGCCGCGGCGCTTTCTAGTCGCCAGTCGGTCACATCTCTTCCCATCTCTGACCGTCCGCACGTTCGAAGGCCGCGTCGCAATTTCGTCCGCGCGCATTGTCCAGACAGATTGCGGTCGAATTCTTATTGCCACGAGCGAAGAACTTGTGATTTCCGGACTCGTCGAACGTCGGCTTTGAGGATCGTTCTGCTTTCGTAGCCTCAGATCGCCTGCTTTTTGGAGCGATGGGCCATGTTGCTGCTCCACTGGCTGTCCCATGTGCGGCAAAGACTTGCGCTGCGACGACGCTATCGCCGTAAGCGCCTCGAGCGCCCGCAGCTGGCGCAAACGAGTTCGCGAATGGGACCGGCCGCAGAAGCGCTGGAAGGGCGCGTCTTGTTGAGCGCTAACCAGCCGCCCACGGTCGTTTTGCCCAGTCCACAAACAATCGGCGAGAACACTTCGCTGATGTTCTCGAGCAGCAACGTCATTACGGTTGGGGACATCGATGCGAATGGTGGAGTGGAACAGGTCACACTCACTGTTGGGCAGGGCGTGTTGACCCTGGGATCGATACCGACGTCCACTACTGTCAGCGGAAACAGTACAAACACAGTCGTCCTGAGTGACACGATTGCCAACCTGAATACCGCACTGGATGGATTGACCTATGCGCCCACAACCGGGTTCGCTGGCGCCGACAGCCTCTCCGTAAGCATCAACGACGAAGGCAATACCGGGGACGGTGGTGCGCAAACCACCAATGCCAGCTTGGGTATCTCAGTCGTTCCCCCTACAGTCACAGTGACAGGCGGGACGACGCTCGCATACACCGAAGGACAATCGGCAGCCGCAATCGACGCGGCACTTTCGCTCTCTGATGCTTCAGGAACACTGTCGGGAGCGACCGTCGCCATCACCGGCAACTTCGCCGCGGGCGAAGACCTGCTCGCCTTTTCCGACACGGCGACCATCAGCGGATCATACAACGCGTCGACCGGTGTCTTGACTTTGTCCGGCAACGACACACTCGCCACCTATCAAGCCGCCCTCGATAGTGTGGCCTACCGGGACACAAGCGTTAACCCTAGTACCCTGCTGCGCGGAATCGGATTCTCATTCACCGACGGCTTTGCGACCAGTACCGTGGCAACGGATGACGTTTCCGTTACCGCAGTCAATACTGCGCCGACGATCACACTTCCCTCGGGTTCTCACAGCATCGGCGAAAACACCTCGCTGACTCTAGCGAGCGCGAGTGCCATTACCGTCGCTGACGTCGATGCCAACGACGGTACCGAGCAAA
>DASRXU010000445.1:0-8048 GCA_035687365.1 Planctomycetaceae bacterium | reverse complement strand
TGAACGTGGTCCGACCCAAGCGGTCGTGCTGACAGGAAACGGCAGCGTGTTCGGCGCGGGGGTCGACTTGCCAGCGCTCGTCAGCGGCGGTCCGGAGTATGTTCGTCGCTTTGTGCCCGTGATGGTCGCGGGATTTGAGCGGCTCGTGTCGTTTCCCAAACCGCTCGTCGCCGCCGTCAACGGACACGCTATCGCGGGCGGTGCCATTATCATGCTGGCGTGCGATCAACGTCTCCTCGCGAAGGGCAGGGCCCGCGTCGGGCTGACGGAGATCCGCGTGGGAGTCGAGTTTCCCACGTGGGCCCTCGAGATCGCGCGGTTTGCGACTCCCGCTGAGCACCTTTCCACACTAATTATGACGGGACGCACCTGGCTGCCGGAAGAATCGCTAGCGCGCGGCCTGGTCGACGAACTGGTCGATGCCGATCGTTTGATCGAACGAGCCTGCGAAGTCGCCGTCGAGCTTGCCGCAATTCCCGCCGCCACCTATGCCGCCAACAAACGGGCCTTGCGACGTCCGCTGGTCGAGACCGCTCGACATCTCACCGCAACCGAGGGCGCCGCGCTTGTGGAAAAGTGGTGCGCGCCGGAAACTCTGCAGGCCGTTGCCGATTTTGCCGCCCGCAATATCGGCCGAAAATCGTGATCGATTCGTACTTCGATTGAGGAACAGCATGTCTGACGTCAACTGGCTGGCGGCCTTAGCGGCGGCGATTTCCGGATTTGCGCTGGGAGCGGTGTGGTACTCGCCGGTCGGGTTTTTACATCTCTGGATGCAATCCGCACAAATTCAAAAGCCGCCGATTCCGACGCCCCAGATGTTTGTCCTGCTCTTCGTACTCCAGCTGGTGGCCGCTTCAGGGTTCGCTCTGCTCCTGGGACCAAGTCCGGCACTCGCATTTGCCATCCGGCAAGCTCTCATCGTCGGCATCTGCCTGGTCGCCGCGAGCTTTGCCGTCAACGATCAATTCGAGAACCGGCCCTGGCATCATTGGCTGATCGACTCCGGCTATCATGTCGTGCGTTTTTTGATCTTCGCATTGATCCTGGGCTTTTGGCACTGACAGTGGCGGCCTTCGCATTCATGAGCCGTGGAGCTTGAAAAAGCTCTCGAATTCGCTCGGCAGCGGCGATTCGAACCGCAGTCTCTGGTGAGTGCGGGGATGCTCGAACCCGAGAAGCGTTGCGTGCAGCGCCAGCCGCTTATATTTCCAGGCGGGGTGACGGGCCGTCTCGACGGCGTAGCGCTCGTCGCCAAGGACGGGGTGGCCCACCTCGGCGAAATGCACCCGGATCTGGTTTCGCTTCCCCGTTTCGAGCGTCACGCGGACATAGGTCGCATCGGTAAATCGGCGTGCCACCCGATAATGGGTGACAGCCCGCTCGCCAGCCGCGTCTCGATCCACGGAATAGCGTTGGAGGCTCTTCGTCGTCCGCAAGCGGTTGTCGAACGTGCCGGATTGGTGTTCGACACGGCCGGCGACGAGCGCCGCATACTCGCGATCGGCCTTGCGCACGCGAAACTGCGCTTGCAGCTCGCGCGCCACAGGGGGGTTCTTGCCGAACACCAGCAGTCCCGAGGTGCCCCGATCGAGCCGATGGACGACTGACACCCGGCCGCGATGTCCGCGGCGACCCAGCGAGCGGACGAGTGCGTCCAGCAGCGTGTTGGTTTCTCCGCGGTCGGTCGGAACCGTCAGAATCGCAGCCGCCTTATCGACCACGATCAGATCGCGGTCCTCGAAGACGAGCCGGTACGCCGACGATGTCGAATCCCTTTGCCGGGGCTTCAGGCGATAGTGGCTGTGCGGATCGTGCCGAACGACGACGAGGTCCGCCTCGGCCACGACGGTTCCACCGCTCGGGCAGACCTGACCGTTGAGGCGCACGCAGTCGTGATCAAATAACCCTTTGACGTCGCCGCGCGACCGACCCGTCAGCTCCTGGACAACCCGATCAATGCGTCCGATTTGACGGGCAGTAACGGTGCACTGCGACTCAATTATGGGCATCTCCCGATCGTAGTCGAAACTGGGGCATTCCGCTCGCGCGAGCCATCCTCCGCGCGCTACGGTTTGACGAACAAATGACGGAGCGCGCGTCGGCGCCGGTCCATTTGTTTCGTGCGATTGGGTCTTGATGCTGCCGAAGACTTTCCGAACTGTCGCGCGCATTCCTCGCACGCCGCTGGAGCGCGAAGTTTATGAAACAACGCTGGCTTCTGTTATGCCGCGATGTCGCAAGGAACCTCTCATTTTCAGCGTGCCAGCTGTCCCGCCTCTGTCAGAAGAGACGGGTGCGCCGCCGATACATGGAAAGCGACCGCTTCGACGGAATCCGAACACGCCATGCAAGGAGGATGCTGGCCGGTGCGCTGGGCTGTGCTTAGGACGGATTCCAACACGAAGGATTCAGGCAGATGCCGAAGCAGTCGGATCGTCGGGGAGATTGGCGAACGCTGATTCTGTGTGCGGTTGCGATCGCGGCGCTGGCCCGCCCCTTGCACGCGGACGAAGCGGTGGGCCCGGTCACGACCGGATTTCTCTCACGCGTCTATCGCGACGAGGCCGGCGAACACAAATACACCGTTTTTGTCCCGGCCGCATATCGCGCCGACCAGAAATGGCCCGTCCTCTTGTACCTGCATGGGGCCGGGGAGCGGGGCACCGACGGCAAGCTCCCCTTGATCGGCGGTATTGGACCGCAGATCGAAGCCCGAACCACGACCTTGCCGATGCTCGTCGTCTTCCCGCAGTGCGAAGAAGTAGAGGGTCGGGCCGCGATCGGCTGGCGCGCCGACGGTCCCGACGCCAAGCGAGCGCTCGCGATTCTTGACGAAGTCGAACGAGAATTCAGCGTCGACCGCAAGCGGGAGATTCTCTGTGGCGCATCGATGGGAGGGTTCGGAACCTGGAACATCGCCATTGCCACCCCGACGCGCTGGGCGGCGATCGTACCCGTGGCGGGCTCGGGCGATCTGTCGAAAGCCCGCAGCCTCAAGCACGTCCCCATCTGGGCCTTTCACGGCAGCAAAGACATCGAGGTCAAGCCCGACGACCACAAGCTGATGGTGGACGCCGTGCGCAACGCCGGCGGGCGAGCGTATTTCACCCTGCTTCCAGAGAAGCGACACAACGTCTTGAACGCCGTCTTCGGCGACGACGCGGTCTACGACTGGATGCTCAACCCGCAGACCGAGCCGCGGCCCGAGAGCATCGTTCGGGGGGCCAGAGTCCCGCTCAAGAAGTCGAAAATGCAGCACGACTTTCTGCAGACATTTGTGCCCGGGGTCGAGATTCCGCAAGCAATCTATGTGCATCTGGATCCCCAAACCATCGAGGCCCTTTGCTACGCGCTGCCCGAGATGGTTCCGGCCGATGCGCTATCCGCAAGCGCGGCCGACATTCACCAGAGCCAGCAAGGTCTGATGAGTCGGTTCCACATCACGCTCGCCGGCATCAACTATCGGGGGATGCTCGAGCGCGTTGTCGTCACGACTAAAGACGACGGGTGGATCACGATCAACTTGGGGCTGAGAAATCTGATTGCCGAGATCGGATCGACCACCATTCGCAGTCGGATGATCGCTGCGAACGCTGGACCGATGGACATCGTGATCGGGCAGTCTCAACCGGTCTGGCTCAAGTTCGACCTGCGCCCAACCGTCGCCGACAAGAAGATCAAGTTCGAGATCGGCGCGCGAGACTTTCAAATTCCGAACGACGCCTATTACGTGACGAACCCGCAAGTCGGCGTCGCCCGCGGCATCCCGCTCCTCCGCGGTCGGATTTCGAGCACGGTCTCTTCAAAACTTGTCGAGGGGGCCTACGGCCGCAAAACAGAGATCGAACAGAAGGTTATCGAGGCCGTTCCCGGCCTGGTCCAACGGCTGGAAATGGAGCTCGACAAGTCGTTGGCGCGCACGCGAGAGATCGGCGGCTGGCCGATGCCGGCGCTTCAGCCCCGCTATCGCCTGTGGGTCGATTCCATGCGCGTCGACCAAGCCGGGATCTCGATGATCTTGGGAGCCGTCTTCGCGCAGCCCGGATTCAACCCATCGGAACGTCCGGTTCGCCGCGTCGAGCGACAACTCATGAAGCTGGAGAACATGGCCGCGGGTAGCGGATTTACGCTCGGCTTTTCGGGCGCCCTTGTCGAGGGTCTGACCGGAACGATCGTCGACTCCGGCGCCGCGGTGATGAACGCCGATGACATGCCCATCAAAGAATTCGGCGCATTCGGCGAGGTTGGTTCCATCGCCAAGGCGGTTCCGGACATCCTGCGCTACGGCGACAACCTGCGGCTTCGCACGCGATTCCGGGCGGTCGAGCCCATTCTCTGCAATGCGGTCGAACCACCAACGTCAGGAAACAAGAATTCATCGGGCCGCACGTCGCCGGACGGCACCCCCAAGTGCGTCGTTCAGCTCGGGTTGCCTCACTTTATCGTAGCGGTCGAGATCAAATCATCGCCCGACCAAACGCAATGGCAGCCGTGTGCGGAATTCGATCTTCGCGCCGTACAGAAGTTCAACCTGGCGGTGCGCGAGCCGGCATTTTCTGAGCGCACGTTGCTGCTGAGGAAGAACTCGCCGGAAGAGATCGACGCGAAAGGCCGCTTCGCTGCCGGATATTCGCCTTCCAATCCGGCGCTGCATCCCGAAGCCCTCGCGGAGTTATTACGGACGGCGTGGAATGCGGCCGGGAAACTCGACCTGGTTGACGAAGTCGCGATGAAAGACCGGCTTATCGGAACGGCCAACCTGCGAGTGACCGAGATCGAAACGATTGGCCCCTTCATCTCGCTGCGGTACCAGCCGGCGCGGACTCGGATCACCAACGCGACCTCGGAGCCGATCGTGTACGAGGCTCGCGGACCGCAAAGCGGCTGGGGCGGCCCGTTCACGCTCAAGCCCAACGAATCGAGCGACTTTCCCGTGACGTATCCGGTCACGCTCCGGCGAACGGTTCTGAACCGCGAGGAGATCCAAACGCTGCCCATGGGCTCCCACTTCCTCTTCGGACGCGTCAACAAGCCAGAAGCCGACCCGACCAACGTGGCAACGGGGGTCGACGCGAAGGCTGCTCGCAACTGAGCAGAATCGGAACTCAGTGCGCGAAGCATTCGTCTCACGGAAGATAGGCCGACTGGAGGGTGTAACGGGATCCGTGAAAATCCCCGGTGAAATCGATCGCGCGGAATGAACGAATTGTTTTGAAAATGGTCTCTCGTCTCAGTTGAGCGCTAACGACAGTTTAGATGAACCGGTCGTCCCCGACCGATATGAACAACGCGGTGTCAAAAACGGCGATCCGGCCGATTCGGCCTAACCGGATCAACGGGGGGACCTCACGTTGACTGCTTTAGGACGCGAAGGACTCGATGGCGGCAGAACTCACGACGCGCCCGTATTTGGTTTTATTTTGATGGGCGGAGCACATGTCGGCGCGACCGTGCGCGACGTGCGGCTAGCCAACGAATTGGTCCGACTGGGGTATCGAGTCCACGCCTGGTGGGCGTTGGACAAGCCAGATCATTCGGGACTCGATCCGCGGATTTCAGAGAGGCTCCTCTTCCACGCCATGCGGTACCGCCTCGGCGGCCGACCATCACGCACTCTGGACGGACTCTTCCGGATCGTGAATGCCGTGTCGCCCTATGACTGGCGCTCGGCCTTTGGCCAATGGTTCACTTTCATGCGGCGTGGCGTGATGCATGGGCTCCTGCGACGGGTCTGTGACGGAGTCGCTCGGGATCGGGCGCTCATCACGACTTTTGCGCGGCAAATCGAGCGGGCTCAAATCACGCACTTTCTGCCTACACTGGAGATGTTCTGTCCGTTCGTGGAGGAAGCGCGGCAGCTTATCCAGCAGCCGGTGAAATACTGCGTGACCTTCCAAGGTTACGAGGTTTATGCCAACTACGCGCGCGAGATCGGCCTCGAGGACGCACTCTATGACAGAATTCGCCAATCGGTTGCGCAATCAGACTTTCAAGCGATCGTCGTCGGCAGCCAATACAACCGGCGCGTTCAACGCGAGCTCGGCCTACGCCCAGACCAACTCGTGACGATTCCGCCCTGCATTGAGGAACCCAAGCTGCTGCCCCAAGCGGAGGCGCAAGCCTTGGTTGCCCGACAGTTTCCCGGTTACCGACCGGAGGTCCCGTTGGTGTCCTATTTGGGGCGCCAAGACGCTGAAAAGGGGATCGACCTGCTGCTCTATGCAACAAAGCTCTGTCGGGAGCAGGGGATCGAGTTTCAACTTCTGGTGTGTGGGCCGACTGCCCATGGCAGTGCGTATCGCACCGCTTGCCGTCAGATCGCGGAACACTTGCGGATTGACGTGTTGTGGGGTGACTTCGTGTCCGACGAGGTCCGTTCAGCGATCTTTCAGCTTAGCGACGCGGTGACGTACGTCTCGATTCATGACGAGCCCTTTGGCATGGTGCCCGTCGAGGCTGTCTCCCACGGCGCGACTGTGATCATCGACGAAAAATCTGGAGCGCGAGACGTCCTTTCGAGGGTTCCGCATTCCGTCCTACTTTGCCGAGTGGGCGATACGAATGATCTAGCCCGTCAAATTGGCACAGCGCTCCGGCTGCGGTCGGCGATGCCGCGTCCCACCCTTCACGATCTTGAGGCATCGCCGCTCCATCTCGCACGGCGGATCCTGCTCCATATTGCAGACGTGCGCGAAACTGAATTGCGGAGGGCCGGCTAAGACGCGACGACGGGAATGCAGTTCGCGCGACGAGTGACTCGATTGCTCCTCAGCCGAGGCCCGCAAACACGTCCCGGGCGGCGGCAAGCGTTTGATCGATCTGCTCGGATGTGTGAGCGGCTGAGAGGAAGTTGGCCTCGAATTGGCTGCAGGGGAGATATACGCCGCGCTCCAGCATGCCCCAGAAGTAGCGGGCGAAGCGCTGTGTGTCCGAGCGGGCGGCGACCGTTTGGTTGACGACCTTCTCGGCGTTGAAGAACAGCGTAAACATGCTGCCCACTTGCGCGACCGTGTGAGGGACGCCGCCGGCCGCGGCTGCCGTAGCGAGCCCGTTTGCCAGGCTGGTCGTCTCGGACTCCAAGCGCGAATAAGGATTCGTTCGCTTGAGTAGCTTGAGCGTCGCGATGCCGCACGCCATGGCCAGCGGATTTCCCGAAAGCGTGCCGGCCTGGTAGACGGGACCGACCGGCGAAACGACGTCCATCACGTCGGCCCGACCGCCGTACGCACCGACGGGCATGCCGCCGCCGATGATCTTTCCAAACGTGGTCAGATCGGGGGTGATGCCGAACCTCGCCTGGGCTCCCCCGTACGTGAGACGAAAGCCCGTCATCACCTCGTCAAAGATCAGCAGACTGCCATTCGTCCGACAAAGTTGACGAACCGCTTCCAGATAGCCGGGCTCCGGCAGCACAACCCCCATGTTGCCAACGACCGGCTCGAGGATCACGCAGGCGATTTGGCTGCGAAACGTTGCGAAGACCGTTTCGAGCGCCGCGACGTCGTTGAATTCGACGACGAGCGTGTCATTCGTCGATCCGACCGGTACCCCTGGCGACGAGGGGTTGCCGTGCGTCATCGCGCCGCTGCCAGCCTGCACGAGCAGGCTGTCGACGTGGCCGTGATAGCAGCCGGCGAACTTCACGATGCGGTCACGCCGCGTGAAGCCGCGGGCCACCCGAATCGCGCTCATCGTAGCTTCGGTGCCCGAGCTCACCATTCGTACGCGCTCGACGGAAGGGACGGCTTCGATCACCATCTCGGCCAGTTCCGACTCGGCCTCCGTCGGTGCTCCGAAGCTTGCTCCTTTGTGCAGCGCCTGCTCGACCGCTGCCACGACTTCAGGATGGGCGTGACCCAGAATCAGCGGTCCCCAGGAACCGACGTAATCGAGGTACCGGTTTCCGTCGACGTCGTATAGATACGGCCCCTCACCGCGGTCGATAAAGGGCGGCTCGCCTCCGACCGCACCGAACGCGCGGGCCGGACTGTTGACCCCTCCCGGGATCGACCGGCGCGCACGCTCGAAGTCGGCTCGGCTTTTCT
>DASRXU010000444.1:0-35057 GCA_035687365.1 Planctomycetaceae bacterium | reverse complement strand
GGCGAAGGCGACTCGACCGCAGTGGTTGGTTGCCGTCATCGTCGTGACCGCCGTATTGACCGCTGGCCTGCAACACTACTTCCGACTGTTCGCGGCTTACGGCACCCTGTGGCCCACGGCCATGATTCAGCCGCTGCCTGGGGTCGCGCAGTTCAGTCCGCTGCTCGCGCTAGTCGATCGGATGAATCGGTCCTGGGTGTGCTGGGAACTCGTCGCGATGTTTCCGCTCGCCCTCCTCTTTGCGGCTCCGTGGAATGTGCGTCGTTTCGCCGCAGACATCCGGGCTCGGCGCTGGCCGCCGGTCTTTGTCGCGGCCTTTGCATTCTTATTCGTCGTGCAGTTGGTGTTTGCTTACAAGCCGGTGCGGTACTTTGCCGCCGTCACGCCGCTCATGCATCTCTGTTGGCCCTACCTGTTGCGCATCATCCCGGCGCGACCGTGGCTGGCCGGAAGCACTTGGAGCGTCGCCGGTCTGACCGTGCTGCTCATGGTCACAACTGGCTTTCTGAACGCGACTCTTCACGATCCCGATCAGGCGGCCGTTATCCCTTCGTTGGTGCTCTACTGGCCACCGTTTTTGGCGGGTTACCGCCTGCATTGAGGCCCCGACAACCTTTCGCGCAGTTTGGCCGAAGGCACGCAGACAATCCGTGTTCGCTGGCTTCCCTATGACTTCTCGCACGCGAGCTTCTCGATCGCCGGCTCCCGCCCCCCTGGCGGCGGCTTCTGCGTCGAACTGGCGAGGGATGGGGGTGGGATGCCTGCTGTTCTGCTTGGTACTCATCGTCTACTTGCCATCGCTCTCGTCGGGCTTCATTTGGGATGACGACGATTACGTCACCGAAAACAGCACGCTTCGGTCGCTTGGCGGGCTCAGGCAGATTTGGCTCGAGCCCGAAGCGACGCCCCAGTATTACCCCATCGTCTTCACAACATTTTGGGTCGAGCAACATCTGTGGGGCCTGAGTCCGGCCGGCTACCATCTCGTGAACGCTGCACTGCACGCTGCCAACGCGGTCGGCGTTTGGCTGATCCTCCGACGCCTCTCGATTCCCGGCGCCTGGTTTGCCGCTGCCCTCTTCGGGCTACATCCGGTGCACGTCGAATCGGTCGCGTGGATCACCGAGCGTAAGAACCTTCTCTCGGCCTCCTTTTATTTACTCGCCATGTGGCAGTTCCTCGGCTGGGTCGAGGGCGTTTCGGCCGAAGGCGATCGGCTGCGCCGCAGCGGCTCCCTCCACTCATACACCCTCGGGTTTTGTTTCTTCATCTGCGCCTTGCTCAGCAAATCGGTCACTTGTTCGCTCCCCGCGGTGCTGGTGCTCTTGCGATGGTGGAAAGCCGGTCAAATTCGCGTGCGCGAAATTGGTCCGCTTGTTCCCCTGTTCGGAGTCGGGGCACTTTTGGCATTTAACACGGCTTGGCTGGAACGAGCGCACGTCGGCGCTTCTGGAGTCGCGTTTTCTTGGACATTGGCTGAGCGCGTGTTGATCGCCGGCCGAGCGTTGTGGTCGTACGCGACCACGCTGTTGTGGCCGTTCGACCTGTGCTTCATCTACGCGCGTTGGACCGTTCAGTCGACCGCCTGGTGGCAATGGACGATCGTGCTCGGCGCGCTGTCAATTCCGCTCGCTCTGTTGGCGTGGCAGCGACGCCTCTCGGGGGCACTGGTTGCCTTGCTGTGCTTTGGTGGGACGCTGCTCCCAGCTCTCGGGTTTTTCAACATCTTCCCCATGCGCTATGCGTTCGTCGCCGACCATTATCAATATCTCGCCAGCCTGGGAATTCTGGCACTGGTGGCTGCGTGGTGGTTGCAACCGCACGTGGCTCAAAAATGGAATTGGCGCTCCCCGTCAGTCGCGAACATTGCGTTCGACGTTCGCCGCGCAATTGCGGCCGCCGTGTTACTCGCACTCGCGTGCCTCACGTGGCAGCGACAAAGCGTGTTCCACGATTCCTGGACGCTCTGGTCAGAGACACTGGCCAGGAATCCGACCAGTATGATCGCGAATATCCAGATGGGGCGCCTGGCCTCCCATCGAGGGGATTTCGTAGCGGCCGAAGGTTATTTTCGCGCTGGCCTGCGCTATCGGACCGACGAACTCGAAACACACGAGTTCGAAACCAATCTGGCGCACGCCCTCTCGGCCCAAGGCCGACTTGCCGAGGCTTCCGCGGAGTTTCAAAAAGCGCTGGCACGGAAGCCCGACTATCCCTTGGCCCTCAACGGACTCGCAAACATCGCGGCCCGTCAGCGCAATTTCGCCGCTGCTATCGACCTGTATCGCCAGTCACTGGCCGTCCAGCCTGCCAACGCCGTCATTCGCACCAATCTCGCGAATGCCTTGGCGGACTCTGGGGATTCGGCGTCTGCAGAGCGCGAATACCGATCAACCCTGGAGGCCGATCCGGGGTCGACTGCGGCTCGGCTGGGACTGGCACTGCTTTTCACCCGTGCCGGGAGTTTGCAAAAGGCTGAGACCGAGTGTCTTGCGATCCTGAAACTTCAACCGCGTCATGCTGCGGCAGAGCGATTACTCGCGCGAATCCGGTTCGATCGGCGCGTCGCTCGGCCGCCCGGCGCAAACGATATCAAAGGATAAATCTCAATGTGGAGTGGAAACATGCGAAATGTCAGCATCGCGTTGGGAGTCGTCACGGCGACGGCCGCCCTTTCCGGAGCGATCTGGTTGGGACGCTATGCCCCCTGGGTCGACAAGACGAAACCGTCGGATTCGGTCTTGCTCCGCAGGACACGAACCCTCCAGGAGATGGAGGATCTGCGGGCCGGTAGAGTGCCGACAGACTCGGTGGGCATTGCCAGCGACCCGACGATCGATCCACGGCCGCCGATTGCCGACAAGCCCCCGTTCCCAAAATTGGCGATCGCAGAACGCGTCTATCAATTTGGGACGATGGAGGTCCATGAAGAAAGAAAGCACGCGTTTCGGATCGAAAACCGGGGTCAAGGTCCCTTATTGATCGGCCGGGGGCCCACTCAATGCAAATGCACCATCAGCAATCTCTCCGAACGATCGATTCCGCCGGGCGGCTTCGCCGAAGTCGAGCTGCGTTGGAAGCCGCTCGAATTCGAGCAGGCGTTTCACAAAACGGCCATGATCTGGACGAACGACCCGGAGGCCCCCGAAATCGATTTTGTGATTGCCGGTCATGTCGTCCCCAAGGTTGAGGCTCTTCCGCTTTCGTGGAATGCCGGCGAGGTCACCGACGAGCACAACGGTACCGCCGTCGCGAAGATCGGCTCCCCCCTTGGTGCGAATCTCAAGATTGAAGCCGTCACGCCGGACGACCCGAACGTCAAGATTGCCTACAAGGCCTTGGCGAAACCGGAACTAACCCGCGAGGGCTGGACCTCGGGATACGAGTTCACAGCCACTGTCGGAAAGGAGATCCCTTGGGGGCGTTATCGTTCGCACGCGAGAATCCGCACCAATCTCGAACCGGAGCGACCCATTGACATCGCACTTTCTGCGGTGCGAACGGGCACGCTCAGTTTCTTGCCTCCGGTTCCCATCGTCGGCCACGGCTCGTGGTCTTCGACCAAAACTCTTTTGAACTTGGGGGACTTCCAGCACGAACAAGGAAGCAAAGTCGCCCTTCCGGCCCTCGTTTCCGCGATGAAGGACAGTTTTCGCCTGGAGAGTGTCGAGTCGAACGTCAGCTTTCTGAAAGTCACGGTCGAACCCGATCCCGCAATCAGCCATGACGACCGACAGGGGATTCGCCTGGTGATCGAACTCCCCCCGGGCTCTCCCCCGCTGACTCGCCCGGCGACGGCTCCGGTACGTGTGACGCTCCGCACGAACCACCCGAACCTATCACAAATCGGGTTCGACGTCGCGTTCGTTTCGCGGTGAGCCGTGTAGATGAAGACTCAACCCGCGGGATGAAGGTCCGATGAAGGTTTGCCTCGAAGTTCCTCAATAAAAGTTGTTTTGTGGTTCATCACAGGTTCAAGCCGCCTCAGTAGGGTCACTGAGCAACTTCGGCCAACGCTTGGTCGACCGTCTCTCTTTCACCCTACACGGAGGTCTGACATGTGACACCATTCGCAACCTCACTCGAGCGAAAAGGCATTCTGCCAGCGGCAACGTCGCCGCAACGGATCTGTCAGACGGTCGATCCTGCCGCAGTCGAAGCGAAGCAGGCACACGCGGCACCACTTTCAGCGAATCCAAAGAGTACTCCAGAGGAGAACTGACGAATGAGATCGAAGTTTTCGGTTAACCGCAGCAAGCCACGCGCTCGCCGCGGTTTCACGATCATCGAATTGTTGGTGGTCATTGCGATCATCGCCGTTTTGATGGCCCTTCTATTGCCAGCCGTTCAGAGCGCCCGCGAATCGGCCCGGCGCACGCAGTGCAAAAACAACCTGAAGCAAATGGGACTCGCCGCTCACAACTTTGAGTCGGCGCAGCGCAACTTCCCGACCTCGGGCGAAGGCACCGACTTCACGACCGCAACCAATCCTTCCTCCGGTGCGGCGCCCCCGTTCACCACGTTCGCTCTCTACTCCTTCTTCACGGCGATCGCTCCGTACGCGGAGGAGCAGGTCCTCACGGTCCAATACGACTACACCAAGGTTTACAACGACGCTCGCTCCCCGCAGAACCAGGTGGCCGCCAAGACGGTCATTCCCTGGTTTCTGTGCCCGAGCAACTCGCTCTACGCGGCTGACCCGGATGGCTACGGCACCACCGACTACATGGTGCTCGCCTACACCGACGTTGATCCCAACACCGGTGTTCGCAACAAGCTGACCCGAGCGCTGGCCGGTTTGTCCGTCGAAGGCGCGCCGATCGGGAGAATTTCCGATGGGTTGAGCCACACGATTATGATCGGTGAAGACACCGGACGGCAGTTCGAGACGCTGACCTTCGGCAGCGAATCGCTCTACAACGATCCCGTGTTCGGTTCGAGCGGAACGTCCTCAGCAAATGGGTTCTATTGGAACGGCAAAGCCACCGTGCTCTACACGGGCGGCACCTTGCCGACTGGCGACACCGTGACCCCCAGCGGTCGTCGCGCCCTGCCTCGATGGGCCGAACCGGATAATGCCAACGGCGTTTCTGGTCAAGCCAATTCGTACAACCTCACTAACGGTACGGGATCATTTATCGCGCCGATGATCAACGGCAACGCCTCTCCCAAAGGCGGACCTGGCGGGTACGGGTCGACCGTTGCCGAGCCTTATCAGCTGGTCAACCCGGCCGCAACGTCCACCGGGAATTACACGGCTGCGCCGCCTGCGGGCAATCCGTGCGGATGGTACTGGAACAACTGCGGTCCGAACGATGAGTTGTTCAGTTTCCACCCGGGTGGAATCAACGTCCTGATGTGCGACGGCGGAGTCCACTTCCTCAACGAGATGATCGATCCGATCACGCTCCGCTACCTCGTCACTCGCGACGAAGCGGTTCCCACCGAGGGTGGCACGTTCTTGCAGTAGCCTTCGGAGGCGGGAACTTGATCCCGCCGCTGTCAGGCTGAGTCGCGCCTGAGGCGCGGCGACGAATTTGAGCCGCAAACGCGCGGCAATGGTTAATCGGCCAGCGCCGGGCGCACTTTCGAGTGCGCCCGGCTGCTGCCTTCTGACCTACTTTCCCTTTCACCCGGACTCGCGGCCGCTGCTTGCGGCGACGCGAGCGATTTCACGTGGGAAGATCTCTATGACTGCCCTATCGGCCCATCGCTTTGGCCATTTCTTCGCTCTCGGCGCGTTGCTGTTAGTCGGCTTCTCGGGCTGCAGCGTCAAGAGCGCCGACGTTTCGGGCCAAGCGCAAGCCGCGGCTCCAAATGGCAGTCGCCTCAAAGGAGATACCACCGACACACTTGCAGGTAAGGTGGAGGCCGACGGTTCCAGTACGGTCTATCCCATCACGCAGGCGGTTGCCGAAGAGTTCACCAAGTTACATCCGCAGGTTGCCGTCCGCGTGAACATTGCCGGGACCGGGGGCGGATTCAAACGGTTCAAGGAAGGCGATCTGGATATCTGCGATGCCTCTCGGCCGATTGAAAAGGCTGAACGCGACGCGTGCATCAAGAACAAAGTCAGTTTTATCGAGCTGCCGATTGGCATCGACGGTCTCTCCGTCGTCGTGAATTCCAAGAATACCTGGTGCGAAAGCCTGACCGTCGCGCAACTGAAATTGCTGTGGCAATCGGGCAGTAAGATCAAGACCTGGAATGAGCTGGATCCTTCGTTCCCGAACGAGAAGATCGTCCTTTACGGCCCTGATACCGATTCGGGAACGTTTGATTACTTCACCGAGGTGATCTGCGGCAAGAAAGGGAACAGCCGCACCGACTACACCCCGAGTTCCAACGACAACGTTCTGATTCAGGGCGTGCAAGGAAACCCGGGAGCGATCGGTTACTTCGGCTACGCATATTACGTGCTCAACAAAGACTCGCTCAGAGCGCTCAAGATTGCTCCGGGAAGCGATAAATCGGCGGGCGTCGCTCCAACGGACGAAACGATCCTCTCCGGAAAATATGCGCCCCTCTCTCGTCCGCTGTTTCTCTACGTCAACAAGAAATCGCTCGACCGGCCGGAGGTCGTCTCGTTCCTGCGGTTCTACCTGGAACGCGGGCCCGGCCTGGTCAAAGAGGTTCATTACATTCCCCTTCCCGAATCCGGATACGCGGCCAGCCGTCAGCGTCTTAAGATCGGGATCGAGGATTGATGACGACGGCCTCAAACGCGCCGCTTGACTTGAAGCGCCATTTCTCATTGATGCGCGCTCGCGAGCTGGCTATCCGTTGCGGATTGCTCGGCTGTGCGCTGGCATCGGTGCTCACGACAACCGGGATCATTTACGTCCTGGTTACCGAGGCGCTGGTTGCCGTCCCACCTGAGAAGGCGTTCTTTCAAGAAGTGTCGCCGGTTGAATTCTTCACCGCGACCCAATGGACACCGCAGTTCGAGGACAAACATTTCGGCATTCTGCCCCTCTTGGTCGGCACGTTCCTGGTGGCGGGGATCGCGGCGGTGATCGGATTACCGATCGGACTGGCCGGATCCGTCTATCTGAGCGAATACGCGTCACGCAGGACGCGAAACATTGTATTGCCGATTCTCGAAATCCTGGCGGGCATCCCGACCGTCGTGTACGGGTTCTTTGCGCTCGTGTTCGTGACGCCGTATGTCCTGCGGCCGATTTTTCAGGGCCTGTTCGGCTTTGAGGTCAATGTCTTCAATGCGGCGAGTGCCGGCATCGTCGTGGCGATCATGATCATTCCGATCGTCACGTCATTGAGCGAAGACGCGCTACGTTCGGTCCCTCAGGCGCTGCGCGAAGCCGCATATGCGCTCGGCGCAACGAAATATCAGGTGTCGTCCAGAGTTGTGGTGCCGGCCGCGCTTTCTGGGATCCTGGCCTCGTTTTTGTTGGCAATTTCCCGCGCCGTGGGCGAGACGATGGCCGTCGCCATCGCGGCCGGTCAGAGTCCGGCGCTCACGCTCAACCCATTTCAAAGCATCGAAACGATGACCGGGTTCATCGTCAACGTGAGTTTCGGCGATAAGCCGCACGGCAGCCTCGACTGGAAGGCACTGTTCGCCGTGGCGATGACCCTCTTCGTCATCACACTGGCGATGAACGTCATCTCGCAAATGATCATGCGACGCTTCCGCGAGGTGTATCAATGAGCGCCGCGAGCGGCGGCACCATGCGAGACTTGCTGCACGTCAGGCAGCGTTCGGCAAGGTCGCGCTGGACGGAAGCCGGCTTTGAATGGGTGTGCGCCTGCTCGACGTGGTTCGGACTAGCCGTGCTGATTGTGCTGCTGGCGGGCGTTCTCTGGCAGGGAGCGAGCTGGCTCACGTGGTCGTTTCTCACGAGCTACGACTCGCGGCACCCCGAACAGGCCGGAGTTCTCGCCGGCTTGTGGGGAAGCTTTTGGTTGGTTTCACTGGCCACAATTCTGGCGGTTCCGGTCGGGGTGGGGGCTGCCATTTTTCTCGAGGAATATCAGACGAAGGGCTGGCTGCGCACGTTGATCGAGATCAACCTTTCAAATTTGGCGGGCGTGCCCTCCATCGTCTACGGGATCCTGGGCATGGCCGTCTTCGTAAAGATGTTTGGCACCTTCCAACACGATCCGAAGGTGCTGCAAATCTCGCTCATCTTTACGACGGTCGACGTTCCACTTCCGTTCGGCCGGACGGTTCTCTCGGGGGCCATGACGCTGACGTTGCTCATCTTGCCGATTGTCATTGTCGCGTCGCGCGAAGCACTGCGGGCGATTCCCGCGTCGTTGCGACACGCTTCTTATGCCCTGGGGGCGACGCACTGGCAAACCGTTCGTCATGTCGTCCTGCCGGTCGCCGTTCCCGGAATTGTCACGGGCGTCATCCTGGCCGTCGCTCGGGCGGTAGGCGAGACGGCCCCTCTGTTGATGATTGGCGCGGCCGTTTTTGTCGCTCGATCTCCGGGGGGAATCGAATCGCCGGGCGATATCCTGCGCAATCCGCACGGCATACTTGAAGCGCCGTTCGACAATTTCACTGCCCTTCCGATCCAGATTTACAACTGGGTCTCGCGGCCCGAACCTGAATATCGACACGTGGCCGCCGCGGCAATTCTGGTGCTGCTGGCCGTGCTTCAGGTCTTTAACATCGTGGCAAGCGTAACCCGCTCGAGAATGCGCCGACAAGCGCGTTGGTGAACGGGCGCGAGAGATTGGCTCTCCGACTTGGACGCGACAACCTCCGAGTGACTAAAGTGAAGCGACGAACCCATTGCGCGGGAATGTGTGGATGCGCCGAACGAGGCAGAGGACGTGAACAACTGGGGCGCAGATCGCGATTTTCCCGCCATCGAGCAGTCGCAGTCGCCGGTTGCATTGAAGGTTGATTCTGCCGATTGGCAGCGCCGCTGGCCGGGATGGGGCCTGCTCTGGGCTGGCTGGCTGATCCCTCAATTTATCTTGCTTGGCCCGGCGCTCATTGGTCGGACCGTCGACATCCCCGTCGACCTGCTAGCGCTTCAATCGCTGTATTTGCCCCAGCGGGCCGATTCCACGACCGTCGTCCGGCACGGGTCTGAACTGAGCGACCTGCTGTTCTGCTATCCCGAGGCACGCGACTTCTTCTCAAAAGAGCTGCGCGCCGGTCGCTTGCCCCTCTGGAACCGCACCAATTATGCCGGCGGGCCGTTCGTCGGGTGGGGTTACTCGCCGTTTGAGATTCCGTATTACCTGGCTCCATATCCGATTACCGTGGTGTGGATCTTTTTGCTCGAGGCACTCACCGTCGCAATCGGGATGTGGTTTTTTCTCAGACGTTCTTTGAACCTGTCTTATTGGAGCGCCGCTCTGGCCAGCTGGTGTGTCCCGCTGACGGGATTCATGACGCTCTGGCACGGATTCTCGACGATTGCTCCAGCCTGTTGGCTGCCTTGGTTGTTGTTGGCGATTGACCGCACCCTCAAAAATCCACGTGGATGGGGCAGTGTGAGCGTCGCGATCCTCACGGCCAACGTGCTGGTAGGAGGCCACATCGGAATCGCGGGACTCGTCCTGCTAACGGCCGGCTTTTACGCCGTTTGGTGGCTTTCCGAGGCCGCGGTGCAGAGACACTGGCGGCGCGTGCTGTTCGCAACCGCGGAGATCGGGCTAGCGTGGGTGTTGGGGTTCGCGATTTCCGCGGTGGCGGTCGTGCCTCTAGTTCGATACGCGGGCACCGGCGCCCGCATGGACTCGCACTCGGAAGGCATGGAGGAACGCCCCCCCGAGGGCCTCGAAGCTCTCCCCGCCATCGTCCGCCCCGATGTTTACGGCGGCCGAACTCGGGCCAACTGGGCTCGGACGGTGAGTTCAGGACTGCTTGAAAGTTCCTCGAGCGCCTACGCGGGCCTGCTGGCGACGCTTTGGCTGGCTCCCTTAGCCTGGTGCAATCGAAGGCTGCGATCGCAAACGGTTTTCCTCACGCTCTTGGTCGTCATCTCGTTGAGCTGGACATTGAACTTGCCCGGCTTTGTCGATGTCCTGCGATCAAGGCCGCTGCGACCTGTGCTTTCGTTGTCGTACAACCGCTGGGTCTTTGCGACGTCGGACGCAATTCTGATACTGGCGGCCATCGGCCTCGACTCGCTGCTCGTCGGTGTGCCTCGTTTTCGCCGGTGGTGGCTCATCCCCATCGTCGTGACGGCTTGGTTTGGCTGCTGGTGCATCTATCGACTATTCACAGTCACGCGAAAACTGGACGCGGTCGGCTTTTCCACTTATTTTTTGCTGGGGGCGGCGCTTTCGGTGGTGGCTCTGGTTGGTTGGGCTCTAACCTTTCGTACCAGCGCGCGAGCCAAATGGGTGCGCATCGCTCTGATCGGTTTACTGCCGCTGGAACTGTTCGGTTTCGCCTGGGACGAACGGCGTCAGGCTGACGCGAAGTTGTACTTCCCGCGCGTGCCGGTGCTCGAACAGCTGGCTGCCTTGCCGCCAGGTCGTGTGTGGGGCGTCTCCTGCCTTCCTCCAAATCTTAATCAGATGTGCGGCCTGGACGATGTCCGCGGCTACGATGCCGTGGACCCTCGCAATTACTTCAGATTGTTAGAAATCGCTTGCGACAAGCAACGCACGCTCTTTTACTTCTACGCGCGAACACTGGCCGCCGTGCCGGCGGGGGAGACCGTCAATCACATCCTAAAACTGCATCCCGTGGCTAACCTGCTGAACGTGCGCTACCTGATTTTCCGAGAGGCGCCGCGGGGCGACCTGCCGATCGTCTTGCATCAGGACGATTATTGGATCATAGAAAATCGGGAAGCTCTTCCACGAACTTTCGTCCCGCTTTCAGCCCGAGTCGTCGATGACGATGACGAGGCCGTTTCGCAACTGTCGAAGTCGGACTTCGACCCGCGCAAGACCGTTGTGATGACCGAAAATCTGAAACTTCCGGCGAAGATGCAGGGGACAGCCAGCGTGCACTACGAGACTCCGACGCGAACTCGTCTCGAAATCGACATGCAAACTCCAGGCTTGGTGCTGCTCTCCGACAGCTGGGATTCAGGCTGGCGCGCGGAACTCGACGGGACGGCGTGTCCCATCCATCGCGTCGACATCGCGCTGCAGGGCTTTCAGGTTCCGGCCGGCAAGCATTCGATTATCTGCGTCTACGACCCGGACAGTGTGCGCCAGGGGCTGGGGCTCACGGGGGCCGGCATCGCCGTGCTTTGCTTGTGGTCGATTGGGAAAGGGATTGCGAATCGGCGAGCCCGCCTGGCTGCGACACGGACATGAAGCCGACGAACAAGCAAAGAGGTGTGAAGGCTGTTCCGCCTCCAGAGCGCCGATGGGTGTGGCCGCTCGGCCTCACAGGCAGCGACATATTGCTCGGCGGCCTGCTGATCGTTGCAACACTCGCAGTCTACATCCAGGTGCGAGGCTTCGACTTTGTGATCGTCGACGACGCGCTGTATGTCGGAGACAACGAGCACGTCCGCGACGGAATCAGTTTCGGGAATCTTCGCTGGGCGCTCACCACGTTCCGCGATGGAAACTGGTTTCCGCTTACCTGGATTTCGCTGATGATCGACGCGTCGTTTTACCAATTGTGGTCGGGCGGCTATCACATCACCAATTTGGCAATACACGCGCTCAATGTGCTGTTGGTGTTTGCCGTCTTTTCCAAAATGACGCGCAATGCACCGCAGAGTGCCTTAGCCGCGGCTCTCTTTGCCGTCCATCCGCTGCATGTTCAGTCGGTGGCCTGGGTCGCCGAGCGGAAGGACGTGCTGAGCATGTGCTTCGGCCTTTGCTCGCTCTATGCCTACGTTTCCTATGGGCAGAGCGGACGGACGCGCGGTCTGATCGTTTCCTGGTCCTTCTTTTTCTGCAGCCTTTGTTCGAAACAGACCTTTGTCACGCTCCCGTTCGTGTTGCTGCTCCTGGACTATTGGCCGCTCGGCCGGCTGTTCGCCGCGCGAGCACAGGTGGGGTACGAGCAGGGCGAGACGGATAACGGAGATCTCCGCTCGGACGCTCGTCGGGTCGGGCTCGGACGTCTGTTGATCGAGAAAATCCCCTTCTTCGTGTTAAGTGCCGTCTTTTGCGTACTGGCAGCTTACGCGCAATCGCAGAACGGGGCCGTATTGTCGCTGGAGGTGATTCCGTTTGGGACGCGGATCATGAACGCCCTCGTCGTGTACCGGCTGTACCTTCAAAAGGCTTTGCTGCCCACGGGCTTGGTGGCCTATTACCCGCACCCTGGGTCTCGCCTGAGCTTGGTCGACGTTGTGATCTCGGTCGTCTTTCTGGTGGTGGTGAGCGGGTTGGCCGCACTTTACGCTCGACGACGTCCCTATTTTCTGGTTGGCTGGCTCTGGTACCTGGGAACCTTGGTGCCAATGATCGGTCTCGTACAACTGAGCGGGCAGCAGATGGCCGACCGATATACCTACCTGCCGCTTCTGGGTTGTTACCTGGCGATGGTGTGGCTCGTCACGCCGCTAGCGACCCGGCTCATCGCGCGGCCCATCGTTCGGCAGGCGACCGCCGCCGCGATTGTCGTCTTCTATGGATCGATCGCGTTCGTCCAAGCCGGCTACTGGCATGACAGCATCAGTTTGTACCGCCACGCGGTCGAGGCCGGAGAGCAAAATCCTTACTCCTTGACCACGCTCGGCTGGGCGTACGCCAACGAAAAGCGGTTCGACGAAGCGCTTCCACCGCTACAGCAGGCTGTTGAACTGACTCCCGACTTTGGCCAGGCCCAATTTCTGCTTGGCTGTGTGTTGCAAGGCAAGTCGCAGTTCGACGAGGCGGCCGACCATTTTCGCGCGGCACTGGCGACGGACGACGGGAACGCGGCCGCTCATCTCAACCTCGGCACGATCCTGATGGCCCGGCGGGAATATGCTCAGGCCCGTCACGAATTGGATCGCGTCGTCGAACTCGACCCAGGCAATGCGCGAGTCCAAGCCAACCTCGCCGAACTCTGTCTGCAGCTTCGCAACTATGAGGAATCGCTCGCGCACGGGAAGCGAGCGCTCGAACTCGATCCCAATCAAACGCGATATCGCCGCCTGATCGTGATTGCCCTGCGCGATCAGGGGCGGTTGGATGAGGCGATTGACCAACTGCGCCAACTGGTCGCCGTGGCTCCGGACGATCGCGCTTCGCAAAGGGAACTCGCGCGGCTGCTCGCACAACGCAATAGCAAGTCCCGCGCGACGAAACCCTAAGCGCCCTGTACTAATTGACCAACGCCGCATCGAGCGTGATTTCGGCTTTGAACAACTTGGAAACCGGGCAGCCGGCCTTGGCCTTTGCGGCGAGACTTTCAAACGTCGCCTGGTCTGCACCGGGGACCTTGGCCTTGAGCGTCAGATGAATGGCTGTAATGGCCCACCCCCCTTCCACCTGCTCGAGAGTGACATCTGCAGTCGTGTCCATCCGCTCGGCCGTCAGCTTGGCCTCGCCCAAGATCAGAGACAGGGCCATCGTGAAGCAAGCGGCGTGGGCCGCGCCGATCAGCTCCTCGGGATTGCTCCCCTTTTGGCCCTCAAAGCGGCTGGCGAATCCGTAGGGGTAGGCGTTCAGAGCCCCACTTTCGGTCGAGATCGACCCTTTGCCGTCTTTAATTCCACCTTGCCAGGCCGCCGATCCCTTGCGTTTGATCTTCATCTTGGCTCTCCATCTTGAAAGAGTGAGAAAGACGTCGGCAACTCACCGACACGGACGGGCACATCATTTCGAGTTGGGCTCTTGGAGCGGACTCCCGAACAGGGAAACCAGTCCTTCGGCAATCGTCGGATGCGTAAAGATCGCGTCGCGCAAAACCGTATAGGGCAATCCGCCGAGCATAGCCGTTTGAACGATTCCCATCATTTCGCTCGCTTCGGCCCCGAAAGCCGTAAAGCCGAGAATGCGATCGTCAGCGCCGACCATCGCTTTGGCGAACCCTCGTGTCTGCGACAACGTCCGCGTCCGTAGCACGAAGGACATGGGAAGTTTGGCGATCCGATAGGACACATTCTGGGCCTTTAACTCCGTCTCGCTCTTGCCGACGTGCGCTAGCTCGGGGTCGGTGAACAGGCAATACGGAATGAGCCGGTCGCGCGTCGTGCGACTTCCACCGTTGAGATTGTCGAGAACGACGCGGAAGTCATCGAAGCCCACATGGGTGAATTGCGGGCTCCCCGCGCAGTCGCCCATCGCCCAGACGTCGGCGGCGCTCGTCTGCAGTCGGTCATTCACCTGAACATAGCCGCGCGAATCCAACCGGACGCCGCCGTTGTCCACGTTCACTCGATCGGTATTCGGCGTTCGACCGGCCGCCACCAGAATGTCGGACGCCTCGATCGCTTTCTCCACACCGCCCTCCCGCACGCGCACCTCGACGCCGGCGCCCGATTGGCCGGCGACGTCGCGCACGTCGGCTTGTAGCACGACGTCGATCCCTTCGTCCTTCATCAACTGTGCGATGGCGGCCGCGACGTCGGGATCTTCGCGTTCGAGCAACTGCTTGCCATGCTGAAGAATCGTGACGCGGCTGCCAAAGCGGCGCACAGCTTGGGCAAATTCCAGGCCGACGTAACCCCCACCGATGACGATGAGATGATCGGGCAGCCGTTCGAGGTTGAGCGCTTCGACATGGGTCAGCGGTCGGGCTTCCGCAAGTCCCGGTACCTTGGGAATGCTGGCCCGAGAGCCGAGGTTGAGAAAGACGCGATCTCCGCGCAACTGACGCGAGCCGCCAGAATTCAACGTGACCTCGACGGTCTTGGGCTCGGTGAAGCGGGCCTCACCCATCAACGAGTTCCGCGCCGCTGGCCTTAAAGTTGCCGAGGTGCATTTCGATCAAGCCTTCAACCATCTGCCGTTTGCGGCGCACGACGCCCGCCATGTCGACGCGCGTGGAACCGGTCATCACTCCCAGGCCGGTTTTCGGATCAGCGAGCGCGACCGCCTTGGCGCTGTAGATCACATTCTTGCTCGGCAAACAGGCCACATTCGGGCACGATCCGCCGATCATCGATCGTTCCACCACGACGGTCGTCTCGCCCTTCTTCGCCAAATTCCAGGCGAGGATCTTGCCCCCCTCGCCGCTGCCGATCACCAAATTATGATAGTGTTCGATTGCCATCTTGAACTCCCGGTGAGTGACCACAGTGAGAGGCGCGGCGGGACGATCTGCAGGTTTCTCAAACGCCTCACTGGAACTCGACTTCAACCAGTGAAAAGTCGTCTCTGAAATCGGGCGACCCTTGCAGGGCCCGAGCTTGACGCAACACCCGCTCGACACGCGAACCTGGCTCGTCGGCCGATTTGGCGAGCAAGTCAATCAGTCCGCCCACGTCGAGCATTCCGCCTTCTAGCTTGTCGACTTCCGAGACGCCGTCGCTGTAAATGTACAGTCGGCCGCCCGACACAATTCGCTCGCTCCGAGTTTCGAACGTTGCCTGGTCCGAGGCGCCGATCATCAAACTCGGCTCTCCCAACTTGATCGCCGCACTGGGGTGGCCATTGAGCAACAAAGCAGGCGGATGGCCGGCACTCGAGTAGCGCAGCGTTCGCGACGCCAGCTCAAAAACGCCGTACCAAATCGTGAAGAACTTGTTGTTGTGTTGTTCCATCGGAAAGGCGCGGTTCAAGCCGGCCAGGACTTCGGCCGGGTCGTGAAATCGTACCTCCGGCAACGATTGCCGGCGTAGCACGTCGTAGACCGCGATCGACAAGAGCGATGCCCCGACCCCGTGCCCACAGACGTCGTGCAAATAGATCGCCAGATGCCCGTCGTCGAGCCAGTGGTAGCCGAACATGTCCCCGCCGAGCTGAGAAGACGCCAGGAAGACCCAATCAGTTCGGATCGATCCCCGAAGTTTTGGCGGCAACAGCGAACGGATGTACGTGGCCGCTTCCGCCAATTCGGCCGCCAGGTGTTCTTGCGTGCGAAGCAGAACGTCTTTCGTCTCGATCAGCTCTCGCTGGGTATGAATCAGATCGACCAGATTCAACTCGTGTTCTGCCTGGCCAGCGAATTCAGCCAGCAGCCCCTCTTCGGCCGTGGTGAGCGTGCGTGGCGTCGGAGCGGCGAGACACAAGGTGCCGACGTTATGGCCGCTGGGACCCCGCAGAGGATGGCCCGCGTAGAAACGAACTTTGGGCGGATTGACGACCAGCGGGTTATCGCGAAAACGGTCGTCGTCCAGTGCGTCGGCAATGATCAACGGTCCGTCGTGGAGGATCGTATGGGCGCAAAAGGAAACGTCGCGTCCGGTCGAATCGAACTGCAACCCGCACTTCGCCTTGAACCACTGCCGGTCGGCGTCGACCAACGCGATGTAAGCGATGGGAACGTCGTAGACGCGGGCGGCCAAACGCACGATGCGGTCGAAGCGTTCTTCCGGCGCCGTGTCCAAGAGTTCGAGGGCACGCACGTCCGCCAGACGATCGCTTTCGTCGACGGGGACGGGAGCGGAAATCATGGCAGACCTCTGGGGTAAAATCACTGGGTCGCGTTCGCAGACGAGATTTTACCGCAAACTTGCCAGCCCAACACGGCTTGGGGCTGAGTGGCCGGTGGCCGTTAATACAGGTCTCTTCGAGACGCCTGTTTGACTGCGATACCCACACCAAGTCCAATCTGTGTGAGGCGGACAATCTTGCGCGAGGAAGATTACGGACGAAACGCGATTGCTCTGTGCCGACTCGAAAAAAGGACGCCATGCACGAATTCCACTTTACTCCCAACGAATCTTGGGACAGGAACGCGCTGCTGGCTGACCTGCGCAAATTGCACGAAGCCAGTTCGACATTTTGGGAAGGCTTCAGCACCACGGAGTTCTTCACCGCGGTGGGGAGCGGGTGGACGCCGGCAGGCAACGTGCGTCATTTGAACAAAGCGATTCAGCCACTTACCCGAGCACTGCGGTTACCACGTTTCGTGCTTCGCGTGTTATTCGGCAAGCCGCGGAATCCGTCCCGCACCTATGCCTCGCTGCGAGACAAATACCTGGCAACGTTAAAGCAAGGTGCCGGTGCAGGATCGTTCGCTCCCGAGCCGAGCCAAGCGCACAAAAACGACGCCGATCAACGCTCGCGACTGATGTCTAAGCGGGGCGAGCTGTCGCAGCAGTTATGGAGTGCCGTCGGCAGTTGGCGCGAAGAAGACCTGGACCGATACCTGTTGCCTCATCCCCTGCTCGGCAAGTTAACGATCCGAGAAATGCTCTTCTTCACGCTCTATCACAATTATCATCATGTACAGAGTCTGGCGACGCGTTTACGTGGAGAGCAGGTCTCTGCCGTGGGTCCCTGACAGGAATGAAGGCAATCTAAAGTCGGGGTTGCGGCGTGCCTTAGAACTGTTGCCAAGCCGAGGCGCCCTTATGGACACACGGAATTTGCTTGATGAGATCAAGGCCCGTTTGCCGCAGAAGGGACCGCTGTCTCCGCTCGTGGTCGCCGGTCTGACGGGCATTTTGATCTGTCTGGCGGTCGTGGGAGTGGCGTCGTCGATCTTGTTTCACCGCCACGCGGAGGCCGCTCCGCCGCCGAACGCGGCTTCGAGTGATCCGCCTCCATTGGCAGCGCCGGCGACAGCAGCGGCTACTCTGCCGTCGCATCGGGAGAAGAGTGAGCCGGTCGCGAGTGCGTTGCAACAGACGTCGCTCGGAGAGGCGGTTGGGCAATCGAACGATGTGGTTGTCGCCTCCCCACCGGCAAAGTCGAATCAGCCTCCGGCTCTCGGGGTCGGGAATACGGTCGATCGGCTGGAGGCGCCGGTGGTGCTCCCCAAAGGGATGCTGGCCTTTCTCAATGGTCTCGATCTGCTCGCTTCCTTTCAGCCGCGCAAGGCGATCGACGTTCTAAATCAGGCCATCGAAGCCGATCCGGAAAACGCCGACTTTTACACGGCTCGAGGAGCCGCATACGTCGTGTCCGAAAAAATGCAGCAAGGGCTCCCCGACTTAGAACGAGCGATGCAGCTCAAGCCGGAGAGTGTTCTGGCCAGCCGGCTGACTCGCTTGGCCTATCTGATGTTGGGCGACCAGCTCAAGGCCTCCAAGTTCTACGGGCACGGCTCGACCGAGTCCCTCGACTTTCTCATCGGAGAGGTCGGCAACGGCTACGGAAGCCGCAGCAGGGCGCGGCAGTATCGTTATCAGCAAGATCCTCGCTCCAAGCAGCAAACGTCTGCCGCAATTCAGAAACTCCGAACGGTCTCTTCGACGGTCGCCCACTCGTTTCAGACCGACAATGCGGCCTCGACACAGGCGCTCTTCGCAATGGGAGTGGAGCAACTTAACGGCAAAGACTTCGCCGCCGCGCGGCGGAACTTGCGTAACGTGATCTTGAACAATCCGAACGATTGGACCGGCCGTTACTACTACGCGCGCAGCCTGCAGGGTCTGGGTGATTTCGAGTTGGCGCGGAATCAACTCACGTACGTGCTGTGCTGGAAGCGATTTCTTCCGGAAGCGTTTGCGGCTCGCGCGCTGTGCGCGGCCAAGCAAAATGACATCAAGCGTGCGCGCGCCGACCTCGAGACGGCCAAAAAACTTGACCCAGGGGGCGTGGCGGAAGCTGAGGCCGCCGTCGCCCAAGCCCAACCATCATCCGCCGGCCCTCAAAGGGATGCCGCCAGCTGGGACCAATTGTTGGTTAGCGCCAAACAAGCGGAGTCTTTTGATGCGCTGACGGCGGCCGCTCTCAACTTGCGCCACAGCGTGAATGCTCACCGGCTACGGGCCGACGAAGTTTACCAGGATCGGTTGCACGAACTGGCAGCCGCGGCGCGGGCCGAGCCGGGCAACGCCGACCGTCTGGCCGACGTAGCCGAGTTTCTGCGCGACAACAACGACGTCCGCGGGTTACGCGTCTCGCTCAACGGTGCGGTCCATTCGTTTCGTCGACAGACGGCAGAGACCGCCCGCTGGGAGCTGGAACTGGCCTTCCAATTGACAACCGAAGGTTTGAACGCCGACCCGAAGCACGCGCGCTCCTGGGCGCTGCGTTCGGGTCTCCTCTTGCACGACGGCAAATTGGAGGAGGCCGAGCAGGCCGCCAACTCGGCCGTTCAGTTCGGACCGTCCGTAGTCGCCGGGCATATGGCACTCTCGGACTGCTTTAAAGAGCGCGCCTCGCGCTTGCGCGCCCGAGCCGTGCAGCTGCGGACGCCCAAAACGGGCTCACGCCTGGTGAGGGTCGTGAATCAACAGGGGCAACAGATTCGCACCGAGACGCAAACGTACCTCATTCCCCCGAGCCCTGAGGATCTCGCCAAGGCCGCCGAGTGTGATCGCGAGGCGGCCCAATACCAGGAGAAGGAACGGGTCTGTTTGAACAACGCGCTGGCCTCCGCCAAAGGGACGAAGGACGAGCCGTTCTATCAAGCGCTCTTATCGTTTCTGAAGCAGGATTACGCCGGCGCGCGGCCCTGGCTCGAAAAGGCGATCGCGGAAAAGCCGGACGACGCCAAGCTGCACCGCAGCCTGTCCAGTTGCCTGAAGTCGCTGGGCCAGGACAAGGAGGCACTGGAAGAGTTTTCGCGAGCCATCGATCTGGAGCACACGACTGCCGAAGTCTGGCTCAACATCGCGTGGATCAAGCTGGAACAAAGCGATTGGAAGGCAGCTCGCGAGGCGCTCCGTCGCGCGCGGGACACCGATCCTGCCGATGCGCGAGTGGCCGCCTACTGGGGGGTTCTGGCCGAATTTGATACGACGGAAGGACCCAGTCCGGCGGCGGCCCTGCAGGTGGCACTTGCGCAGGAGGAAGCCCGAGCCCGAGATGATCAAACCAGTTTCCTGCCGACGGCGGCCTCTGCGCCGCCTCTGAGCCCGGAGGATCTCGGTTTGACGGTGATGCTCCGTTTAAAGGCGGCCCGGGCCGTGTTTCGGACCAATCCCCAACAAGCGGCCGAATACTATCTGGCCAACGTGGACGCCGAACGACGCCTGAGCGAGTGGAATCTCGCCAAAAGTGTTTTCTCCGCGATGTTGCCTTGGCCCAAGCGCGAAGCGAAACAGAACTCGACTCCGATGCCGCTGGTGGCAGTGCTCAAGAACAACCGTATCTTCGCCGGTCAGGCGTTGCTCAACGCGGATCGTCCCCAGGACGCCGCCCGGCAATTCGCGGCAGCCGAGAACTTCGCCAACCGACTCCCGGCCGGCGGCACGGCCTATCTCGAGTTTGAACTCGAGCCGCAATACGTGCCGTTCCGTGTTTCGTCGATGCCGATCTACGTGAAGCTGCTCAACGCGGAGTTGTTAGTGCAGCGCGGCCTGAAAGATCGCGCCCGGATGGAGCTGCAGCAGGTCCGTTACTATCTCGCGAACCGGACTCAGGAGCAGCGAACGATGCAGGATGATCCCATTCCCGGCCTTTATGAGCGCCTCGCACCGACCGTCGGACTGCAGTAATCGATTCTGGGGTAGCTGACGTTGGTTTTGATGATGTGAACGTCATTTGTTGACAAGAAGCTGTCAGGATCACATTCTGAGGGTTCCAGGGGGTCCGCTTGGAGCCTCCTAATCGTCGAGAGTACATGCTCTCGCCGAAACCCGTAATCGCGCTCGAACGAGGTGACTCGATGAACGAAACGTGGCTCAAACCAACTGCTGAAGAGCTTTGCGTGAACGGCGAATGCACGGCCTACTCGGGCGTCGATGCACCTCGGCGAGTTACCGAAGACGCTTCGACAACGATTGCCGGGCCGGCGTTGATGGGTTCGGCCCAAGCGTCGTAGCGCAGTCTGCCGTGAAAATCCGTCTTCTGGGTACGGCGGCCGGCGGCGGCTTCCCGCAGTGGAATTGTGCCTGCCCGAATTGTGACGGAATCCGACGAGGAACAATCCGCGCGCGTCCGCGCCGCGAATTCTGCGTGGCAGTGACCGGCAACGATCGCGACTGGTTCCTGATTAACGCGCCACCCGACGTACGCGCCCAGCTGGAATCCTTTTCGGCGCTGACCCCTAGCGAGGCCACTCGTTCGACGCCGATCGCGGGGGTGCTGCTGACGAGCGCGGATCTCGACAACGTGCTCGGTCTGATGACCCTGCG
This sequence comes from Planctomycetaceae bacterium, assembly GCA_035687365.1. Lineage (GTDB taxonomy): Bacteria > Planctomycetota > Planctomycetia > Planctomycetales > Planctomycetaceae > DASPSM01. The sequence continues at coordinate 14,028 of DASRXU010000444.1, read as the reverse complement.
TGAGGGACCTGCTCTCGCTATTTATGCGACGGCCGGCACTCGACAGGCGTTACAGTTGGGATTCTCGCTGCCTCCCCTGCTCGAAAAGTACGCGGGTGCTCGTTGGCACGAACCGCCGCCGACGCGTTCGCCGCTGTGCACTCGTGACGGACGCCCCAGCGGTGTTGAGTGCGAGGCGTTTCTTGTCGACCGTCATCCGCCACGCTATTTGGGCTCTCGGGGCGCAGAGGCGTTCGGAGACCGTGTGGGATACGTGATCACCGATTCGATCACGCGTGCCCGTCTGGTTGTCCTGCCTGGATTCTCGGCGCTCGATGCGGCTCTTCGTGATCGAATCGCCGACTGCGATTTGTTGCTGCTGGATGGCTCGTTCTGGAGCGAGGACGAGTTGCAACGCCAAGCCACCGGAGCGCGGTCTGCGGCCGCAATGGGCCACCTTCCGGTCGGTGGCGCGGGCGGCAGTTTGAACATTATCAAGACTTTGAAGGCACGTCGCACGATTTACGTACACGTGAATAACACGAACCCGATGTTGAACGAGGAATCTACCGAGCATGCAGCCGTTCGCGCTGCGGGCGCAGAAGTCGGCTATGATGGGCTCGACATCCTGCTGTGAACGAAACGTGACCGACGACCTCGAAGAACTCTGGAATCGGGACAACTTCACCGCAAAACTGCGCGCCGTCGGCGAGCGCAGCTATCACGATCGGCATCCCTTCCACTCGCAAATGAATGACGGGCTGTTGACGCCACCGCAGATTCGGTGCTGGGTCGCGAATCGGTTTCACTACCAGCGGCATCTGCCGATGAAGGACGCGGCCATCATCGCAAACTGTCCCGAGCCCGACGTGCGCCGAGCCTGGCGTCAACGGTTGATCGACCAAGACGGGTTGAACTCGGGCGAGGGCGGGATCGAAGCCTGGCTGCGGCTGGCGGAGGCGACCGGATTGACGCGCGAAGAAACGTGGGACGCGCGGCACGTCGTGCCCGGTGTGCGAGCGGCCGTCGCGTCGTATGTCGAACTCGCGCGAACGCGCCCGTGGCCCGTCGCCGTGGCGTCGTCACTGACTGAGCTGTTCGCGCCCGACCTTATGGCCACGCGCGTCGCCGCCTTCCGACAGCACTACACCTGGATTCCGACCTGGGGACTGCAGTACTTCGATTCGCGGATCACACTTGCCAGAAAAGATTCTGAGTATGGGTTGAGCACGACGCTCGCCCGTTGCGACACGCCGGCCCTGCAGCGCGCGGCGGTGGAGGCCTTGGCCGAAAAGTGTCGCATCTTGTGGGCGATGCTCGACGGCATCGCGCAGGCGTGCGATCCGCGTCTCGCGGAATCGATCGATGTCTGACCGCTGCGACGACCGCCCCGCTCTGGCTCGCAAGACGCGCTTCCGCCGAGATCCTCTTACCGGCCAGCCCTTGCTGCTGTTCCCGGAAGGCGTGCTGCGGCTCAATTCCTCGGGAGCCGCAATCCTCGCCCTGTGCGACGGCCGACGCTCGGTGCGAGAGATCGTGAGATCCTTGCGCGATCGTTTTCAGAGCCGTACCGACGAGGTTGCCAAAGACGTAGACGTCTTTTTCAGCGATCTTGATCGTCGCGGTCTGCTCATTTGGAATGCGGCACCCGAGAACGTGATCGCCGTCTCGGCCGCTTCGAGCCTGCCGCCGCAACCGTTGAGTTCCGACAACGAGTACCGACCGCTCGGATTGCTCGCCGAACTCACATATCGGTGTCCTTTGGGCTGTCCCTATTGTTCCAACCCGACCGCCTTGCGTCACAACGGCGCCGACCTGTCGACGGAGGACTGGGACCGAGTCATCCGAGAGGCGGCCGAGCTGGGTGTTTTGCACGTGCATTTTTCGGGAGGCGAGCCGATCCTACACCCGGGGTTGCCGCAGCTGGTGGCCACGGCTCGAGCGTCCGGCCTTTATTCGAACCTGCTCACGAGCGGCATTCCGTTCTCTCGCGCGACGGCCGAAACGCTGCGATCCGCCGGCCTCGACCACGTGCAGCTGAGCCTTCAGTCCGACGAAGCATCGTTGGCGGATACGATTGCCGGCCGCCGAACGCACGATGCCAAGCTCGAGGCGGCTCGTTTGATTCGCGAACTCGATTGGCCGCTGACTCTGAACGTCGTTCTGCACCGTGCGAACATCCAACGCCTGCCGCACCTGATTGCACTCGCCGAAGAACTTGATGCCGACCGACTCGAATTGGCGAACGTCCAGTTTTACGGTTGGGCTCATCGCAATCGATCGACCCTGCTTCCGGACGCCGGCGCGTTGCGTGAAGCGGCAGCTTGCGTGGCGGCGGCGCGCGACCGGTTGCAAGGGCGATTGCGAATCGACTATGTGCTTCCCGATGCGCTGGCCGATCGGCCGAAACCCTGCATGGAGGGCTGGGGACGACGATACCTCACGATTAATCCTCAAGGAGATGTCCTCCCTTGCCCGACGGCGTCCTGCATCGAATCGCTGCGTTTCGACAATGTCAGACAGCGATCGTTGCGCTGGATCTGGGAGGAGTCGGAAGCCTTCAATCGCTTCCGAGGCACCGCCTGGATGCCCGAACCCTGCCGCAGTTGCGAATTGCGACACCAGGACTTCGGCGGCTGCCGCTGCCAGGCCGCCCTACTCACCGGCGATGCGAACAATACCGACCCGGCCTGCTCACTCGCGCCGCACCGCTCGAAGCTGATCGAGGCGTTTCAGATCGCGCAGCCGGTCGTCACTGAGGCGCCGTTCGCTTACCGCAGATATCCGGTGGCGGCGTCGGCCAGCGACGCCGTTGCAGGGATCGCTGTCTCGCCATCTGACTAAGGTCAATCCGCCACTAGCGAGTGCTGTAGCGAACAGACTCATGCGGACTGCGAGTGGCCTAAGGGAGTGCTAAGATGTCCGAGTTCCAACGTAGACAGTTTCTAACGGGTGCAATGGACCTGGCTGCAGGCGCCGCGACAACGCTTGCCGCAAAAAGGCCGCTGAAGGAGGCGACGACAGCTTCATGAGCAACGTCCCAGACCCGTTGTTGGCAGACAAAGAATTGCCCACGTTCAAGTTTGCGCTTGAGAAGTCCAAGGGCAAGGTCATCGGCGGCAGCTCGGGAAAGGAAGCGACGGTCGAGCAACTTCCGATCTCCAAGGGAATCGCCGGCGTGTCGATGCGATTGGAACCGGGCGCGATGCGCGAGCTCCACTGGCATGCCACGGCCGCCGAATGGGCATTCGTCCTGGACGGGCGGGTGCGGACCACGGTCATCGATCCGCAGGGTTGCGCCGAAACGAGCGACTTCAAGCCCGGGGATGTCTGGTTCTTTCCCCGCGGCTACGGGCATATGCTCGAGTGTTTGGGGAATGAGCCTTGTCACTTCATCCTGATTTTCGACAACGGCTACTTCTCCGAATTCGGCACGTTCAGCATCACCGACTGGCTGGGCCACGCTCCCAAGGCCCTCTTGGCGAAGAACTTCGGCGCGCCGGAATCGACGTTCGATGAATTTCCGACAAGCGAAGTTTATTTCGCGCGCGGATCGGTGCCCCCGTCGACGCCGGCCACGCCGCTTCAGGGCTTCAATCCGCCAGCACTCAGCCACAAGTACGAGCTTCTCGAGCAGCCCCCGCATCGCGTCTTCAAGGGGGGACGGGAATGGCGCGTCGATTCGAGTCGCTTTCCGATCTCGACGACAGTCACCGGCGTGATTCTCGACCTCGATCCCGGAGCTTTGCGGGAGTTGCATTGGCATCCCAACGCCGACGAATGGCAATATCTCATCGAAGGCAACGTCAGCGTCACGATGTTCGGGTCGCACGGCCGGTTTCGGACCGAAACGCTCGAAAAGGGAGACGTTGGCTACATTCCCCTGGGATACGGTCACTCGATCGAGAATATCGGCACAAAGAGCTGCCGCGTTCTGATCGGATTCAATAGCGGCGTTTACGAAGCCATCGACTTGTCTCAGTGGATTGCCGGCAATCCGCCCGATGTGTTGGCCACCAACTTCAGCAAGCCGCCGTCGTTGTTTGCGTCATTTCCGCACAAGGACGTGTTCATCGCGGAACCGCGCGGACTCGAGAAGTAGCCCGAGACCTGCGAGAGAAGCCGATCGATGACCGAGTCTAAGTCGGAGCGACCAACTGACGTGAATTCTTCCACGCCTTGCCCCTGTCCCTCCGATGCGGACCATGATCGCGAAGTTCCGGAAATCGACCTGCTCAGCCCGCTGACGATTCGCGGCGTCACCTTCCGCAATCGGATCGGCGTCTCCCCGATGTGCCAATATAGCGCGTCCGAGGGTTTCGCGAACGACTGGCACCTGGTCCACCTTGGCAGCCGCGCCGCGGGCGGGGCGGCTCTCGTGGTGGTCGAAGCCACGGCCGTGACCCCAGAGGGCCGCATCACGCCCGGCGATACGGGCATCTGGGATGACGAGCACGTCGCTCCGTTGGCCCGAATCGCCACTTTCGTCCAAAGTCAGGGCGCTGTGGCCGGAATCCAATTGGCGCACGCGGGGCGAAAGGCAAGTTGCGATCTGCCGTGGAAAGGCGGCGCTCGCCTGAAAACTGCAGACGTCGGGGGCTGGCCGGTCGTCGCTCCGAGTCCCATCCCGTTCCAAGAGGAAGATCCCGCGCCGCATCCGCTCGACAGTGCGGGCATCGACGCGACCGTCGCCGCCTTCGAGGCCGCCGCGCGCCGTGCCATAGCCGCCGGCTTCAAGGTGATCGAGATCCACTCCGCTCACGGCTATCTGCTGCACGAGTTTCTTTCGCCGCTGAGCAATCGGCGGCAGGACGAGTACGGCGGCAGCCTGGAAAATCGGATGCGTCTGCTGCTGCGTGTGGCGAGCCGCCTGCGACAGCTGATAGCCGCTGAACTGCCCCTATTTGTGCGGATCTCGGCCACCGATTGGACCGACGGGGGTTGGGACATTGATCAATCGGTCGCTCTCGCCCTGCGGCTAAAGGATCTCGGCGTCGATCTGATCGATGTATCCTCAGGCGGCATGGTGCCGCGGGCCAACATCCCTGTCGCCAAGGGCTACCAAGTCCCCTTTGCCCGACGGATCCGTAGTGAAGCCCGGATCAAGACTGGTGCCGTTGGGCTGATCACGGAGCCCAAAGAGGCCGACGCGATCATCACGGGGGGCGATGCCGACCTGGTCTTTCTCGCCCGAGAGTTCCTGCGCGAACCCTACTGGGCACTTAAAGCCCAGCACGAACTCGGGGCCGAACCAGACTGGCCCATCCAATATGGGTACGCCGTGAAACGCCGGGCGAAGTAATTAGACGCCCGTGATCGGCCCTCGTGCGATCGCCCTCAGACCGATCGTCCCGTTGGGAATTGCGAAATCGCCACCACAGGCAACGGGCCAGAGATGGAGGTCTGCGGGAGCCACCGAGGTCAAATGGCCGTAGAATATCGCCCTGCCCGAGTTCCAACCGAGGCGCAACCCATGGCTAAGCACGATGACGTTGAACAAATCGCTCGATTCAAGGCTGCGTTGGATCAGTTCGTCGAACGGATCGCCGAGGATCGCTATGTGCTCGCCGTCGTCCTGGTGGGAAGCTTGTCGACGGAAACGATCTGGCATCGCGAATCGCTGGGCCTGTGGATCATCGAAGCGGACGGAGTCAGCCGCCGCCTGCCGAGCGATGGCAAAGACGAACGCGTCTTCCGCATCCTGGTCGAAAACGGAATCAACATTCACGCCGAAGTGATTCCGCGCAGCCGCTTCAAGCAAATGGTCGAAGGGGCGTCTCGGACGGCCTTTTCCTGCAACTTCTTCGCCGTGCGGGAGATTGTTTACAGCAAGGATCCCTCGATTGAAAGTTGGTTCAAGAAGGCGAACAGCGTGGCGACGAAGGACCAAGAGCGAGAACTGCTGACCTTCTCGACGTGGACCATCCATGCGCATCGACACGCGCGAAAGCGGCTCGAGATCAAGGGAGATATCGAGCTGGCGGCTCAGGAAACGCTGGGGGCCGCGCATAGCGTGGCACACACCGAAATCATCCGCAAAGGCCAGGTGTGTGAAGAGGATGTGATTTATCGCGCGATTGAGGGAGCGCCCCAGCTTTTTCAGACGATTTATCTCGACGTGCTCGCCAACCGCAAAAATCGCCGCGTGCTCTCGAAGGCGCTCGATGCGATCGACGGCTATTTGGACGAACATTATCGGGCTCACCTGAAACCGCTGCTCGGCTATCTCAAGAAGCAGAACCGGCTGGTGCCTTTGTCTGAGATCAGCGATCAATTTGCGTTCTCACAGTTGCACCCGTGGCACTTGGAATCTGCGTGCGAATGGCTGGAGCGCAAAGGGTTGCTGCAGAAACTGTCCGCCCCGTTTAAGCTGACCAAGCGCAGCCAGGAACGGGTCGAAGAGCCGGCGTATTTTCTCGACGTCTAACGCTGTTAGCCCTTACGCTCTACGTATGCGAACAACAATCCAGATTCACGGCGCGCGCGAAAACAACCTGCAAAATGTCGACGTCGAGATTCCGCGCGACAAGCTGATCGTGGTCACCGGCGTGAGCGGGTCGGGCAAGTCGTCGCTCGCCTTTGACACGATCTATGCCGAAGGCCAGCGGCGTCTGCTGGCGTCGATGTCCACGTTTGCCAAAAGATTCGTCGGCCAACTGAAAAAGCCGGATGTCGATTTCGTCAACGGCCTGTCGCCGGTCGTGTCGATCGATCAAAAGACCGTCGGTTCCAATCCCCGTTCGACGGTCGGCACGATGACCGATATCTCGGACTACCTCCGGATGCTGTTCGCCACGATGGGAACGCCGCATTGCCCATTGTGCGGAGAGGCGCTCGCGATTCGCACGCCGCATCAGATGATGGAACATCTGCTATCCCTGCCGAAAGGGACCGAGGTCGAAGTGCGCGCGCCGGTCTACAAGATTCACGGCGAGGATTACGAATATTTGTTCGAGCAGATTCGCGTCAACGGCTACCGTCGGGCACGCATCGACGGTAAGCCTCGCGACCTGGGAGACCACATCGAACTCGACGAAGAGCAGGAGCACTTGGTCGAGGCTGTGATCGATTCGTTCGTGGTCGGTCCGGGAATCGATCATCAGGTCGTCACTTCTTTGGAGCACGGACTGAAACTGGGAGACGGCCTGCTTGGTTTTCATATCCTGAAGCCGAAGCAGCTGGGCAAGGAACACAAGAAGTTTTACGACGGTTTCGGCTGCGCGAAACATCGAATAGTCGCGGGCGAGATGCATCAGGCCCAATTCACGTTTAACGACCCAGCCGGCGCGTGTCCGACGTGCGCGGGCATCGGTACGGCGATGCGCGTCCATCCGTCGCTGCTGGTGCCCGATCCCAAGCGATCCTTGAACGACGAAGCGTTCGTCAAGGCCGCGATGAGCAACAGCCCCGATAGCTGGGGCGGCCGGATTCTGCATAGCCTCGCCGCCCACTACAAATTCAGCCTCGATACGCCCTTCAAGGATCTGGCCGAGAAGCACGTCCAAGTGCTGCTTTACGGCACCAAGGGAGAACAGTTCGAGGTCATTCTGCCGCCAGGGGCGAAGATCGGGCAGCAGCACGCCGGCAAGAAGATGAAATTCAACGGCGTGGTGAATCAGTTGGAGCATCACTATCGCCAATACCGCAAGCAGGGCACGTCGAACGCCGGAATGGATGAGTACCTCAAGAAGGTAATGGTCGAGTACGACTGCCCGGAGTGCGGCGGCGCCCGTCTGAAGCGCGCCCGCCGCCTGGTCACGATCAGCGACCGCAATCTCTTCGAGGTGGGCGAGATGCACCTCGTCGAGCTGCTCAAATTCCTGAAATCGATCAAGCCGACGGCCCGACAGCAGGCGATCGCCGAAACGATCGTGCGCGAAGTGGCCACGCGATTGGAACTGTTGAACGCGATCGGGCTCGATTATCTCAGCTTGAATCGCCGTTCATCGACCCTCTCGGGTGGGGAATCGCAACGCATCCGGCTGTCGTCACAAATCGGGTCCGGCCTGATGGGAATGCTTTACGTGCTCGACGAACCCAGCATCGGCCTGCATCCCAAAGACAACGTCAAAATGATCGAGACGCTGAAACGGCTGCGCGATCTCGGCAACACGGTGATTGTGGTTGAGCACGACGCCGACACGATTCGGGCGGCCGATCATATCGTCGAAATCGGCCCGGGTCCGGGCGTGCATGGCGGAAGAATCGTGGCCGACGGGCCCTTGAAGCAAGTTCTGAAAGACGGCAAGTCGCTCACCGGACAATATCTCAGCGGCAAGAAGACGATCGCCAGGCCAAGCCAGCGCCGACCGCCGAGCGGCAAGTCGATCGTGGTGCGTGGCGCGCGGCAGAACAATCTGCAGAACATTCGCGTTGAAATCCCGCTAGAGCAATTCGTCTGCGTCACCGGCGCGTCCGGATCGGGCAAGAGTTCGTTGATTCACGAGATCGTCCATAAACGGCTGTATTCGCTGCTCTACGACAGCCGCGTCATGGCGGGCGATCACGACGAACTCATCGGCAGCGAGCACATCACCGACGTGATTGACGTCGACCAATCGCCGATCGGCCGGTCATCGCGTTCCAATCCGGCGACTTACATTGGCTTTTACGACGCGATTCGCACGCTGTTCGCCGAGACCGATCAGGCCAAACAGTGCGGCTTCACCGCCTCGACCTTCAGCTTCAATGTCAAAGGCGGCCGTTGCGAGGAATGCACGGGCGAAGGGTCGATCACGACGCAGCTTTCGTTCATGCCCGACGTGGAAGTCATCTGCCCAACCTGCAAAGGGGCGCGCTACAACCAAGACACGCTCGAAGTCAAATACCACGGCAAGAACATCGCCGAAGTTCTCGACATGTCGATCGAGGAAGGAGTCGCATTCTTCGACGATGAACCGACGATCGCCCGCAAAATCGGCGTCTTGAACGAGCTTGGGCTGGGATACCTCAAGCTGGGCCATCCCTCGACGATTCTCTCCGGCGGCGAAGCCCAGCGCGTCAAACTCGCGGGAGAACTTGCCAAGCTCAAGCGCGGCAAGCACAACTTGTACATTCTCGACGAGCCGACGACCGGTCTACACTTTGCCGACATCGATCGCTTGTTGGAAAGCTTGAACCGCCTGGTCGACAACGGGCATTCGGTGGTGGTGATCGAGCACAACCTCGACGTGATCAAGACGGCCGATCATGTCATCGACCTGGGCCCGGAGGGCGGGCACAAGGGTGGCGAATTGATTGCGTGTGGCACCCCCGAACAAATCGCGGCGTGCAAAGCCTCGTACACGGGCAAGTTCCTCGCGGAGGTGCTGCGATCTTAAGATGTGTTCGCGTCGCCGCGCACCCGCAAATACAATCCAGGGGTACGTCGGTGAGAGTTATCAAACATCTCGAGCCCGTCCTGATCGCCGCAGTCAAATCCGTTGTCGTCCGCATTGGGTGCCTCTGCAGGTCGACCGATGGAAGAGATCCTCGACGAACTGCCGCTGTTACCGGTGGTGAGAGCCGCGATTCTCGATCGAGAGGGGGTGCTCGGCGCCGCACTGAGCGCAGCGTTGCAATACGAAGCCGGTTGCAAGAGACTCGCTGCTGATACGCGATTTCCGCCGGCGGCAATCAGCCGAGCGTACGTCGACGCCGTGAATTGAACGGATCAGCTGTTTGACAAGATAGCCACGTGCGTGGCATGAATTCCGCGTATCGGGCGACACTTTGAGGCTCAGAGCGTCGACCGAAACGGCAAGAGTCAGACGCTCCAAATGGACGACCCTGGCAACACGGAGACCAACATGAGCAACTTCGACCAACAGCTGCACAAGATCAAAACACAACCCGGTTTCATTTCGGCTCTCGATCAGAGCGGCGGCAGCACGCCGGGCGCGTTGCACCATTACGGGATCAAAGACGGTGCCTGGTCCAATGACGAGGAAATGCTGGCCCTCGTGCATCAAATGCGCACCCGCGTCATCACCAGTCCGAGCTTCACGGGCGCGCGAATTCTCGCCGCCATCCTGTTCGAAAACACAATGGACAGGGACATCGAAAAACAGCTGAGCGCCGACTATCTCTGGAACGTGAAACAGGTTGTCCCTTTTCTGAAAGTGGACAAAGGCCTGGAGGCCGAGAAGGACGGCGTGCAGTTGATGAAACCCGCGCCGCAGCTCGCTGCCCTGCTTGAGAAGGCCCGGTCGAAACGCATCTTCGGAACCAAGATGCGCTCGGTGATCAAGCAGGCCAATCCTGACGGCGTCAAGAACATTGTGAAACAGCAGTTCGAATGGGCCGGCCAGATCAGTGCGGCTGGTCTCGTGCCGATCATTGAGCCAGAGGTTGATATTCACTGTCCGGACAAATCCAAGGCCGAGGAGCTGCTCAAGGCGGGGATTCTGGCGAAGCTCAACGAATGGCCGGCGAGTTCCCCGGTCATGCTCAAGCTCACCCTGCCCAATCGAGCCGACTTCTACGCCGATTTCGTCGGTCATCAAAAGGTCGCGAGGGTGGTGGCTCTGTCGGGCGGCTACTCGCAGAAAGAAGCGAACGACCTTTTGCGCAAAAACCACGGCGTCGTGGCGAGTTTTTCCCGCGCGCTGCTCGAAGGATTGACCGCGCAACAGTCCGATGCCGAGTTCAATGCCGTGCTCGATGCGTCCATCCAGAGCATCTTTGAAGCGTCCATCACCTGACGGTCCAGATTCAAGCCGTCAAGGCGCTCGGTAATCCTTCAGAAGTGTTCGGGGATGAATTTGAACGGGTAGTCGGGGTCCTTGTAGCCTTCGGCCTTTTGGCGCTTCGGTAGCTTCACTTTTTCTCGCGGCAATTCCTTGTAGGGAATTCGACTGAGAATATGACGAATGACGTTCAGTCGCGCTCGCTGCTTGTCGTCCGACCGCACCACGAACCAGGGCGCCCACGAGGTGTCGGTCGTTTGGAACATTTCATCCCGCGCTCGCGAATAGTCGTACCAGCGGCTGTACGACTTGAGATCCATCGGCGAGAGTTTCCAGATCTTGCGCCCGTCGTGGATTCGACCCTCCAATCGGCGCGTCTGCTCTTCGGGACTGACCTCTAACCAATACTTCAGCAGCACAACGCCCGATTCGACGATTGCCTTTTCGACAGAAGGGACATCCTGGAGAAAGCGTTTCGCCAGCTCGTCGGAGCAGAAACCCATCACTCGCTCCACGCCAGCGCGGTTGTACCAGCTGCGATCGAAGATCACGACTTCGCCCGCCGCCGGAAGGAGCGGCACATAACGCTGCAGATACATCTGTGATTTTTCGCGATCGGTCGGAGCAGGCAGGGCGACCACGCGGAACACGCGCGGGCTCACGCGTTCGGTAATGGCCTTGATCGTGCCTCCTTTGCCGGCGCCATCGCGGCCTTCGAAGAGGATGCAGACCTTGAGCCCTTTATGTCGGATCCACTCCTGTAGGTTGACGAGTTCTGCGTGAAGCGTCTTGAGTTCTGCGAGGTACTGCTTGCCCTTCAGCTTTTCGCGCGGGGAGGCGTCGACGGTCTTTGGCGATTTATCGTGTCCCATTTCGCGCCCCACATTTTGCAAACTCACCCTCTTGCAATTCGCTGCGCGCGAGTGTAAACCGGGGGCGTCGCTTAAAAAAGCAAAATCTTGTCCAATTCTGTCGCGGGCCTCGAACTGGATCTTCCGTCCGATCGGCCTCTTGTGCTTCGCTCGTTAATCGCTGTCATGCGATGACGCGCGCCGATGATCTTATATGCGGGGTGTTCGTGACTCGACCGACCATCGAGTCTCTTTGATTAGGTCTCGTCGCGACACTGAAGCGGAGCGCGAGACGTTCGTCTCCGAGACGCAAATGCCGTTGGGAGAATCAATTTCCCGACGTGGGATGGTCGCAGCCTACTAATCGCAGAGAGCAGCCGTCACGCAGAGCGATCGCCGTCAGTGGGACCGTGCCACTATGAAAGTCTCATCTCGCCACGCGTTCTACGCGCTGCTTGTCATCGCGCCGCTCGTATTCGCCGGCTGCAATCAATCGGACGCCGACTCGAGTGCACAGTCGTCCCCCACCGTCGTCGTTGTCAGCGCGCCGGTACAGGAATCAGTCGCCGATTACGTCGACTACACCGGGCGAACTGAGGCGGCGGAGAACGTGGAGATTCGATCCCGCGTAACGGGCTTTCTAAAGACGATTTTGTTCAAGGACGGGGCGGAAGTCGTCAAAGACGCCCCCTTGTACTTGATCGACGATCGCGAGTTCCAGGCCGACCTGGAGGCGGCGAAAGCGCAAGTCGCGACGGCTCTTGCCCACCAAGAAAAAGCGAACCTGGATTTCCAGCGCGCCGAGGCACTCAAGGCCAAGGGGGCCATCACGGCGGCCCAGTATGACCAACTGCTCGCCGACAAAAAGGAGGCCGACGCGCAGGTCCAGTCGGGCAACGCCAAGCAGGATCGAGCGCAGCTCAACGTCGACTTCTCAAAAATCGCGGCTCCGATCTCGGGAAAAATTAGCCGCAGCCAAATCACGGTCGGCAATCTCGTTACCGCGAACACCACGATCCTGACATCGATCGTCTCCGTCGACCCGATTTACGTCTACTTCGACATCGACGAACGGACCTTTCTCACGCTGACGAAACAAGTGCGCGAGGGCAAGCTCGAGGCACGCAAAGACCAGGCCCTCGCGGTCATGATGGGGCTGACGATCGACAAGGGGTATCCGCACGTCGGCACGATCGATTTCCTGGAGAATCGCATCAACCCGGCGACGGGCACCTTGCGCGTGCGAGGCACGTTCAGCAATCCGCGACCCGCCGTCGGCATCCGTGTGCTGGAATCCGGGTTGTTCGCGCGGATTCGCGTGCCGGTCGGAAAACCGAAACAGGCGCTGCTTGTCACCGAGCGGGCGATCGGCAGCGACCAAGGGCGCAAGTTCCTGTACGTCGTCAATGACAAGAACGAGGTCGTGTTCCGGCCCGTTGAGCTGGGTGCGATGCATGAGGGCTTGCGCGTTGTCACCGAGGGTCTGAGTGCTGGCGAACGAGTCATCATCGACGGGCTGCAACGCGTTCGGCCCGGATCTGTCGTAGCGCCCACGCCCGGCGAAATGCGAGGTCGGCCGGGCGAGGCCATCGCCGCGGCGTCTCAAAAGGCTCAGGAAGAGGCGCCGGGATCAGACAAAGGGCCTTCGGCAGCAAAGCCCGCCCACTAGAGGCAGGATCGGTCGCGCAACATGGCACGGTTCTTCATCGATCGACCCGTCCTCGGCGTCGTGATCTCCGCCGTGATCCTGTTGGCGGGATTAGCCGCCGTCAAAATCCTGCCGATTGCCCAATACCCGGAAATCACGCCGCCCACGGTGCAAGTCTCCTGCTCGTATCCGGGAGCCAGCGCGAAGGTCGTGCGCGACACCGTCGCCGCCCCGATCGAGCAAGAGGTCAACGGCGTCGAGCGGATGTTGTACATGTCGTCGCAGAGCACGAACGACGGCGGCTACAACCTGACGGTCACGTTCGAGCTGGGCACCAACCTCGATATGGCGCAGGTGCTCGTGCAGAACCGCGTCAATCTGGCGATGGCTCGCCTGCCCGACGCCGTGAAGGCTACCGGCGTTTCCACCAAGAAGAAATCGCCAAGCATCCTCCTCGTCGTGAATTTCACTTCGGAAGAAGATCCGAAGACGCACAAGCCTCTGTTCGATCAGCTCTACCTGAGTAATTTCGCCTCGATTCAGATTCGCGACGACCTCGCACGCCTCAAAGGCGTGGGCGACGTGTCGTACATGGGCCAGCAAGACTACAGCATGCGGATCTGGCTGGACCCCGAAAAGCTCGCGTCGAACAAGCTAACGGCGGGCGACGTCGTCAATGTGCTGAAGGAACAAAACGTTCAGGTGGCAGCCGGGCAGATCGGACAGCAGCCCGTGCCGACCGGACAGGATTTTCAGTACACGCTCACCACGTTGGGCCGGCTCGTCGACCCGGAGCAGTTCGAACAGATCGTCGTTAAAACGGGCACCTCTGGCCAGGTATTGCGCCTCAAGGACCTTTCGCGCAGCGAACTCGGAGCTAAAA
>DASRXU010000443.1:0-3347 GCA_035687365.1 Planctomycetaceae bacterium | reverse complement strand
AACAGTGGCCACCTACAGGCCTCTCTTCCACTTTCACCGAGACATCGTGGAACGATAATCCTTTGGAACGTCGCGTTCCACCGTCAATTCGTCGACCATAATTGTCTGGCCAGCGGTAAGGCCGCCGCCACGACCGCCCCGTCGAATTGGTGGCGGTGCTTGAGAATCAGCGCCTCAGCCGACATGTCGGCCATATTGAATTCGAGAAGTTTCATGAAGCCGAGCGATGGCTGTGGCTTGAGGGCGAGATCGGCGAGCGTTTGCCTTACGCCCACGCGATTCAGTTTCTGACGGGTGCGGCTCAATCTCTTGGTTCGGCCGCTCTCCTCGGTCAGAGCTTCCTCGAGCGCTCGCATCAGAGCGGCGAACTCGGCTTCAAGCGGGTCCTCAATGTTTCGACCTTCGACTCGACAGAGCTGCCGAAACGCCGCTTGGTAGACGTCATTTCGTCCGAGTCGTTTCGCGTTAGCCATCCAATTTCGAAGCTTCGTTTTGTCCCATTCGTTCGCGAGATCGGGGACGTTCGTGACCATGGCGGGCTCAAGAAGGTAGGAAATCGTTCAAAGCCATCGAAACACATCTTCTAGGCTCATGCTACCCCGGCGCGATGTTCTCGATCACTCCGCTCTCGTCGATAACGGGGTTGGTGGCAACGCAAAGTGAAGGGCTGAAAGTCCACGCACGGCGTTGTCGACGTCAACGCGCGCGCCCGCTGCGTTCTGTCACTCTCGTGGGACATTTGGCGCGACGGCGACGATCATCACGGCCGATAGTTGAGGTCGCGAACAACGACGAATTCCTCGGCCCCTTGAGCGAAAGGCGCTGAGAAGAGCCGGCCCCCGCGAAGCTGCTGCGACAACATCTTCGGCGTGTCGCTCCGCGCCTCTGAACCGCCGCTGTGATCTGCACAAGAGTGTTTTCCTATATCCAGGCGCGGACCAAGTGCGACGAACAGGAGAACCGGATGATCAGACACTTTAGTCTGTGGCTGGTGGGGTGGACCCTGTGCGTCGCGCCTGTCGCGGCAGACGAAGACATCTATGACGGCCCCACGGCCATCAAGCCGCTCACCGTGACGCCGCAGCCGCAGCACTCCACTCCGCCCAACACCGTCTGCGACTTCGAACATCAGTGCTACCCGGAGAAAGGTGGACCCGAGGCCCCAGCTGCCGTGGCTCCCCCGGCCATTGTGGTCAAGCCCATCACGCCCCGTCCCCAAGTCCCCGATGAACCCATCGTCGCGACGTGGCGAGACTGCGTGGACCGGGCCCTGCAGGCCTACGAGCAGTCGCACAACCTCCATGCCCTGCAGGTGGCGTCGGGCAGCTGTCAGATGCGGTTGGAGGACCAGGGCGCCGAGGACTACGCCGGGGTAGAGCCCTCGGTCCCGCTGCCGTCGCCTCCGCGGATGGGTGATCGACGCAACATCGGCTGCGGCTGGTGGCCCATCGGCAGCGACGCCGACCGCGACTGTGCGGCGAAGAGTCGCCGCTTCTGACGACTGCAAGCCCGGGACGCCGCTTCACTCCGGCGTTCGGCCCGGGGATTTCTAGGTCGTTATTGGCACTTCGCCGCGTCGAAAGCGGAGGTACGCACCCGATTTGCTTGTGACGTGCCAGTCTTTGGCCGCCATTGCGCTGATCAAACGTTCACGCAGCCTCTTCGTCCGTCCTTCCATCGTTTTCTGGAAGCCGCTTGGATCCGGTAGCAAAGATCGCACTACAACCCGGATTTCGTCGTCCGAAATCCACGTCAGGTTCCAGCCAGGCGGAGTTGTCAACCGTTGAGAGACCACATCCACGAAATGCCCTACGACCGGCTCCGTTTTGAAAGCGGATGCACGGGGAGTGAGCTGACGATAGCCGATCATTGCTGGCCTAGCCGTTCGTTTCTCGACGTCAATTGTCCACTCTTGGCGATCAGCACGTGTGGAACCGATTACGGTGCCGCCGTGCCTTTCGATTTCGAAGGTTAGGATGGGCGATTTCCACTTGAAACCTCGCGCCCTGCCGTCGATCTTGTGAGCGGCCATCGATGTTTCCGAACTTCCATCGAACGATTCCCAACAGAAGGTAAGCAGCTTAGAAAGTCGCGACGCAACCTGTTCGTTAAAGTCGCCATCGCTCAATCCATTCAAGAATCTAACGAGATCGTCGTAACTGTCCGTCATTGTTTGTCAGTTCCAAAAGTTCAGAACGCGGTGATTTGCAAAACAGTTGCTCCGTCACCGCCGTGGAATCGGCCGACGCCGACAACCGATACCTGGGCGTAATCATCCCGTACTAGGCGGGCCGCTTCATCGGAATCGGCAAACCCTGATACAAGCAGGGAGTTCGTTGCGAATCGCGACAGCTTTCCATATACGCCGCGAATCGCTTGCGTGTAGTCCGCGCAGGTTCATTGCTCAGGAGACAATTGATGGCGAAGGCGGAAAAGGCTGCGGTTAAGAAAGCTTCGAATGCCGCGCCGACGCCGGTTAAGCCGGTCAAGCAGACCCTGACCAAGTCGGCGCTGATCAACCTGATCGCGGAAGAAAACGAGATCCCGCGGAAGACGGCCGCGGGCGTTTACGCGACTCTGGAAAACCTGTTCTTCGGATCGGTCCACCCACGCGGGGTTGGTGAATTCGTGCTTCCCGGCCTCCTGAAGGTCAACCTCCGCAAGATACCGGCGCGCAAGGCCGGCGCACTGGTACGCAATCCTGCGACAGGCGAGATGGTGAAGGCGGCCGCAAAGCCGGCCAGCGTGCGAGTGAAGATCCGAGCGCTATCGAAGTTGAAAACGGCGGCCGGCCCATAGATTCGCAAGCGGCCAGCCGAACAAGGATCAACGCGCGGATTTGCTGGAAACGCACGGCTGGGATGACCTTGCTATCGGCGTGATCACCCACTCGGGCGAACGCTGAGGGGAGTTCCTTACGACTCCTGCCGACCCTCGGTGTCTTTTCGGCTTCCTCTTCATCGGTCCCAGCCTCGAAAGACTGCTGATCGTGAACATGACCACAAGCGCACCATTAAATTCTGGCCATTCGATGCAGCAGACGCCCAATCGCTCGCAGCACTTCAAACGCGCTCGCGATCCAATCGCCGAGGCCGTGTTTGTTCCGAGAGCGGGTCCGCGCCAAACTTTTCGCAGCTTTGACTAGAGTTGCGGGCGGGGCTTGGCCTAGGAACGCGAATTTGGCAGAAGGGCCGCTTGGTTCCGCGGGGGACGTTGAGATGACGACGACTGAATCGGCGACGGCAGAGGAAAGGCGCGACTTCATTCGCGACATCATCACCTCTGATCTCGCTTCCGGCAAATACAAAGAGATCGTGACCCGATTCCCGCCGGAACCGAACGGCTAC
>DASRXU010000442.1:0-5874 GCA_035687365.1 Planctomycetaceae bacterium | reverse complement strand
GCGCTCCGGATGAACCAGGACGCGGTGGTTTACGGCACCTTTGCGGAGATCGGTGCGGGGCAGGAGGTGGCGCGCTGGTTCTTTCAGGTCGGTTCGGCCTCAGGAACGGTTGCCAAAACAATCTCTGCCTACGACATGGTGGTGAGCGATGCGATTTACGGGCACTGTGAGCGTTACGTCAGTCGTAAACGGCTCGAAGCCATGCTCGCGTACGAGTACGAACTGCTGCTCGAACGGCTCGGACCGCTCCGCGGGGAACAAACGGCGTTTTTTGTGTTCGCGGACACAGCGGCCTCGCACAGCCGTACCCGCAAGTCGAATGGGCATGCCTGGCAAGGCGTACGCTTTCAGACGACGCCGCGCGCGGAACCCTCGGAGATCATCATCCACGTCACCACCCATGACACCGAGCGTCCGCGCGAACGCGAGTCGATCGGGTTAATGGGAGTGAATCTGCTCTATGGCGCGGTCTATCAGCACTCCGATCCGGAAGGCCTCCTGGCCTCGCTGTTTGACAACCTGACCCGCGAGCGGATCGAAGTCGACATGATCAAGTTCTCTGGTCCGGCCTTCGCCGGCGTCGACAACCGGTTGATGAGCTTGCGGCTGATCGAACACGCCTTCACCGATACGGCCCTGTTTACGGCACAGGGAGAGGTTGTGCAGCCGGCCGAGGTGCTGTACCAGCGGCCCATTCTCGTCGAGCGAGGCCGCTTCCGTCCGGTGAACCTGCTCACGATGGATCTTCTCGAGCAAGCGTTCGACCAGTTCCGCGGTGAGCCTGAGCTTGTCGGCGAAGAACCGATCGTATTGATGGAGCTGACGCTCCGCGATCTGCATCCGCAACAGGGAGTCGATAAGCAGGATTTTCTTGATCGGGTCGACGTCTTGGGGACGTTGGGAAAAACCGTGCTGATTTCCAATCACGGGCCGTACTACGGACTTGTCGAGGATTTTTCACGCTACACGCAGAAGAAGGTCGGGATTGCCCTCGGTGTGCCCGCGCTCTTGGACATCCTCGACGATACGCACTACGAAGGCTTGCGCGGCGGAACACTGGAGGCGGTCGGACGCCTGTTCGCCGACAACGTTCGCATGTATGTCTATCCCCGCTGGGATCAGGCCACCGGTCAGCTGATCACGGCTGAAACTGTCGAAGTTCCGTCGCGCGTCCGGCATCTGTACAAACACCTGCTCGAGAATCGCTACATCGTGCCGATCGAACGAACCAATCCGGCATTCCGCGCGATCGATTCCGACGGAGTCCTGCGGCAGATCCAGGCGGGCGAAACGGGTTGGGATAGTCAGGTCCCGCCCGCAGTGGCGCAAGAAATCAAACTCAAGCGCCTGTTTGGCTGGACCCCGCGGTGAACGAAGCGCGGCGATGGTTTTTTGGCCTTGCGCGCTTCGTGCTAGCGAATGATGAAACGCTTGCCCAAATCGGGAGCCAAGCCGCCGACCCGTTGAACTGACGAATTCTTCCGGGAAGGGATGATCTCTTCGGCACGACGACCAGGTCGTTCGCGGCCAGCCTTGCTCTCGGAAAACTCGGGCCGCAAGGCCTTGAGATATTCCCGAACGATGAATCCGAGCGTGTCGGGAGACGCGCCTGACGATTGGCTGTGCATCGGGGAATCTTCCTTTACGTGGGATCTTTCTGCGTCTGCTTGCCGACGCCGCTCTTGCAGGACAGGTAATGCAATTTCATGCACAATTCCTGGGCCGCGTCGTAAGCGCGTCGCGTCGCTTGAAACAATTCGTCGGAAGGGGGAAAGCCAGTCTTTTTCCATCCGAATCTGCATCCGGTAGAGATACCGAACGTGTGGAATCAGAGCATTCCTCATGGTTTCGGCCTGCCGAGTCGTCAGTTGCTGGCTATCCATGCTCGCCCTTTGAATATGTACATTTGTACCGTTACCTCGCGGCAGGTCAATGGCTATGAGAGAGGAAATTCTGATTCTGCACGTCCCACGTCCCCCAGCATTCGAGAGGCGCTAACATGAATTGCGGGCGATTGAGGGCCACGCCCTGCGCATTGAGCTCGGCTTCAACGGGCTCATCTTCACCGTGCGCACCGGCAAAAGGCTCGACGGCATTTTGGGCACTCGCGCTCGGAACCTTCCTGGTCGTGTCAGGACCTGATTTGCGGCCCGTGTGTGGCGGCGACAAGACGTCTCCGCCCCCCGTCGGCGAATGGCGCTCTTATGCCCACGATGCAGGGAGCACGAAGTACGCGCCCCTCGATCAGATCGATCGGTCCAACGTCGGCAAACTCGCGATTGCCTGGACTTGGGATTCGCCCGAGCTGCCGTTGCAGAAGAAAAACCGCATGTTGGGCACGTTCGCGTATGAGACGACGCCGCTGATGGTGGGCGGGACCCTCTACGCGAGTTCTTCACTGGCTCAAGTCGCGGCGATCGACGCAGCGACCGGAAAGCAAAAGTGGGTCTTCGATCCAGAAAGTTACAAGGCCGGCCGCCCGGGGAACCTGGGATTTGTGAATCGCGGAGTCGCGTATTGGACTGATGGCACGCTCGAGCGCGTGTACATCGCGACACACGATGCGCATCTGTGGGCCATCGACGCCAAGACAGGCAAAGCCGCGACGGAATTCGGCGAAGGGGGCAAGGTCAACCTGGCGCGCGCCATTCCGCATGCGCTCGCTCCGCAGCTTTACACGATGACTTCTCCACCGGCCGTCTGCCGCGACATGGTGATCGTCGGCTCCTCAAGCCACGACGGACCGCAATACAAACAAATGCCGCGCGGCGACGTGCAGAGCTTCGACGCGCGCACGGGCAAGCCGACCTGGATCTTTCACACCATTCCTCAGGGGGATGAATTCGGCGTCGACACCTGGAAAGACGATTCGTGGAAATACACGGGCAACACCAACGTCTGGACGCTGATGACCGTCGATGACGAAACGGGCTACGTCTACTTGCCATTGAGCACGCCAACGAACGACTGGTACGGCGGACATCGTCTCGGCAACAACTTGTTCGCCGATAGCCTGGTTTGCCTCGACGGCGCGACGGGCAAGCGCGTCTGGCACTTTCAAACCATCCATCACGGCCTGTGGGACTATGACCTGCCGGCGGCTCCGGTGCTGTGCACCTTGCATGTCGATGGCCGGACGATCAAGGCCGTCGCGCAAATCACGAAGACCGGATTTACGTTTGTGTTTGACCGCATGGATGGCAAACCGGTTTGGCCGATCGAAGAGCGACCCGTGCCGCAGACGGATGTGCCGGGCGAAGTGACGTCTCCCACGCAGCCGTTTCCGACGCGCCCCGCATCCTTTGAGCGACAAGGGGCCACCGAGGAAAATTTGATCGATTTCACCCCGGAGTTACGCGCCGAGGGGCTGAAGATCCTCGAGAAATATAAGCACGGTCCAATCTTTACGCCCCCGAGCCTCAAGGGGTCGATTAATCTTCCCGGCTGGGCGGGAGGCGGCAACTGGTGGGGCGCCGCTTTCGACCCGGAGACCGGCTTGCTCTACATCCCCTCCCTGACGATGCCGATCGTCGTCAAGCTCAACGAGCCCGATTCGGCGCGCTCTGACTTCAAATACGTGCGCGGCGGAGGTGGCTTCGGCGGCGGAGTCGCGGGGCCGGAAGGTCTGCCGTTGTTCAAGCCTCCGTACGGGCGGATCACGGCGATCAATCTCAACACGGGCGAGCATGCCTGGATGGTTCCTCACGGCGACGGTCCGCGCAAGGCCGTCAGCAAACTGGTGGGCCATGACGTCGGTCCGCTCGGCAGCGGCGGCGGCGGACCGCTGCTCACCAAGACCTTGCTGTTCGTCGGCCAGGGGGCAGGAGGTCGTGGCGGACGAACAGGAGGAGCCAATGTGCTGCGCGCGTTCGACAAGTCAAACGGCCAGGTGGTCGCCACTCTAGAACTGCCAGCTCCCCCGAGCGGAACGCCGATGACCTACCTGGCGGGCCGCAAGCAATTCATCGCCATCGCAACCAACGCCGGTAACATCGTCGCGTTCAGCCTACCTGGCGGGAAGGATGTGGCCGCCGCGAAGCCGGCCCGGCCCAAACGCCCGCCGATCTACAACGAGAGCGCGGATGCGAAAGCCGACATCGAGCAAGCGCTCAAGGTGGCTAAAAGTCAGCACAAGCACGTGTTGATCAAGTTTGGCGGCAATTGGTGCGGCTGGTGTTACAAGCTGCATGACGTTTTTACGCACGAACCCGAGGTCGCCGGGGTTCTTAACCGAGGGTATGTGGTCGTGCTCGTCGACGTGAACGAAAACCGAAAGCTCTTGGAAAAATATGCTCCCGACGAGAAACGCCCTGGGTTTCCCTATCTGGTCGTACTTGATTCCGATGGGAAGATTCTGAAAGACCAGCAGACGGACGTACTCGAAGCCGGTCCCAAGCATGACCCGGCAAAGGTCAAGGAATTCCTGGTGCGATGGGCACCTACGAATTGAGGAGCAGGAGTCGCCAAGCGTTCGATCCGCAGACTCTCCGGCCGGCGCCTGGCGGATCGTCGCTGGATTTGAAACTCTGGGGCCAAAGCGGCTGAGTCTGCGCGACTCAATAAAGCCCGAATGTCCATCGTCTTTAAAGACAGTCTGTTCGATGCCCAATGGTTGCGGGCTGCCAGTCACGCGAGTAGCGGCGCGGCCGAGATCGGTGAATGCCTGGCTGTCGCGAGCCAAATTCGGGAGTTGGACGCCGAGAGCTGGTTCAAAGCCTGGAATGATCTCGGCGAGCGGATGTTCGCCGTAGCTCAGGTGAGCGAAGCGGAGGGACGCCGCGTCAGTGCGCGCGACGCCTATTTGCGCGCGAGCAATTACCTCCGTGCGGCCTATACGTTTCTGATCGGCTCGCCCGTTGATCCGCGGGTGATCGCAGGTGCCCGGCGGCACCGTGCTGCCTTCGAGGCAGGCCTCGCGTTAATGGATTCGACGATTGTCGAGCGGATCGCCATTCCGTATGGCGACTCGGCGCTGCACGGTTATTTCTTTCAGCCGCGCGACGATAACCGCGGGAGCGGCGAGCAGACGTCGCGACCGTGCCTGATCATCACCGGCGGTTACGACAGTTCGGCGGAAGGATGCTATTTCTTCAGTGGTCGGGCCGCGGTCGAGCGCGGGTACTCGTGCCTGGTTTACGACGGACCGGGGCAGGGCAAGGCGCTGATCGAAGACGGAATGGTGTTTCGGCCCGACTGGGAAGCCGTCGTTCGGCCAGTGGTCGACTATGCGATCGCGCGACCTGAGGTCGATCCGAAACGAGTTGCGATCATGGGCATCAGCTTCGGCGGCTACCTAGCTCCGCGGGCCGCGAGTGGGGAGCCGCGTTTGGCCGCCTGCATTTGTGATCCGGGCGATTTTTCGCTGTTCGAAGAATTCTTAAGCCGTCTGCCGGCCTTCGTCGCGCGCCAGTTGCCGGACGGAAATCGCCTCGTCCTCAAACTCCTCGACATCTCCTTGCGGCGACGGATGCGCCACCTGACCGCGGGCTGGGCGATCCGCCGCGGACTTTGGACGCACGCAGTGGCCACGCCGCTCGAATACATTCGTTCGACGCGAGACTACAGCCTGGAGGGACGCGTCGCGCTGATTGAGTGTCCGACTCTGGTTTGCTCGGCGGAAGACGACGCGATTGGGGTCACAGCGCAGCGGCTGTACGACGGGCTCACTTGCGAGAAGACCCGGATTCGCTTTCTCAACAGCGAGGGCGCGGGCGAACACTGCGAGACCGGGGCGCGAACTCTCTTCAATCAGCGCGCGTTCGATTGGCTGGACAAAATCTTCGAGCGCTGAGCACACACGGCAGCCGCTCGACGCCGATTTGTGTCAGAAGTCCCCGCCGCCCCCGCCAAAATCTCCGCCGCCTCCAAAGTCTC
>DASRXU010000441.1:0-11633 GCA_035687365.1 Planctomycetaceae bacterium | reverse complement strand
GGCCTTCGCCTCGTCGCCGCCGATTGGCGAGGCGGTTCGGGCCGACCTCAAGGCCGTTCGCGAGCGCGATCCGGCGTCGACCTCGTATTCGCATCCGTTTCTGTACTTCAAAGGGTTCCAGGCGCTGCAGTCGTATCGCGTTGCTCATTGGCTCTGGACAAAAGATCGCCGCTCGCTCGCGCTATTCTTGCAGAACAGGATTTCACAGGAGTTCGCCGTCGACATTCATCCGGCGGCTCGCATTGGCCGCGGAATCTTGATCGATCATGGCACAGGCGTGGTGATCGGCGAAACGGCCGTCGTCGAAGACGAGGTCTCGATGCTCCACGACGTCACCCTTGGGGGAACGGGCAAAGAGACGGGCGACCGGCACCCCAAGGTCCGCCAGGGTGTGTTGATCGGAGCGGGAGCCAAGATCCTGGGCAACGTCGAGATCGGCACGGGCGCGAAAATCGGGGCCGGCAGCGTCGTCCTGACGTCGGTGAAGCCTCACTGCACGGTCGCCGGCGTGCCGGCGCGCGTGGTCGGCAAACCGTGCGACGAGGATCCGGCCCTCACGATGGATCATCGCCTGCCCGACGCGGGCGGCGGAATTTAGCGGAATCTAAGGTTCGTCCGTCGATTTCCTGCCCTGTCGAAGTAAACGGGTGGAGCCTCATAGCGGCTTCCCGTTAGATCGGAAGAGAAGTCGGCATCCTTCCCGCGGGGACGCTCGGCTGACGGCTTTCGATCTCGGCTTTGGCGAGTCACCCGGATTGCTCGCCTGCGCGCACTGCTCGTCGGTTCACTCATGGACCGAAGCCAGCCTCATTTCTTGCGAGGGATTTGACCCATGGATTCGACAAATCACATTCTGAGCCGACGAACGTTGTTGCGCGGCAGCCTGGCCGTCGGGGCGTCGGCGTTCTTCGTTCGCGGGGCGTTCGCCGAAGAGCTGTCTCGGACGCCCAGCCTGACCGAAGGCCCCTTCTACCCGCCCAAACTTCCGCTCGACACCGACAACGATCTGCTGATTATCAACGACAACATCACGCCGGCCGTCGGCGAGATCACCCACTTGACCGGCCGGGTGCTTTCGCCCAGCGGCGAGCCGCTGCGAAACACGGTCGTCGAAATCTGGCAATGTGACGGCAACGGAGTCTACATCGCCCAGGAGGACTCCGAGGGGCGCGACTCAAACTTCCAAGGGTTCGGCCGTTTTCTGACCGGCTCCAACGGCGAGTATTACTTCCGCACGATCAAGCCGGTGCCTTACCCGGGCCGCACGCCGCACATTCATGTCAAAGTGAAAAAAGGCGATCGAGAATTGCTCACGACCCAATTTTTCATCAACGGGCACGCGCAGAACCGCACCGACGGAGTCTTTCAAGGAGTGGGCGGTCCGATCGAGCGCGAGCTGGTCGTCGTCGATTTCAAGCCGATCAAAGAATCGAAGATCGGCGAGCTGGCCGCACGGATGAACCTCGTCGTTGGGCTGACGCCCGAAGATTCGCATGGCGAAGGACGGCGTCCGCGCCGCGATCGCCAACCTTCGTGACCCCGACTTGGACCTAACACTCTCTCGAATGGAAAACTCCATGCCTCGCGCATTCCGGTTATGTGCCCTGACGTTGCTCCTGGCGGGGTTCCCCGCGCTGTCGATCGCTCAAGAGTCTCCCGGAGACGATCCGCCGAAGCCTGCTCGTGCCGGAGGCGCCAAAGCGGACTCGCGGGCAGTCGACGCGATTGTTTCGCAGTTGATGGCCTTCGATAAGAACAAGGACGGCAAGCTGACGCGAGACGAGGTTACAGATGAACGCCTGCAACGTCTCTTCGACCGCGCTGACGCCAACAAAGACGGAGTCGTGACCAAAGAAGAACTGAGTGCCTTCGCGACGAAGCTGGCCGCGGAAGAGTCGGCTGGCGGTGGACGCGGTCGCGGTTTTGGCCCGGGTGGTCCTGGTGGTCCGGGAAGCTTTGGCGGACCGCCACGACCGGGTCAAATCTTGCCGCCGTTTCTGCAGCAAGAACTGAAACTCACCGCCGACCAGAAGCAGCAAATCACGAGTCTGCAAAAGGAAGTCGACGAGAAACTGGACAAGGTTCTCACCGACGAGCAGAAAAAGCAGCTTAAAGACATGCGGCGAGGACCGGGTGGCGGCCGCCGCGGCCGACGTGGTCCCGGTCGCCCTGGCCCAGACGGGCCGGACGGTCCTCCGGGCGACGAGCGGCCGGAAGGGCCCGGCCCGGGATCTGACTCTGCTCCCTGAGCCCGCCGCTTCGACGTGACTTTTTCTCATGATGGTCGATTTGAGTCACGGACCCTCGCTTACGCTTCGGGTTGGTAAAGCGCACTAACCCGAAGCGTGAGCGAGGGCAGTCCCACTATACGCCCGGGAGAGGCCACTTTGCGGCTGGTTTAACGGCCGGCGACTGATGAACGCGCCTTACGAACGTCGTAGCAGAGGATTTGATCCTGCTCTCGCAGATAGAGCTTGCCGTCGACGATTGCCGGATGCGACCAACTCGGACGGTCGCCGCCGCCGGGAACCTTGAACGAACTCACCTCGCGATAACCCTTCGGCTCAGCAAGCGCCAAGACCATCGTGCCGTTGGCGAAGTGGAGGTAGAGGTGGCCGTCGGCGGCCGCAATGGCCGCGGAGCCGCGACCCGAGCCGCGTTTCTTCCACATGAGTTTGCCCGTCAACAGCTCGGCGCAGAAGGGAACACCCGAGTCTTCCGTGTCTCCATAGACATACTCGTCGACCAGCACCACGCCGCCGTGCTTATTTCCCATTCGTGGGTCGAGCGGATAAATCTCCTTGACGTCCACGCCGCCATCGCCCGCCGGAACCTGCTTCAAGAGAGTGCCGCCACGCTTGTAGCCGATCGAAACGAAAACCAAGTCGCCGCGGACGATCGGAGTCGGAATAATGGCGGGCGTTGGGTCGACCGCGTGGGACCAAAGCAGCTTTCCGTCTGAGGCGCGAACGCCGAGCGGCCCGCTGGCCGTCGTCTGAACGTAAACCTTCGTTCCGCCGATTTCGGAAGGCATGATGCAGGCGTGCCCCGCGCCGCGATCGCCCGGACGAACGGTCGTCCAGATGACTGACCCTGTCCGTTTGTCGAGGCAGACCATCGTCGCTTTGGGTCCACCGGGCGTGCAGATCAGGTGGTCGCCGTCGATCAGCGGCGATTCGCTGTAGCCCCAGCTATCGCCTTTCTTCCCATCAAGGTCGTCCTTGAGGTGTTTCTTCCAACGCTCTTTCCCGTCGGCCGTGTTGAGGCAATACAACTCGCCGAACGGCGTCACAATGTAGACCACGTCGCCGTCGACCGTCGGCGTGCTCCGAGAACTTCTCCAGCTCGGCTGACCCGAGGTCCAGGGCTTGCCGGTCTTCTTGCTCCAGAGGCGTTTGCCGCTCTGGCGATCGAAACAGACGATGTATTCGTCTTTGTCCGTTTCGCTCGAAGGTCCGTCGCCCAGTGTAAAGATGCGGTCCCCGGCGATCGCCAAGCTCCCATAACCGCGGCCGGCACCCGTCGACTTCCAGGCCAGCGGAGGCCCGGCCAATGGCCAAATCGGGAGTAACCCGGTCTCCTTCGAGACGCCGGACCGATCCGCGCCACGAAACGTCGGCCAGTCGTTCCCCAGCGCCGACAGCGCGGGCGCAAAAAAGAGACAAGTGACGGCCAGGGCGCGACGAACAACAACAGCGGCGGACATGTGGACGCGTCTTTCCGTTGGAGGGGGATCGGGATGGCAGGAAAATCCGGCGCGGCGGCTCTCAACGCAATTCGCCAAATCGCGCGACATCGGCAAGAACGGGGAGCCGCCTAAACGCCCCGAGTCTCACGTTCGATCTTAGCCGCTGCTCTAGCCCCGAGGGAAGTCGGCGCGCTGCAGTTTTAGCCGCACCTTGCCGCGGCACGAAGAGCTTCCAAAAAGCCAGGAGACTCCTAAAAATCAGCGTGTGCTTGACGGACCGATCTGCGTCGAGTGGACTGACATTCGTAGCGCAGGCCCTTGGGCTCGACTGCGTGCAATGGGAGGCTGCCGCCATGACTTATGCCGTCGAAAACCGACGAATCGAACCGCAACGAATCGCCTGCGTCCATCGACGGGCCAAGCTCGACCAACTCACCAAGGTCGTCCCGGCCGCCTGCGGTGATTCGTGGAACCTGGTGAAAAAGCTCGGCGTCAAAGCCGGACGCAACGTCGCCGTCTATCTCGATTGCGATGTCAGTGGTGAAATCAATATGGAGATCGGACAGGAAGCCTTCGAGCCGTTTTCGAGCACCGGCGATCTGTTTTACTCGTCGACTCCCGGCGGGGAAGTGATTACGACCGCACACATCGGGCCTTACGATCGTTTGGGCGAAGCCCACGACGCCCTGCGTCAATGGGCAGCCGACCATAAGCGGACCTTCGCCGGACCGAACTGGGAAATCTACGGCCACTGGACTGACGACGCCAACAAACTTCGCACGGACGTGTTTTACCTCCTGACCGACGACCTGCAGCAAGCGGAACCCTAATGAATCGATTCGCTCCCGAACGACTGCATGAGTTTTGCCGCCGCGTATTCGAATCGTTCGGCATCTCGCGGACTGACGCCGATCAGGCGGCCAACATCCTGATTGTCGCCGACCTGCGGGGCATCGACACGCACGGCGTCGCTCGGATGAAAAGCTATGTGGACCTGATCGAATCGGGGCGGGTCAATCCGCGGCCGAATATTAGAATCGTCCGTGAAACTCCGGCGGCAGCGACTGTCGACGGCGATGCCGGCTTGGGCATGACAGTTTCGATGCGGGCCAACGAGCTGGCGATGGAGAAGGCCGAGAAGGTCGGGGCCGGCTGGGTCTCGGTCTGCAACACGAATCACTTTGGCATCGCCGGGTATTATCCGCTCGAGGCGCTCAAGCGAGACCTGATCGGCTTTGCGATGACCAACACAACGAGCATCGTCGCGCCGCTGTGGGGAGCGGAGCGTCGATTGGGCACCAATCCCATCGCCGTCGCTTTTCCCGCGCTCGAGGAGCCGCCGATCGTGATCGATATGGCGACAACGTCAGCCGCGTTCGGAAAGGTCGAAAACGCCATTCGCCGTGGAGAGTCGATTCCCTCGGGCTGGGCCGTCGACGTCGCAGGCGCCCCGACCACGAATCCCCAGGATGTTTACGCCGGTGGCGCGCTCTTGCCGATGGGTTCTGATAAAGATCGCGGCGGGCACAAAGGCTATTGCCTCTCGGCCATGGTCGACCTGTTGTGCGGTCCGCTCTCGGGCGCGAACTGGGGCCCCTTCACGCCGCCGTTCATCATGCTCAAGGTCGTGCAGGAGCGCGTGGTGGGGAAGGGGATCGGCCACTTCTTCGGCGCGCTGCAAGTCGGCGCGTTCATCGACCCGACCGAATTCAAACGCCAAGTGGACGACTGGATTCGCACGTTCCGCGCCACCAAGCCCGCGCCGGGCACAGACGGCCCATTGATTCCCGGTGACCCGGAACGCTATGCCGAAGCGATCAACCGGGTCGAGGGGATTCCGCTCCTGGGCCCGGTCGTGGAGGATCTGCGCGAAGTTTCAAAACGAACTGGCGTGCGGTTCGAGTAGGCCGCCCAGAAATCCGCGAACCAATCCGGCCCGCGATTGGTAGAATCGCCTTCGGCTGTCGTTGGCACAATCGTCTCAATCTGTTGGCAGATTGCAGGGGACCACGAGATGTCGCCGATTCCGATGACCACACAGGTTTTGAAGACCACACCAGCGGACCGAACGTCGCGAAACGCGTCGGCACCTCGGCGAGTGCCGCCATCGCCGCCCGGCAGTTTCTTGATGGGTCACGCCGGCGAGATGTTGCGCGACCCGGCCCAGTTTCTGCTGCAGGCGCACGCCAGCTATGGCGACGTCGTCCGTCTGCGCTTGGGTCCGCGCGTCGCGCTGGCGCTCTTTCATCCGGACCATATTCATCACGTCCTCGTCAAGCACCGCGAGAACTACACCAAGCAAGCGCGTGGCTACAAGAAGCTGCGGCAGGTCATCGGTAACGGTTTGGTGACGAGCGAAGGAGATTTCTGGCTTCGCCAACGGCGCTTGATGCAGCCGGCGTTCGCACCGGTGCGACTGGCCGGTTTTGCGGCGGCGATAGTCACCGCTGCCGAGCAAGTGGCGCAATCGTGGGAACTGGCCGCCCGGCAGGGCGAGTCGATCGACGCGGCCGACGAAATGATGCGGCTGACCATGCGAATCGTAGGAGAGACACTCCTGGGTACCGACGTCACCGGTGACGCCAACGAAGTTGGCGCGGCCCTTTCGTTCGTGCTCGATGAGGTCAGCCGTCGCATTCACACGCCCTGGGATTTTCGCGAAAAGCTGCCGCTGGCCCGCAACCGCCGCTACAAGCGATCCATCGAAAGACTGAACCGGTCGGTGCAGAAGATCATCGTCGAACACCGCGCTGGCACTGCGGGCTCTGGCGATCTGCTGACGATGATGATGGCGGCCCGCGATGAAGAGACCGGCACGCAAATGTCCGACCAGCAATTGCGCGACGAGGTGATGACGTTCTTCCTGGCCGGACACGAGACGACGGCCAAGGCGCTGACCTGGACGTTCTACTTACTGTCCCAGCACGTCGAGGTCCGGTCACGACTCGAGCGCGAGGTCGATGCCGTACTCGCCGGTCGATCGGCCACCGCCGCGGATCTCCCGAAGCTTGTCTACGCCAAGCAAGTGATTCAGGAATCGATGCGACTGTATCCGCCGGTCTGGGGAATCGCTCGTATGACGGCGGAGGAAGATCAGATTGGCGACGTGACGATTCCCGCCGGCGCGCCGGTGCTGTTGGCGCAGTATGTGACGCATCGCCACCGCGGGTTTTGGGACAACCCGGAGGGATTCGACCCCGACCGTTTTCTCCCCGAGCGATCCGAAGGGCGTCACCCCTATGCCTACTTCCCATTCGGCGCCGGCCCGCGGATTTGCATCGGCAACCATTTCGCGCTGATCGAATCGGTGCTGATCCTGGCCACGATAACATCCCGCTGGTCTCTGAATTTGATCCCCGGCCGTCCGGTCATCCCCGAAGCGCGAGTGACCCTGCGACCCAAGCACGGCCTGTTCATGGCGCCCGAGCGGCGGTCTTCGCGGACCAGCCGGTCGAGTGGTGTGTGATCTCAACGGATGATCCGGCCCGAGGAATTGACGCGAAACGAGCCGCTGAAGTGGTCCTCGGGAACGGGGACCGACGTGTGGGAGATGTTCTGCGCGTGCCGCACGGGCGACCTTCCAGCCGTCAAGCGGCTCGTAGAGAAAGACTCGACGCTGGTCCGCTGTCAGCACGCGTATCGGACGCCGCTCTACTTTGCGGTCCGCGAGAACCAGGCGGAAGTTGCTGCCTTTCTGCTGCAGCAACATGTCAATCCGTTCGGGTTGGAAGTGAATGACAGCCTGCTCCAAATCTGTCGTGACCGTGGTCATTCCGAACTCGAACAACTCTTGACGGCCAGCTTCGCCCAGTTCCAAGGCGCCTCACCGAAGGGAGAACCTGTCGCTGCGGCAATCCGCGAGCGAAGTCTCGACAAAGTGCGAAGCTTGCTCGACGCGTCGCCCGAACTCTTGCACGCAGGCGACCGGCGATCGAGTCAACCCATTCACTGGGCCGTGATGACGCGGCAGATTGAGGTCATTGACGAACTGCTGACGCGCGGCGCGGACATTAATGCGGCACGCTGCGACGGCGCACATCCGATTCAATTGACGAACGGCGACTATCTCTATCGCGGATGGCGCGATATGCCGAAGGATTGGCCCACGACTCCGACCCAAGTGATCGCGCATCTGCGGGCGCGCGGCGCGTATTGCGATATCTGTACGGCCTGCCACATCGGCGATTTAGGTCGAGTCCGGGAGTTGCTCGCGGAAGACTCGTCACTCGCCAATCGCAACTCGGACTATGTCAGCTACTATCCGTGCTCCGGCTCGCCGCTGAAGAATGCCGCGGGGGCGGGGCATCTCGAGATCGTCAAGCTGTTGTTGCAGCACGGCGCGGATCCCAACCTTCGCGAAGAGGGAATCGCGCCGAACGGCCACGCGCTCTATTCCGCGGTCGCCAACAAGCACCGCGAAATCGCCAAACTGCTGCTGGAGCACGGGGCATACCCCAATCCCGAGGTTGAGAGTTCCGCGGATGCCCTGAGCCGCGCGATCTCGAACTCGGACGACGAGATGATCGACTTGCTCTGCTCCTACGGTGCCGCCTGCGGCGCGCATCTGCTGGCGTACAGCGGCGACGTGCAAACGGCGGCTGCGATGTTCGCCGCCAATCCGGCACTTGCGGATGATCCCGAAGCGCTCGTCGGCGCCGCGGGGCAGGGGCACGGGTCGTTCGTCCGCCTTCTGCTGCGCTATCAGCCCCGCCTGCCGGAGCGCATCACATTCCCAGCCTGGTCGGTCGGAGCCTCGACGCGCGAGCTGAACGAACTCCTGTTCGAGCACGGCATGAACCCGAGTCAGCCCGATTGGCTGCTGGTCACGCCGCTGCATCAGTTCGCGCGGACCGGTGATCGGGAAAGTGCGGCACTCTTCATCGAGCACGGCGCCGATCTGCACGCACGCGACGAGGATATCTGTTCGACACCGCTCGGCTGGGCGGCCAAGTACGGCAAAACAGAAATGGTTGAGCTGCTCTTGGATCGCGGCGCTAGACCGAACGTGCCCGACGATCCCCCCTGGGCCACGCCGCTTGCATGGGCAACGCGGCGCGGACATGGGGAGATCAAAGAACTGCTCAAACGGCGCGGCGCGCGGTGAGCACGGCCGCTTTCTGTCCGGTTCCGACTGGGCAACCGCTTAAGCCTCGGCGGCGACCGTCTCAGTCTCGACGGGACGTCCGAAATACGTCTTGAGGCGATTGACCAGGCCGCGGGTTTGCGCGTCTTGGTCGGATTCGATCTTCTTACGCAGCTCGGTGTTGAGCCACGACATGAAGGCCACGCTGATGT
This sequence comes from Planctomycetaceae bacterium, assembly GCA_035687365.1. GTDB lineage: Bacteria > Planctomycetota > Planctomycetia > Planctomycetales > Planctomycetaceae > DASPSM01. The sequence goes on along the minus strand of DASRXU010000441.1, from coordinate 2,650 downwards.
CCGGCAATTGAGTCGTTTGCATGGGGTTTTGCTCTCGCATGGGGAACGAGAAAACTTGGGGGAATGTCCGCGGGGCGCGGCCGGCAATCGGCGCACCGGGCGAACGAAACATTCGTCTGGAGGGCTGGCGCAGCAAGTATTCCTGATATTCACGGTTGTGCCGCAGATTTTCAGCAGCCAAAATGCGAAGAAGCGGAAAGCCGTGGAGACCGTGCGGGCGGCAACGGCTTCGCGGGCTGATACGATCGTGAGGCCAATTGCTTCGGGCCGCGGGCAAGAGATTCGGGGTTTGACGCGACCTGATCTGACCTACTCAGAGGATGCGAAATGCATTTCTGCTTGCGGACTTCTGTAAACGGTGCGACGCGGCCTCGCCTCGCGATGTTGATTTTCGTCTGCGCATTTTTTGGTTTGTCGGTTAGCACGCCCGCACTGGCTCAATTCCGGAAAAAGGGCAAAAAGGCGGGCGACGCCGCGGCTGCCCCCGCTGAGGAGAAACTGCCCCCCGGAATGACCATGTCGAAGACGCAGGCGGTCTTCTCGCTCATCAGCGCGCTGCAGATCAATCGGAGCGATGCCGCCCGCGAGACTCTCGAACAGATCGTGCTCGGCAAAATTTCGTTCGGAGCGCACAACCAGCAGGCGGCCGAGTCGGCGTTGGCCGCCCTGGCCATGCGTCGGCCGCCTGATTCGTCCGCGTTTCTGCTACGACTACTCTCCGAGCCGGACGACAAAATTCGCCCCGGCGACACGACCTATCCCTCGGCCACGGTGCGGTATGATGCGGCCCGTGTCTCAGGGCGGGTGGGATCGCCCGAGTTGCGAGTGGGCTTGGCGAAGGCTTACGACCGCGCGCCGCCCGAAATTCGGAGCGCCATCGAAACGACGCTCAGCACACCGAGCCCCGCGAATTTCAGCGCGCAGCTCGTGCTAGTTCGCAGCCGGTCGCTTCCCGATCCGCTTCGAGCGACTTTGCAGAAGCTGATCCTCGACCAAAACGCGATCGCTCTAAAACAAGCCCTGAAGCTCGGAGGCGAAGCCCCAGCGAAACCGGCTGCACCCGCCAGTGTCCCGGGGGTCATGTCTATGAACATACCGGGGCCTGGCAGTCCGGCCGCGGGAAGTCCCACGGCTGGTGTTGGCGGCGGTCTGCCCTACGGCGGACAGAACTTTAAACCGGGTGCGCCCGCCGGACCAACCGTTGCGACGACCGTTCACAACCCGGTCGCCCTCGTCATGGACATGCAGGAAAAGGTGACCAACTCCCAGCCCGCGGATCCGGCCGTCGTCGCCCGAGAACTTTGGCAGAACGATGTCGTGGAAGCGTTGGCGGCCCAGCTTGTCGCGCAGAAAGCCCGACCCCAACAGGCGTTGGCCGCCGTCGGCTCGATTCCCCTAAAAACAGCTCGCCAACAACTGCGCGACTTTCTCCAAACAAAAAGTCCGCAGGAGCTAGGGCCGCAGGAGCAACCGGCTGCCGCTGCGGCGGCCCCCCCGGGCCGGGGCATGGGAGGTGGAATGGCGATGGGCGGCATGGGAGCCGGCGGAGGCGGGCGCGGGCGAGGAATGGGGGGCGGTGGACGGGCAAAGGGAGCGCCGGCGCCGCAAGGACCTACGTTTGTCGTCGGTGCCGATTGGCTCGATCCGGGAAGCATCGTCGTCATGAAGACGCTCACCTACAAGGACCGCCCCAAAACGAGACATCGGCCTCCGTCCGTCGGCTCAGGCAAGCGCAGTCCGGCCGCCGAGAAACGGGCCGAAGAACTCGCTGAAAAGCAAAAGCAGGCCGAAGCGCAATACGAGTGGCGCGATACGATCGAAAAATTCGTCAGTCACTGGGACGATCGTCTGGGCGAGGTGGCCGTCGCGAGCGATGCCGCGGGCGCTGATAAGGACGCGGGCGCTGACAAAGAGAAAGCCGACGCCAAAGACGACAAGGCTGCGCCGCTCGATAAATCGAAGGCCGGCACCAAGCCGACGAAGGCCGCCGATCCCGCCGCGAAAAAACGCACTACCGAGAAGAAGGACGCCGGAGAGACCAAGACCAAGGGGCCGAGCGGCGCTCCGACGCCTGCCGTGCCGTGTCCGTTCTCGTTGCGGCCCGGCGAAAAAATCACGAAGGAATTCCATCTGCGTTGGCCCGAGGATCTGCCGGCCAACATGACGGCCGCCGTCAGCGAACCGCTCGTCATTCACTACGTCCAACTGGAAGGGTCCGACGACATCAACCGCACGGCCACCTTTTATCGCTCGGGATTCTCAAAAGGGACCGCCGGCAAGTCGGTGTCGGCGACCCACGATCTCGAGTCGGGCAAGTGGGTCGACATCATGCAGCGCGATTTCAACGGCAAGCGCACTCGCTCGCTCGACGTACTGATCACGCGACAACCGCCCGACCCCGAAGCCAAGAAATCGAAGATCGAAGAGCTGACGATTCAAGTGCTGATGGTCGAAGTCGAGTCGTTCGAGCCGGAACCGAAGCAGACGGAAAAGACAGAAAAGAAAGAACAGGCTAAGAACGACAGTCCTTGACCAGCCTCGCCCGCTCCTGAAGGTACGTCGCACTCCTACGTTCGCGACGCCGGCTGCTTCTTCTCGCAATTGACGCTCAACGCAGGCTCCCCCCGACTCTCTCTAAACGGGTCGCGTT
>DASRXU010000440.1:0-3246 GCA_035687365.1 Planctomycetaceae bacterium | reverse complement strand
TGATCGCTCCGCCGACTTGCCCGATCTGCTCGAAGCCGATCCTAACAGAAACGCCCGCCAAATCGGCGACGTTTCCATTCTGTAGCGAGCGCTGCCGGCAAGTCGATTTGCTTCGTTGGTCCAAGGGCGAATATTGCATCGTCGAGCCGCTTGCTCCGCAAGACGTCGAGCAAGAGACCTCGGATTCAGAAGAGTAGCCTGCATTCGGGAGTCCTCGCGACGAACAATTCTCCGTGGCATTTGCATAAAGCCAGGCGTTCGTCCGTATTGAAATCTTTCCGCACCGGTCTCGCGGCGGCCGTGGCACTCTCAGTTCTGCTGGGCCTCGCGCGAGACACGGGACACGCTGCCGGCCCGCCGACCAAGTCCTTCCGTTGGGGTGCGGATCGCGAAGGCGGCGGCCCCTATACCTATCCCGATCCGAACGAACCCTCGCGGGTGATCGGCTTCGAAGTCGACTTGGCGAACGCGCTCGGACGGCAAATGGGCCGCGAAGCGCGGCTTGTGCTGTGCGGTTGGGACCAGATTCTCTCGGATCTTGACCGCGGTGACATCGATCTGGGGCTCAACGGCTACGAGTACACGGCCCAGCGAGCGCGCCATTATGCTGCCAGCATTCCGTATTACATCTACGAACTGGGACTGAGCGTCCGCGAAGGATCGCTGATCAAATCGTGGGCCGATCTGCGGCAACCGCTAAAAGGCCGCCGGCCGCGCGTGGGCGTGCTGGGCGGATCGTCGGCCGACCGATTTGCCACGGCAGAATACGGCGCCACGTGCGAAATCGTTCGCTTCGAGGGAACGGTCGAGGCTTTTAAGCTCATCGACATTGGCCAGATCGACGCGACCGTTCAGGACCTGCCTGCGCTCGAGTTCTATCTCAATCGCCTGAAACGCTATCCCCGCCTGCGAATCGTCGATCATCCAGCCCAGCCCGGTTACTACGTTCTCTACGCGCGGCGCAGCGACGACTCACTAATCGACGAAGTCAACGTAGCGTTGCGGAAGCTGTATGAGGACGGCACGCTCCGCCAGATTTACCAGAAATACGGCCTTTGGAACGCTGCCCAAGAGCGACTGCCGGAAGTCTGGAAGCACTGGCCGCCGGCAGATGCAGCGCCTGAAGCCGGCGCGCTGACACAAATTCGCGCGGAGTTGCCCCTCTTCTTCCGTGCGGCCGGTGTGACTGTCATCCTGGCATTCTTATCGATGCCGCTGGCCGTTGGGATCGGTTTGGCCATCGCCATTATTCGCGCGTGGCCATCGGCGGTGCTCGGCGGATCGGGAGCGCCGCCCACCATCGCGGGACGGTTGCTGCGCGGGACGACGACCCTCTACGTCGAAATTGTCCGAGGAACTCCCTTGGCGTTTCAATTGTTTGTCGTCTATTTCGTATTGCCCGACTTGGGTGTCACCATCAGCGCGTTTTGGTCGGGTGTTTTGGCCTTGGCCGTCAACTATTCGGCGTACGAGGCCGAAATCATGCGGTTGGGAATCCAATCGATTCCCGTGGGCCAGATGGAAGCGGCCCTCTCGCTGGGGATGAGTCGGCCACTTGCCATCCGCCGAATCATTCTGCCGCAGGCTGTCCGCACGGTGATCCCCGCGACGGCCAACGACTTTATCGCGCTCTATAAGGATACGGCCGTCTGCTCGGTGATTGCCGTTGAAGAACTTTCCAAGCAATACTCGGTAGCCGCGAAGAGTACAGGGCTCTTTTTGCACATGGCCATCGTCGCCAGCGTCCTATACCTGGCGATGAGCTGGCCCCTTTCGCTCTTGGCCGCCTGGCTCGAGCGGCGCCTGAACGGAAAGGGTCTCTCGTGATTCCAGAAAGCCGACCTTGCTGAGCGTCACCAATCTCGTCAAACGTCGTGGGGACAGAGAAGTCCTCAAAGGCGTCAACTTGAGAGTCGAGCGGGGCACGGTCGGCGTGCTGATCGGCGGCTCGGGCTCCGGCAAGAGCACGCTCATACGGTGCGCCAATGGCCTGGAACCGTTTGAGAGCGGTGAGGTCGTCGTCGGCGACGCTCGGCTGGCCGCCGGCAACGGAGGCGGACGCGAACAGCAACTGTGTACGCTGCGACGTTCCGTCGGAACCGTCTTCCAACAGTTCAACCTGTTTGCTCACCGGACGACGCTCGAAAACGTGATCGAAGCGCCGATTTATGTCCTGCACAAGCCTCGCGACGAGGCGATCCGCCAGGCGGAGCTGCTCTTGGCCCGTGTCGGACTGTCCGATCGGCTCGATGCGCTGCCCCATCAACTGTCAGGGGGACAGCAACAGCGCGTGGCGATTGCCCGCGCGCTGGCGATGCAACCAGAAGTCATTTTGTTCGACGAGCCAACCAGCTCGCTCGATCCCAAGATGACCGCCGAAGTGCTGGGCGTGATGACCGACCTGGCCAAGTCGGGGCAGACCATGCTCGTGGCGACGCACGCCATGTCGTTTGCCCGTCGCGTGGCAACCAATGTCCACGTGCTGGTAGACGGTTTCATCGTGGAATCGGGCCCGCCCGAGCAGATTTTCGATTGCCCGACTCATCCGGCGACGCGTGAGCTGCTGACGAGCGCAACGTTCGGTTAAGCCGCTCCCACCTAGCGTCCCAGCGCGTGTCGCAACGTCGGTTCGAGTTGAGCGTCGCGGAACTTATAGCCGGTTTCTTCGAGCCTCCGCGGTAAAACTGGGATGCTCGCCAGGAGCAACTCGTCCGCCATTTCACCGAGAGCGAGTCGGGCGGCGAACGCGGGCATCGGCAGAACCGTCGGCCGCCGCAAGACGCGACCCAGGGTTTTCGTGAAGTCGTGGTTGGTGACCGAGTTTGGAGCGACGACGTTCACCGGACCATTCAGCGCGTCGCAGGTAATCGCATGGTGGATGGCGCCGATCACGTCATCAAGGCCGATCCAACTCATGTACTGACGGCCGCTGCCAATGACGCCACCCACGCCAAGTTTGAAGGGCGTGAGCATTTTCGCGAGCGCTCCACCCCCGGCGGACAGGATAATTCCAAAGCGGACGTTGACGACGCGGATTCCCCGCGGCCGCACCGACTCGGTAATGGCCTCCCATTCCTTGCATAGATCGGCCAAGAAGCCTTCGCCCGCCGCGAACCGCTCGTCGAGCACTTCGTCGCCGCGGTTCCCGTAATAGCCGATCGCCGACGCGCAGACCAATATCTTGGGTGGCTTCTGCAGGCGGTTCAACGTGTCGCAAATTAACCGAGTGCCTTCGAGACGGCTGTC
>DASRXU010000439.1:0-1643 GCA_035687365.1 Planctomycetaceae bacterium | reverse complement strand
AGTTCGGCCTCCGCTTTCTTGAGCCGGGTGAGGTCAAAATAGGTTATCATCCGACCGCCGTCCGGCAGCGGCACGCATTGGTACTCCAACGTCTGCCCGTCTGGTAACCGCCACTCCCGGGGTTGGACCAACCCGCCTTTGATCTCCACCAGTTGGGCCTCGGCGTAAGCCTCCCAGTCCGAACTGGATACCTCGTCGTAGATCCCGGCCCTCCTGGCTGCATCCATCACGTCACGGAAGTGCGAATTGGTCCGCAGGAGCTCAATGTCGACCCCCGACAGCCGGACAAAGGCGTGATTGTACATCCTTACGCGCAGTCCTCGGTCAAGGATCAAGACACCATAGTCGATTGTATCGAGCACTACCTGTCGCTCGCGCAGCCGCTGTTCTTCGACCTCGACCGCAGTGTCGCGGAAGACGCGGAGCGCGTCCGCCATGCGGCCGATTTCGTCCCCCCCGGGCGCGGGCAGCGGTGCATGCAGTTCACCGCCCGCTATACGAAGCATGCTGCCGGCGAGCGCCGTGAGCCTGCCAATCAGCTGGCGGTCGACATAGAGCCACACAATCAACGCCGAGCTCAGAATGCTGGCCAGCACGATCGTGGCAAGCGCAATCGTACTGACTTGCCGCACTCGCCTTGATTCGACGCCGGCAGCGGCAATGTCCGACTCGGCACCCGCGACGAGCCGATCGACCGCTTGGGTCAGACCGCGCGAAAGGACGGCGTTCTCGGCCAATATTCGCTCGCCTCGAGCCAGGGCCTCGAGTTCGCGCTGGCGAGCGGCCGGCAATCCTTCCGACCCTTCCGCAAGGGTACGCAGTTCGCGCACCCGCTCAAGGAAGCGGCCCCGGAGCGACAGCTCAAATTCGGACGCAATCGTTTCAAGCGCGGAAAGCGAGCGCTTAAGCGGGATTGAGAGTATCGATAGGTCACCGCTCGATGGAGCCTCAGCAATCTTGAGCAGGCCGTCATTAAATGCGGCGATCTCGAGCTGCGCCTTCTGCAGCGGAACGAAACCAGCAGCTGCTCGGGCAAGGACCTCCTCCGATTCGGCGCCGCCTGCGCGCCTCCATGCTGCAAGCTCAGAATCCAACACGAGAACAACCGGCGCTACCAGTCGGTTGATCCCGATCACTGCGGTCGAGAGGCGGTTCAGCAGCTTCGCTTTTTTCTGGGCGGTTGCGAGCTTTTCGGCAACAACCTTATCGAGCGCATCAAGGTTGTTGCCGAGGCTAGCCACAGAGGCTTTGATTTGACCAAAATCCGGTGAGGCATTTCTGTCACGTAGCTTGGCGAGGATGGCTTCCAAACCTGCAAGCTGGGCACGGATATCCGCGACAACCCTCCCGCGGCTGGCTTCATTCGGTGCGGCGAGCAGAGCTGGGGCACCGGCGGCGATCCGCTCAGCTTGGCGCGACAGCTCCAATGAGGCGAGCGCCGCCGGGGTATCCACTTCAGTGGTTCGCTGGACAACACGCCCCAATTCGAGAAACGCCCACATCGACGCCGCGGCTGCAAGCACGGCGAAAGCACTGATGCCGAGGAAGGCGAAGAGCAATCGCCCGCGTACGCTGACTTTGGGCATAGTCTCGTCCCGCCGGGGCGGGTGATAATGGCACCTTGGTCGCAAGGGGCCTTCAGA
>DASRXU010000438.1:0-13480 GCA_035687365.1 Planctomycetaceae bacterium | reverse complement strand
AAGCGGAACTACGGCTGGCCCGAAGACTCCAAGTTTCTGGTGCCGGACGGCGTGTACGAACACTTCCACGACGGGATCGGCAAGCGCGGCAAGGAACTGCGGGACGCCTGGTTCAAGCAGTTCGAGGAGTACAAGAAGAAGTTGCCCCAGCTGGCCGACGAGCTCACGCAAATTCAGCGCCGCGAACTGCCCGCGGGCTGGGACAAAGAGCTGCCGACTTTTGCCCCTGATCCCAAAGGTATGGGCACGCGCGAATCGTCGGGCAAGGTGCTCAACGCCGTTGCCAAAAACGTGCCCTGGCTCATCGGCGGTGCGGCCGACCTGGCCCCTTCCACCAAGACCCGCCTGACGTTCGAAGGGGCCGGAGATTTCGAAGCGAGTGAATTGAGTGAATTGAAAGCCGGCAGCTACGGCGGGCGCAATTTTCACTTCGGCATTCGCGAGCATGCGATGGCCGCCATCCTCAATGGTCTCTCGGTCTCCAAGGTGCGGCCGTTCGGCTCGACGTTTTTCGTCTTCAGTGATTACCTGCGTCCCGCGCTGCGGCTGTCGGCCCTGATGGAGATTCCGACGATTTACGTCTTCACGCACGACTCGATCGGCGTCGGCGAAGACGGTCCGACCCACCAGCCGGTCGAACACCTCGCCTCGTTGCGAGCGATCCCCGGCTTGATCACGCTACGCCCGGCCGACGCCGGCGAAGTCGTTGAGGCTTGGAAGTTCATCATGCAGCGGCAGCACGAGCCGGTGGCTTTGATTCTTTCGCGCCAAGCTTTGCCGACGCTTGATCGAAAGAAGTATGCCGCTGCCGAAGGAGTGCAGCGCGGCGCGTACATCCTGGCGGATGCGCCGGGTGGAAAGCCGCAGGTGCTGCTGCTGGCGACCGGAAGCGAAGTCTCGTTGGCGGTCGGTTGTTACGAAAAGCTCAAAGCGGAGGGGATCGGCGCACGGGTGGTGAGCATGCCCTCGTGGGAGATCTTCGAGTACCACTGCAAGCACAATCCCGATTACCGTGAGACAGTGCTGCCCTCCGCCGTCACCGCCCGCGTGTCGATTGAGTTTGCCAGCACGATGGGATGGTGTCGGTACGTAGGCAACAACGGCGAAAGCGTGGGGATGCACACCTTCGGCGCGTCGGCGCCGCTCAAAGAACTGCAAACAAAGTATGGCTTCACGCCCGACGCGATGGTGGCCGTCGCCAAAGAGCAAATCCGCAAGGCGTCGTCGAAGTGACCGCAGCCTGACGAATGGCCGCAGGCCGGTTTAGGAGCACGGAAATGACGGGGCCTCCGGCTGCCGACAAGTTGCGAAAGATCGACGCCTATTGGCGGGCGGCTAATTACCTTGCGGTCGGGCAGATCTATCTGCTCGACAACCCGCTACTGAAAGAGCCGCTGCAGCTCAAACACGTCAAAGCGCGCTTGTTGGGCCACTGGGGCACGACACCGGGCCAAAACTTCGTCTACGTGCACGTGAATCGGATCATTCAGGAATACGACCTGAACATGATCTACATTTCGGGCCCCGGACACGGCGGACCCGCCGTCGTGGCGAACACCTATCTCGAGGGAACCTATAGCGAACTCTATCCGGCCATCTCGCAGGACGAGGACGGCTTGCGGCGGCTATTCAAACAGTTCTCCTTCCCCGGCGGGATTCCGAGTCACGCCGCGCCGGAAACGCCGGGCTCGATCCACGAAGGGGGCGAGTTGGGCTACAGCCTGAGCCACGCCTTCGGTGCCGTGTTCGACAATCCTGACTTGATCGTCGCCTGCGTCGTCGGCGACGGCGAAGCGGAGACGGGCCCCTTGGCCACCGGTTGGCACAGCAACAAGTTTCTCAATCCGATCCACGACGGAGCCGTGCTGCCGATTTTGCACCTGAACGGCTACAAGATCGCCAACCCGACGATCCTCGCGCGGATCGGTCGCGAAGAACTGGAGCAACTGTTGTGCGGATACGGCTATGTGCCTCATTTTGTCGAGGGCCACGATCCAGCCAAGATGCACCCGCTGATGGCCGAGACGCTCGACGCGTGCCTCGCCGATATCAAACGTATTCAGTCCGACGCGCGCAAAACTGGAAAATTCACGCGGCCCCGCTGGCCGATGATCGTGCTGAATAGTCCCAAGGGATGGACCGGCCCCAAGGTCGTCGACGGACAAAAGGTCGAGGGGACTTACCGCGCGCACCAGGTGCCGCTCTCCGAAGCTTCCAAGAATCCTGAGCACTTGAAGATCCTCGAAAATTGGATGCGCGGCTACAAGCCCGAGGAACTCTTCGACAAGCACGGCACGCTGATTCCCGAACTCGGCGCGCTCGCTCCGAAGGGCAATCGGCGGATGGGGGCCAACCCACACGCGAACGGCGGCATTCTGCTGCGCGATCTGCGACTGCCTGACTTTCAAGCATACGCGGTGGAAATCCCCAAGCCGGGATCGGTCAACGGCGAAGACACGCGCGTGCTGGGAAAATTCTTGGGCGACGTCATCAAACAGAACGCCGACCAGAGGAACTTCCGCGTTTTCGGTCCGGACGAAACGGCCTCGAATCGGTTGCTGGGTGTGTTGGACGCCACGAACAAACAGTGGGAGGCTGAGGTCATCGAGAGCGACGACCATTTGGCGCCCGAAGGCCGCCTGATCGAAGTGCTCAGCGAACACCAGTGCGAAGGCTGGCTCGAAGGCTACCTGCTCACCGGCCGGCACGGTTTGTTCAATTGCTACGAAGCGTTCATCCACATCGTCGACTCGATGTTCAACCAGCACGCCAAGTGGCTGAAGGTCACAAAGGGAATCGAGTGGCGGCGGCCGATTGCCTCGCTGAATATTCTGCTCTCCTCGCACGTTTGGCGGCAGGATCACAACGGCTTTACACATCAGGACCCCGGCTTCATCGACCTGGTCCTCAACAAGAAGGCCGAGATCGTGCGGGTCTATCTGCCGCCCGACGCCAACTGCCTGCTCTCGGTGGCCGACCATTGCCTTCGCAGCCGGCACTACGTGAATGTCGTCGTGGCTGGCAAACATCCGGCTCCGCAATGGCTCAACATGGACCAGGCCGTCAAACACTGCACGGCCGGCATCGGCATGTGGGAGTGGGCCAGCAACGACGCCGATTGCGAGCCTGACGTGATCATGGCAGCCGCCGGCGATGTGCCCACGCTCGAAATCCTGGCGGCGATTCAGCTCCTGCGCGAACACTTGCCCGAGCTGAAAATCCGCATGATCAACGTCGTCGACCTGATGCGCCTGCAACCGGCCAGCGAGCACCCGCACGGCCTGGACGACAACGATTTCGACACGCTCTTCACGAAGAACAAGCCGGTCATCTTTGCCTACCACGGTTATCCGTGGCTGATCCATCGCCTCACGTATCGGCGTCACAACCACGACAACTTGCACGTCCGCGGTTACAAGGAAGAGGGGACGATCACCACGCCGTTCGACATGACGGTGCTCAACCAGATGGATCGCTTCAACCTGGTGATGGACGCCGTCGATCGCCTCCCGCAGCTCGGTGGCAAGGCGGCGTACATCAAGCAGGCGTGCCGCGATAAGCTGATCGAGCATAAGCAGTACATCTACAAGTTCGGCGAAGACATGCCCGAGATCCGCAACTGGAAGTGGAAAACCTGACCTGCACCGCTCGTTGGGGAGTGATCCATGCCTCGAAAGACAAAAACGGACGACGCCTCTCCTACCAACACTCCGACCGCGAAGACTTCCGAAGCGATTGCGCCGGATGGTCAGTCGGCACAAAAGGCTCCGGTCCTTCACGGGCGGATCGCCAAAGCGCTCGAGCAATACGAGTGTGGCCCCGTCCGATTCTCTGGCGATGAAAACGCTTCCTACGAGCGGCACTTGGTGTTCGACAACGTCGTCGATCCCGAGGACGCCAGTCCGCGCCAGCGATTCGAAGCGGTCGCGCGCTCACTGCGCGATCTGCTCTCCCAACGTTGGATCAAGACGTCCGACACCTACGACCGCGTAAACCCCAAGCGGGTCTACTATCTGTCGATGGAGTTTCTGATCGGCCGCTCCCTTACGAACAACATCCATAATCTGCTGGTGGAACCAATCGCCCAAGAGGCGATGAAACGGGAAAAGCTCGACCTGATGGAACTGGCCGAGAGTGAGCCGGATGCCGGCTTGGGCAACGGCGGACTGGGTCGCCTGGCCGCCTGCTATCTCGACAGCCTGGCGACCTTGCAGATTCCGGCGATCGGTTACGGCTTGCGGTATGAGTACGGCATCTTTCGCCAAGAGATCAAGGACGGCTATCAGCTCGAAAGCCCCGACAACTGGCTGCGCCAGCCCGACCCGTGGGAAGTCCCCCGTCCGAGTGATCAGGTCGATGTGTGGTCGAACGCCCGCGTGCGCCTGCAAAGCGGTATGACGCGGATCGTCGGCAATGCGCCCCACTCTCTCTACGCGATTCCTTACGATCGGCCGATCGTCGGTTACGGCGGCAAGACGATCAACACGCTGCGCCTGTGGGAGGCGGTCCATCCCGATTACTTCGATCTTCGCGAGTTCGATCGTGGCGATTTCTTCGCCGCCGTGCACGACAAGGTGGGGGCCGAGAACCTCACCCGCGTGCTTTATCCGGACGATTCGACATCAGCCGGCCGACGCCTGCGGTTCGCGCAAGAATACTTCCTCGTAGCGGCGTCGCTGGCCGATATCGTTCGTCGCTTCCGCAAATCGAACAGCGATTGGCACGCGCTGCCCGACAAAGTCGCCATCCAACTCAACGATACGCATCCGTCGCTGGCCGTCGCCGAGCTGATGCGAATTCTGCTCGACGTGGCCGGCCTGGGCTGGGACGAGTCCTGGGATCTCACGGTGCGCACGCTCGCCTACACCAACCACACCCTCTTGCCCGAGGCGTTGGAAAAGTGGCCGGTCGACGTGTTCGAGCTGATCATCCCGCGGCACCTCGAAATCATCTACGAGATCAATCGACGCTTTCTCGATGACGTTCGCGCGCATCATCCGGACGACGTCGAACGCGTGCAGCGGATGAGCCTGATCGAAGAGACGCCCGTCCGTCAGGTTCGCATGGCCAATCTCGCGATCCTGGGCAGCCACAGCACCAACGGCGTCGCGGCGATCCATTCGCAATTGCTAAGGACGCGAACCGTCCGCGATTTTGGCGAGATGTTTCCGGAGCGATTTAACAACAAGACCAACGGCGTCACCCCGCGTCGGTGGTTGCAAATGTGCAATCCGGGGCTTGCCGCGCTCATCAACGAAGCGATTGGCGACGGTTGGGTCGCCGACCTGGACCAGCTTCGCAAGCTGTTGCCGCTCGCGGAGGACGCAACATTTCGCGGACGCGTGCGGGAGGCGAAACGCCAGGCAAAAGGCCGATTCGCCGACTGGCTGAAGGCGACGACCGGACAGATCGTCGACCCCGACACGATCTTCGACTGCCAGATCAAGCGGATCCACGAGTACAAACGGCAACTGCTCAACGCGCTGCATGTGATCGTGCTCTACGATCGCCTGCGAAAGGATCCCAAGCTCGAGCTGCCGCCTCGCACGGTCTTTTTCTCGGGCAAGGCAGCCCCTGCCTACGTGCTGGCCAAGCTGATCATCAAATTCATCAACAATGTCGCGGGAACGATCGACGGCGATCCGGCAACCCGCGGCCGTCTGAAGGTCGTGTTCATTCCCGATTACAACGTCAGTCTCGCCGAGCGGCTGATCCCCGCCGCCGACATCTCCGAGCAAATCTCGACGGCCGGCTACGAGGCCAGCGGCACCAGCAATATGAAGTTCATGATGAACGGAGCGCTGACGGTCGGCACCCGTGACGGCGCGACGATCGAAATGGCCCAGGCCGCCGGCGAGGAGAATTTTTTCCTGTTCGGGCTGACGGCCCAGCAAGTCGTCGACCTCCGTGGCCACTACGATCCGCACGAGCGCTATCAGAACGATGCCGAGACGCGGCAGGCGCTTGACCTGATCTTCTCCGATCACTTCAGCCAAAACGAACCGGGCATTTTCGGCCCGATCCGTGACACACTGCTCGATCACGGCGACTATTACATGCACCTGGCCGATTTGCCGGCCTACGTCGAGACTCAATCCGCCGCGGGCAAGCTCTACGCCGACCCGGACGCCTGGTTCCGCAAGGTGGTGATCAACATTGCCAGCTCGGGCCGGTTCTCCAGCGACCGTGCGATCCAGGAATACGCATCCGAGATCTGGCACGCGCTCCCCTGCCCCGTGCCGCCGGCCGATTGCCCATGAGGAAACGCGCGCTAACAACGCGTCAAAGGAACAAAGCGTGCCCCTCTCGCCTCTGGCCGGCAAACCGGCGCCCAAGAGTCTGCTGATCGACGTCGCCGCGCTCGAGCGGGAGTATGCCGAGCGCAAGCCCGACCTGGGCGATCGCAATCAAAAGGTGACCTTTGGCACCAGCGGCCACCGGGGCACGCCGCGCGACGGCACTTTCACCGACGCGCACATCGCCGCGATCACGCAGGCGATCTGCGAATACCGGCAGCAGCAGAAGATCGACGGCCCCGTCTACATGGGGAAGGACACGCACGCGCTCTCCGGCCCTGCGCAGCGCACGGCCCTCGAAGTGCTCGCCGCCAACGGTGCCGAGACAATCATCCAGCGCGACGACGGCGTGACACCAACGCCCGTGATCTCGCGGGCGATCCTCGTCTACAACCGCGCTCGCACAGAGCACCTGGCCGACGGCATCATCATCACGCCGTCGCACAATCCGCCCGAAGACGGCGGCTTCAAGTACAACCCGCCCAACGGCGGCCCGGCCGACACCGACGTCACCAGTTGGATCGAAGACCGCGCCAACGCCCTGCTCGGCGAAAAGAACGCCAGCGTGAAGCGAGTTCCGTATGCGCAGGCCCTCAAAGCGGCCACGACGCACGAAGAAGATTTCATTCTTCCTTACGTCAACGATCTGAAAAACGTCGTCGACATGGCGGCGATCAAGAGTGCCGGCCTCAAGCTGGGCGTCGATCCGCTCGGCGGGGCGGCCGTGCACTACTGGGATCCGATTCGCGAAATCTACGGTCTCGACGTGACAGTCACCAACCCGGCTGTCGATCCGACGTTTTCCTTCATGACCGTCGATCACGACGGCAAGATCCGCATGGACTGCTCGAGCCCGTACGCGATGGCGCGGCTCGTCGCCCTCAAGGATCAATTCCGCGTCGCCTTCGCCAACGATCCCGATTCCGACCGCCACGGAATCGTGTCGCCGTCCGTCGGCCTGCTCAATCCGAATCATTTCCTCGCCGTCGCCATCGATTACCTGCTGGCCCATCGCCCCAACTGGCCGCAGACGGCGGCCGTTGGCAAGACCCTCGTCAGCAGCAGCCTGATCGATCGCGTGGTCACCAAACACAATCGTCGCCTCAACGAAGTGCCGGTCGGCTTCAAGTGGTTCGCCCCCGGCCTGTTTGACGGCACGTGTTGCTTCGGCGGAGAGGAAAGCGCCGGCGCCAGCTTCCTCCGCCTCGACGGTACCGTTTGGACCACCGACAAGGACGGCCCGATCATGGATCTCTTGGCCGCCGAGATCACGGCCCGCACCGGCAAAGACCCGGGCGAGCACGTCCGGCGTCTGACGGCCGAGTTCGGGACGCCGTTCTACACGCGCATCGACGCCCCCGCGACACCCGAGCAAAAAGCGAAGCTCAAGAATCTGTCCCCCGAAGCGGTCCGCACGCAATCCCTGGCGGGCGAGCCAATCGTCGCCAAACTGACACGGGCCCCGGGCAACAACGCGGTCATCGGCGGCCTCAAAGTCGTCACCAAGAGCGGCTGGTTTGCGGCCCGCCCCTCCGGCACCGAGAATGTCTATAAAATCTATGCCGAGAGCTTCGAGAGCCAGAGCAAGCTCGACCAAATCGTCGCCGAAGCGCAACAAATCGTGAACGCTGCGCTGTCGTAGGGTGGGACGAGGTCCGCTTCGGACCGAAGGCCCACCGATTTCGGTGCGGGAGCTGCCAGGATCGGTGGACCCGCGCTCCCTTTCGGACAGCCCTGCGACAAAGAACGGAGTCGCTCGATGCCAAGGACGCTGATCCTCGCGGTTGTGCTTGGTCTATCGGTATCGGTTGCGAAGCCTTCAGACGACTCGCAGTTTGTCGCTGACTCGCCGGTTCGGAGGGATTTCCGGCTTGCTCAGCCCGCGGGCGTACACGCGAAAAAGATTGGCGTCCTCATGTATTACCCAAACAAGGCCGGTGGCTACACGTTCTTGCAGCACGGAGACATCGTCTTCTACGCCCTTCCCTACCTGCCGAGCACGCGCGAAGTTGAAAACACGACGCTGCCCACCATCGGAGCTTCCAAAGTGCCGTTTGGAGGGCAGGTTATCTACCGCAGTCAAATGAACGGATTCGGGATCGAGCGCCGAGCCGACATTCCGATTGCGAAATGGACCCGCGACACGCCCGACGGTCCCTTCCGCTTTACGATGAGGGACGAAGACCGCCTCAGCCGGCTCAAACTACAAAGCATCGTGCCCGTGCTGGAAAATGCTTCAAAAAAGCTGGTCAGCCGGCCCTAGGTGTGCTGAGTTTGCTGCGCATCGACAAATTCCTGCCCGTGCGCATGATGCGTGTTGATCGGCACCTGTTGCTGGCAGAGCGGGCACTCGGCGGCCGGCCAATTTGGAATCAGGTGCTCGAGCAAGTAGACGTATTCCGGCACGCCAAGCTTTTCGGCGTTTGTGTTGCCGCGATCGACGAGTGCGGCGACGGCGAGCACGGTTCCGCCAGCAGAGCGAACGGCCGCCGCGGTCTGAACGGCGGATTGGCCCGTGTTCACAATGTCGTCAACGACGAGCACGCGCCGCCCGGCGACCTGGCGCTCGAAACCGCGGTGCAGGCTGAACGGCCCGCGCAGTTCATCCAGCGACCGCCGCACATCATGCTCGGCAAACACAGCCGGCAGCCCGAGCGCGAACGCCGTCCACTGCGCGACAATCAGTCCCCCAACCGCCGGCCCACACAAGATGTCCGGCTGAATCGGTCCCGTCGCCTCAGCCAGAAGCTGCGTGAGCCGCCGCACCCGTTCCAGCCGCAGAAAGATAGCGTCTTTATCGACCCACCCGCTGCCGTGATGCCCCGAGATGTAGACGAAATGATCATCGCTCAGGAGTGCGTTCGACTCGAGCAGAATGGCCCGCGTCTCCTCGGCCCAGGGAGTGGTCATCTCGCGTTGCTTCGGTTAACAGAGTTTGGCGAGCCGACTGCGTAAGCAGTCGGGTGCTGCGGATTTCGGATCGCCGCGTGCCTATTATAGGAGAGCAGGTCTTACTCGCGAGAACACGAATGCCCGACAAATCGCCGGTGGTCTTCCTGGTCGACATCGACAACACGCTCTTGGACAACGACCGCATCCAGGCCGACATCAAGGATTATCTCGAACGCGAATTCGGCACCGGCCCGCGCGATCGCTATTGGGCCATCCTCGAACGCCTGTTCGACACGCTCGGCTACCGCGACTACCTGGGGGCACTGCAGCAATACCGTGTCGAAAACCCGCACGAAGTAAAGCTGCTGGCCCTGTCGTTCTGGCTCGTCGACTACCCGTTCGCCAAAGTCCTCTACCCCGGCGCGCTCGAGGTCCTCAAACGCCTCAGGAGCCACGCCCCGACGGTGATCCTCTCCGACGGCGACGTCGTCTTCCAACCCCGCAAAGCCCAACAATCGGGCATCTGGGACACAGTCGACGGCCACGTGCTGATCTACATTCACAAGGAACAAGAGCTAGAAGACGTCGAACGCCGCTACCCGGCCGAGCACTACGTCCTGATCGACGACAAGCCGCGGATTCTCACGGCGGTCAAAAAAATCTGGGGCAGCCGCGTGACGACCGTGTTTCCCAAGCAGGGAATGTATGCGCATGATCCGGAGGCGTTCGCGAGCAACCCGCCGGCTGACCTCACGGTCGAACGCATCGGCGATCTGTTCGACTTCGATCTGAACCGGCTCGCCGATCAATCTGCCGACATGGCCTCCAAGCGGACATCTCCGTCATAGTATTCCGAGGATGAACTGCTAGTGGCCAAAGATATTGTGTAATATATGCAACCATGTCCACAGAGCGCGTGATCAAGGTATTCATTGCATCCCCCGGCGACCTCGCGGAGGAGCGACGGGCGTTCAAGGAGGTCGTTGACGAATTGAACAAAGGTTTCGGGCGCGGAGCTCATGTTACGTTCCAGCCGTTGGGCTGGGAGGACGCGCTGTCGACGATGGGCCGGCGATCCCAAAGCGTGATCAACGAGGATATCGATGCGTGCGATATCTTTATCCTGGTAATGTGGCGACGCTGGGGACAAGAGGCTCCGGACGCTAAGCCTTATTCTTCTTACACCGAGGAAGAGTTCTATCGCGCCTTGGCGCGCAACGAGAAGGACCGTACTCCCACCCTGTTCGTTTTCTTCAAGCATATCGATCCAGGGCAGATGGCCGATGCGGGACCGCAGCTGGAAAAGGTCCTCGCCTTCCGGAAGAAGCTTGAAGCAACCCGCAGAGTTCTACCCCGACGTTTCGAAGATGAGAAGTCGTTCAGAATCGAGATCGATAAGCACCTGACGGCGTTTGTCGATGGCAAATGCGAGGCCGTTGACAGCGATCGTGTCTTGCCAATCGTTCCTGACTCGATTCAGGCCGAGATCGATGCGCATCGCGAAGCTGCGCAACGCGCGGTCGAGGAGTTGGAAAAGCTCCGTTTCGAGGCGGATCGCGCCAAGGAAGAGGCGGAACAGGCGCGCGCAGAGGCCAAGAGTGCCACAGCGCGTGCCGACGCTGCCGAGCGCGTGGCCGAGGCGACGTCCGCCGCGCAATCGCTTGCGCTAGCAGAGGGCGCGGCGAAAGCAGCATTGGATGGCAGAATTGAAGAGGCACGTCAGAATTTCGCCAAGGCGCTCGACGGCACGACCAACCTTCGAGTCCTGTTCCTGGGCTCTCAGTTCTTTCACCGCATCGGTGAGCTCGGCGAAGCCGAGCAGCTTCTGCGCCGCGGGCTGGCGATCAGTGGTCCCGAAGCTGAGACGGTTCAGACTGCCAGCGCTTATGGGAACCTCGGTGTCCTGCTGCGAACGCGCGGCGACCTGGAGGGGGCCGAGGCGATGTACTGCAAGTCGCTGGCAATCGACGAGAAGCACGGGCGGCTCGAAGGCATGGCGAACGCTTACGGCAACCTCGGTAACGTGCTGCAAACGCGTGGCGACCTGGAGGGGGCCGAGGCGATGCATCGCAAGTCGCTGGCGATCGAAGAAAAGCTCGGGCGGCTCGAAGGCATGGCGAGCGACTACGGCAACCTCGGTAACGTGCTGCAAACGCGCGGCGACTTGGAGGGGGCCGAAGCGATGCATCGCAAGTCGTTGGCCATCGAAGAAAAGCTCGGGCGGCTCGAAGGCATGGCGAGCGTTTACGGCAACCTCGGAGTCGTACTGCAAACGCGCGGCGACTTGGAGGGGGCCGAAGCGATGCATCGCAAGTCGCTGGCGATCGAAGAGAAGCTCGGGCGGCTCGAAGGCATGGCGGACAGTTACGGCAACCTCGGTAACGTGCTGCAAACGCGCGGTGACCTGGAGGGGGCCGAGGCAATGTACCGCAAGTCGCTGGCCATTAACGAGAAGCTCGGGCGCCCCGCAAGCATGGCAAACGACTACGGCAACCTCGGTAACGTGCTGCAAACGCGCGGCGACTTGGAGGGGGCCGAAGCGATGTACCGCAAGTCGCTGGCGATCGACGAGAAGCTCGGGCGGCTCGAAGGCATGGCGAACCAATACGGTAACCTCGGTAAGGTACTGCAAACGCGCGGCGACCTGGAAGGGGCGCGGGGGCTCTGGGCGAAATCTCGCGATCTCTTCGCCAGACTCGGAGCGCGTCAGATGGCGGACAAGATGCAGAACTGGATTGACAGTCTGTCCAACTAGACCAGCCGAGGCTGGCCGATGGGATCGAGCCGCAAGTGAGCCGTGAGATTGCTTCGTCTTGAGGCCTAACGGGGTGGGACACTACAGCCCAGGGCGGAGCGGAGCGGAGGCTTGGGATACCTGAGAGCCGAAAGGCCACACGCGACCCGAAGTCGCGCATGGCCACCGGACAATTTCCGAGTTTTTCGAATTCAAAATGGCTGCCTCTGGGGCCGTGCATATCCCAGACGCTTTCGTGGCTTCCCGCGAGCGATTTCCGCGCGGCTAGCGCATACGGACCTATACTCACGCTTGACCCTGGCGTTGGGTCAAACGTCCCTGAGTCGAGACGCTTGGGTTGCATGACGTCACACTGCGGAGTCATCAACCGTGATTCAGTGAATTATTACGCGGCAGCCCTAACCCAAAAAACTTTCAAGAAACAGACCTCCTTTCATCTTCAAGACACGGGATTAACTGACTCGATTCAGTTCCCGCTCCCAAATGGGGGCGGGCCAATTATACGACTGATCAGTTCGTGCGGACAATTGGGATCGAGCCGCAAGTAAGCGGTGAGATTTCTTCGTCTTGAGGTCCAACGGGCTAAGACACTACAGCCCAGGTCGGAAGCCTGGGCCCCATTTCCGTCTTCTTGAGCTCCAGCGGGCGTCAGAGAATAAACCCTGGGATTCCGGACGGCGGACTACGTCCTGAGCCGTGACGCGGGGCAGAGCCAGCGGACGCCGGCGCGATTCGCTCTACGCGTGGGAAAAAGAAACTCGGTCGCCCCTGCCGGGGCTTAAATTCAGAATCGTTGCCGCAGGCCACAAACCGCCGATCCGCGTCGTCAATCCCGGATTCCGGAAAACTGATCTTGGACGAATCTCGGTTTTGTGGCTGAATGGGAATAGTTCCTTTTTCGGGTCCAAAGTCTAAGGTCCAAAGTCCAAAGTCCAAGGTCGATGGCCGGGGCGCGCCGGGGACGAAAAAAGGATCCCCGCCGGGGTGGGGATCCTTTTTCACTAAGGAAGGAAAAGATCCCCGGCGGACTGATCGAGGACGCGCACCGCGCGCTGGTCCAAGTTGGACCGCCGGTCCAACTTTTTTTGGACCGGCGGGACGGGACACATTTTTTGATAGAGGGAGTGAAGTTGGTCCACCGCGCCAGAGGCGAGACCGGACGGGAAACAGGACGCCGGCCTGTACAGAATCTGGTCACCGGGTCGGGTCAGATACTTTCACTAGGGAACTGACCCGGTGACCCAGTGACCCGGTGGTCGCGGCGGGACTCGTGGATGCGGATGGGATGAGGTGGCCCCCTCATCCCGACCCTCTCCGGCTCGGCCACGTGGCCGTCGACGGTGTCCCAGATGCCTCATTGCTGGGCTTTGCGGGGTTGGAAGACGACGTCGCCGTCGGAGAGGATCACCGTTGGAGCGTGGGACTTGAGGCGTTGCACCTCGCCAAGATCCCTCCCAATGTTGAGAGCGGCCCAGGCTGGGCGGTGGCTTTATTGATGAACGTGGCTATTCAGAGTGTCCCGGAAATCGCCAGGACT
>DASRXU010000437.1:0-6550 GCA_035687365.1 Planctomycetaceae bacterium | reverse complement strand
GAAAAATCGTCCATGTTGGCGTCGTTGTCTTGGCCGATGCCGTTGATGAAGTGCGAGTGTCCCAAGATGGCGAATGCGGCCGTCTCGGTGGAGGGAGCGTTCCGATTGAATTTGCCCGCTTGAATCAGTCCCGTGTTGGGAGCGCCGATCCAGGTGCCGTTGACCTGACACCAGGCGCGCTCGCCGACGACGATTGTGTACGTGGTTCCGTCGGTAATGTCCGAGATGCGAACCTTGCTGTTGCGATACAGGACCCCGTTCCAGGGCTCCGTGTTGTCGTCGACTTCGGAGGAGTCGTTGCCGACGCAGCCGACGTAGCTGCAAGGCGTGACTTTCACCACGTGCATCGTCTGAGCCGCATCGCTGGAAATCGTGAAACCCTCCGGCGTGAAAATGTCAGACGGACAAACGAAGCCGGGCAGAAATGTCTGAACCTTGGCGGCATTCAACGGATCGGTGAGTGCGATGCGATAGTTCAACTTCCCATTGAGGCCCGACTGCTCGATGTAAGGCAGGATCATCGCGCCCCAGCCCCATCCCGGGCTCGTGTTCGTGAGATCGGCCGAGCCGGCCACATAGCCGGGCGGGAAGAGCCGCATCACATCATGGTAGTTGTGAAACGCGATTCCGATCTGCTTGAGATTGTTGCGACACTGAGTGCGACGGGCTGCTTCGCGAGCCGCCTGCACCGCAGGTAACAGCAACGAGACCAAGGTCGCGATGATCGCGATCACGACGAGCAACTCGATCAGAGTGAACCCGGCAGGCCGGGTGCGGCGCCAGCTCATTTCACAGCCTTTCCAGCAGCAGGAAGAAACCAACAGTCAGGGGCGACCAAGGATTCGGCCGCTGATTCCCTGAATGCTGGCTGGCTGGAAGGGCGAGCTGGCGTGAGGCAAGAGACTCATGTTGTTGACACTGAGTCTCAATTGCAATAGATTAGTGCGACCGCGACTGGGTTACAAGCCGCCCGGTGTCCCGAATGGTTACAAAATAGCAATGCGAGGTTGCGCAGATCATGGACTCAGACTCAGCCCCTCTCGCTCCACGCCCTCAAGAGTCCGAAGAGCACTCACAGCTGGCTGCCGCCGATCCGAAGCGGACACTCAACTCGGCCGACCTCTTTCAGGGTGCTCGCGAAGTTCAGATCCAGCACGATGAGAAGATCTATCGCTTGCAGGTTACGCGCAATGGCAAGCTGATTCTCATCAAGTGACTGTCGAGGTTCGGCGGGCTCGGGTTGCGCCTGGAAGCCATCGCACTGGCCTTCAGCGCAAGAATGACGGCGAACAGTTCACCGGCCGCGATGCGGGCGGCGTTTGAATGGGTAAAACCAAACGCCGTAGGGCAGGAACCGCACCGGGCGCGGGACGTCGAAACGGCGCGGGTGGGCAAGCTGGTAGACGAAGTGTCCGTTGAGTAACTCGGCCGGCACGCAGGCGGCTAGGTGATCAGACGCCCGCGACGGCCGACAGTCGATCACGTCGACCAGGCCGACCACCTTGCCCCGCGGCAGCGATTCGACGTCGAGGTTCCAGCGGCGGGCCGCGACGTCGGCCGCCGGTAATTGCGACGTGCGTTTGCTCGCGTAGAGATAAATCGTGCCGCGTAGCCGCGTCGGCTGCGATCGAATTTCGAGAGTTTTGATCCCTCGCAGGATCAGTTCGGCCCAGGGCTGTTGAATCGCCAGAGCGATCCGGTCGTGATCGGTGGCTCCGGATTCGGTCGCTCCAGACTCTTCGCCCGGCGTCACCGTCGGGTTCCGGAAGACGCTTCGGCTCGAGCGGTCCCGCCGGCGATCGGGCTGGCCTTGGCGTGAACGTCTCGGATTCTCAGCGGGACGGGAATGCGCGGATAGTGGGGATCGTCGGTCATGATGAACACGGAGCAGTCTTCACCTGCCGCTGGCACTTGGGCCGCAACGTGGATCACGATCGTCGTCTCACGGCCCCCTTCAGGGTCATCGACTGGCTTGCGCAGCTCGACTTTGACCAATGGAGAACGGCAAGTCGCCGCGACGACTAGGAACGGCTTCGGCCGCATGTCCGTCAGAACGACCTTCTGTACCGTCTCGCTGAGGCCGTTTTGATAGACGATCAGCTGCGACGGGCTGAGCGTTACCTCACGGCGGATGACCAATTTGAACGTCACCGTCACGGAGTGGGGCTGGGGATCTTCGTAATCGAGCGTGACCAGGTACTCGTGCGGCCCCGGCGTCTGGTGCGTCGTCAACACGCCCAGCGTGAAGTCGCTGATCTCGCCTGGCGCGTAGGGCCGCTTTTCGATTTGCGGAGCCAGACACTTGCAACTGGGAGTGACATTCGTGATCCGGACCGAAAAACTTCCGCAGTTTTTGAAGCGAAAGTGAGCCTCGACTTTGGCTGTGTTATGGATCTCGCCCAAGTTGACCAGGTATTGATCGAAAACGAGCGCCGGATGTTCGACAGAATCACACAGCGGATGGGGCTTGCGCTCGATCGAGCAAAAGCCGATCGAGGCGAGGAATGGCAAACTGGCGACCGCCACAAGGAGCAATCGTCCGGTCGACAGGCCATAGTTTTTGGGCAGTAGGGCGACCATCGAAATCTCCGCTCCGCGGAAGGCAAGAGGGACGCGGACCTGCGTCAAGGGGTGCGTCTTTTACCAGAGGTCCCCAATTCCGGCAATACGCCCATATCGCACGCCGAAGGCCGAATTCGGGGGCGGGAGGAGGCTGGCTATTGCAAGTCGGGCGTCGCGGCGATGGCCGTTGCCAGGCAGCCGGCGAAAGCGGGCGAATCAGTGATTCGAGCGGCGATTCGCGGATGAGCGAAGACCCGCACGCGCTTGACGTAATCATCAAACTGGGTTCGCGCCAGGGCTTCGACCACCGGAGAGACCGCATGCAGCGGTCGGTAAACGCCCTCTTTGGGAAAGAAGATGTCGACGTTGAACTCGATTTCCCGGTCGGGCGGAGGTGCGTCCAACAGGATGTCGGTCGGTTCGACCCGTGCTCCGAGCACGTCGGCGAGCCGTGCTGCCAGCGTTTCCGCACACCGCACCAGGTAGCCATAAGGCCGTCGCGCGAGCAGGCGATAGGTCTCGGGGACCTGATAGAGGCTGAACTCCGCCACCCGTTTATACAGCTCGCGTTTCGCGCCGAAGAGTGCGTCCAGCAGCGGCGCGGACCGCGTGCCCGAGGCAGCCTGCAGCAGGCGATTGATCGATTCGGCCTCGCTCAATTGAAAGAAGGACTTAAGTTCCAGGCGCGGACGCAGGTCGAAGAATGCGCGAGCGAACATGCTCGTCGCCGAACGGACCGCGTGATGCCAGTAGACTTCACTGAACATCACGTACCGCGCGAAGACCATCAGCTCGGCGGCCGTCTTTCCCTTGGTCGAAATGGCCAAGCCGTCTTGAGCCTCGTTCAAGAGCAGCGATTGAATCAGCCGATTGCGGTCGAAGTTGCGACCATAGGGCACTCCCGCGTGCAGACTATCGCGGTCGAGGTAATCCATCTTGTCGATGTCGATGGGGCCGGAAAGGATCGACTGCAAGAGTCGCCCGGGTGCGGAATCATCGCGCCCCGTCACCACGTCGAGGACTTCGCCCGGCTCAACATTCCACTGGCCGCGTAATACGCCGCTCAACTCGGTTTCGCCCGATAGAAAGTGGGCGGCAAACTCCTCGTGAGGCGGCAGATCACCCAGACCCATGTCTTCGATCGGATGACAGAACGGCCAGTGTCCGATGTCGTGCAGCAAAGCCGCGCAGAGCAAGACTTCGGCCCGGTGACCGTCGACCACTTCGCGGAACCGAGGATCTTTGCCGAGCTGCCTGAGATAGCGGACGGCGTTGTAAAAGACGCCCAGCGCGTGTTCGAACCGAGTGTGCGTGGCACCGGGATAGACCCGCGAGGCCAGCCCGAGTTGGGTGATGTGTTTCAGCCGCTGAAATTGAGGCGTGTCGACCAGGCCGCGGACGCGGGGCGTGAACGGAACGTCCAACTCCATGGGGATGCGCACGAGCCCCTGGTCGGAATCCAGGTTGGCCAACTCGGGAACATCGAACAGGGAATGCTGCATGGGGCTCCACTCGTCCACGGATCCTCAAGATTGAGGAAGCCCACCGATGATATCGCACCCGGCTGCACATTCCGATCCGGCGCGTCGCGCGTGATTTCGTCGCTCCGGCGGTCTAAACGATCAGCACGTCGACGTCGGGAATTGCGATCAGCAGGCGCTCCAGGATCGAGGGTCCGAACCAACGGCGATACCAGGGGCGTTGCGTACGGCCCAGCACAATGTGAGTGATTCCGTATTCTTTGACGTACGTCGCGATCGCGCCCACGACGTCCGAACCCCGCAATTGAAAGGGGGTGCCCCCCATCTGCGTGGTCAACGTCAGCGTGTTGGTGAGCTGCCGTTGGGTCGCCGCATCGATGCGGTGGACGTCTTCGGTCGGAGTTTGGATGTAGACGGCGTACCAGGGAGCATTGAAGCGATCGGCCAGGCGTGCCGCTCGGCGGAGCAGCCGCTCGGCGTTCGGACTCTTCGAGCTTAAACAGACCATCACGCGGCCGGAGGTACTGTGCTCCTGATCTTCCATGGCTTCGCTCTGCCGTCGGTCGAGGCGGTAGGCGATCTCCTCGAAGGCCAGTTCGCGGAGACGCGTCAGATTAGCATTTGTGAAGAAGCTCTCGAGCGCCGTTCCGATGCGTTCGGGAGGATAAATCTTTCCCGATTCCAGCCGCTCTCTGAGATCTTCGGACGATACGTCAACATTCACGAGCTCATCGGCCATGCCCAGAACGTAATCGGGAATGCGCTCTTTGACCTTCACTCCCGTCGCTTTTTCGATCGCGTCGTACAGACTTTCGAGGTGCTGAATGTTGAGCGTGCTGATGACGTTGATGCCGGCTCGGATCAGCTCGTCGATGTCCTGGTAACGCTTGGCGTTGCGTGACCCGGGAGCATTGGTGTGAGCCAGCTCGTCGACGAGCACGACGCTCGGGTGCCGTACCAGAACGGCGTCGAGATCCATTTCCTCGAGGGTGACTCCTCGATACTCGATGGTGCGGCGCGGAATCTGTTCAAGATCGCCGATCTGGGCCTGCGTCTCGGCTCGTTTGTGCGTCTCTACCACTCCGATGACGACGTCGACCCCTTGGCGTTTCAGCCGACGGGCTTCTTGCAACATTTCGTACGTCTTGCCGACGCCGGCGGCGAAGCCGAGATAGATCTTCAACCGGCCCCGCTGTTGCTGGCGGATCATCGTCAGAAAGCGTTCGGGCGCAGACTCGGGATGATCAAGACTCACGTCCACTCCACTGCACTCGTTCTGCCGACATGACTTCGCTCGCGCTAGACGGCTTTGAGCGCGGGCTGGAACCGCCCGATTGTCGTCTCTCGCAGGGCCGGCAATCGGATACGGAACTCTGTTCCTTTGCCCGGACGGCTCTCGCAATTAATGGTGCCGCCGTGTGCGACCACAATCTCTTGCACAATCGCGAGCCCCAATCCCGTACCGGCCCCCTTGCTTTGTCCGGGGACGCGGAAGAATTTTTCGAAGACGTGGGGCAACGCGTCGGCCGGAATGCCAATCCCTGTGTCGGCGATTGTCAGCTCAACCTCATCTCCGTCTAGCTGTGCTCCCAAAGCAATCCGGCCGCCGCGATCGGTATAGGTCAAAGCGTTGATCAGCAGGTTTTGCAAAGCGCTTCCGAACCGCGCGGCGTCGACCTGGATCTCCGGCAGACCTTCGCGCAGGTTGAGGACGACCTCGATGGCCTGGTCGGCCGCCTGCGGACGGATCGAATCGGCGGCGCTGCGCAGCAATGTCTCCGGCCGCAGGGGCTGCAAGTCGAGCTGCCGCGATCCCTGTTCCAGTCGGGCCAAATCGAGCAGATTGTTGACCATCGCCAGCAGCCGTTCGCTGTTCTCTCGCGCGTCCAAAAGCAGTTCCATTTGTTTCGGCGTCAGCGGCCCAACGGTCTCTTCCAACAAGAGGTGCACGGCCAGACGGATGCTCGTGAGCGGCGTTTTGAGTTCGTGACTCGCTGTCGCCACGAGGTTGTTCTTCACCTGATCGAGCAATCGCAAGCGGGTGACGTCTTGAAGCAGCACGGCCGCCCCGAGCGTGTTGCCGTGCGGATCGCGAATGGCCAAAACCCGCGGCAGCATGGCCCGCTCGCGACCGTCGGTGCCCAAGAGGATGACGTGGTCGAACCCCTCGGGCGAGTAGTCCCGCTGCTCCTTGAGCGCGTCGGCCAGCGGCTGACGCAACGGCTCGGGCGGCTGCCAAGTGCCCGACGTCGGCTGCCCGTGGTGTTTGGTCAGAACACCCAGCAAACGCCGGGCGGCCGGATTGGCAATTTCAACAAAGCCTTCCGAATCAATGACGATCACCGGATCGGGAAACGAATCGACCGTGGCTTGACTCGCGCGCTGGGCTCTCTGCAGGCGTGCCGACTGCGATTGTCGAGATTCCCGCAGATGTCGGGTCATCGTGTTGAAGGAGTCGGCGAGTTGGCCGAGTTCGTCGCCGGACTCATAGGGGACGAGTTGGTCGA
>DASRXU010000436.1:0-2333 GCA_035687365.1 Planctomycetaceae bacterium | reverse complement strand
GCGCGCTTCGCGCCGATCATCCAGATGCGACGGCGCTCTCGACCTCATCCCGGGATTTTCTAAGCTCGCCGCTTGGCATGAACGCTCGCACTAAGATCCCGGCTATCAATGGTCGTGGGCACTTTTGATCGAGACGTGCGGCGCATTGGACGGACGTGAGGAAAAATCGCGACGACGTAATCGAACGGCTCATCGATGCACCGGAGGTATCGTTGGTCGTGATCGTTAGTATTGGAGGTATTCGCCGAGCTTCTCTATTTTTGTCACAGGTCGGTCAAGACGATAATTTTCTCTCGTCGCGATGTCCGTTTCAGACCGGGAAGCGAACAAATGTTTTCACAGATAGTTTCGAAGCTCGGAGATTTCACAAAGAGGTCAGCGGACAAATTGACGCCAGCGTCGCCCCTGATCCTCTATGGCCTGCGTTTATCGGCTTCGGTGATTTTGGCGCTTTTCGTGCCCTACCGCCTCGAACTCGACAACGGATTCTGGGCCGGCATCACCGCTGCCGCCGTCTGCCAGCCGAGCCTTGGTTCTTCGCTCAGCAAGGCTCGTGTCCGCGCAGTCGGAACGTTCGTCGGAGCCGCAGTGATCTTGCTGTTGACCTCGGCCTTTCCGCAGAACCGGCTTGGTATGCTCCTCGGTATGGCCTTATGGATCGGCGTCTGCGGATTCTTCGCGACTATCCTGCGCCACTTCGCGAGCTATGGAGCGGCCCTAGCCGGATTCACCACCGCGGTGATTTTCGGCGACGTCGTCAACGCGCCCGGCAACACGTTTATCACGGCGGCCACCCGGACCTCCGAGATCTGCGTCGGCATAGTCAGCGTCGCCGTCGTCGTCTTGCTGACCAGTGTCGGCGGCGGAAGAAGACGGCTCGCCGAGAATATGTCTCGGGTAGCGCAACAGACGGCGGCCGGACTGGCCGAGACGCTTGCGATCGGCCCGGACACAGCCGACTCGCGCTGCCGACGCCGGAACTTGATACGCAGCGTAATCGATTTGGAAGCCATGATCGAAGAGGCGAAGGCCGAAGCACCTGATCTTCGTCACCGCTCGCAAATCCTTCAGGCCGGTATGCAAGGTCTGTTCTCCGCGATATCCGCCTGGCAGGGGATCGCAAATCATTTCAACGTAGCTTGTGACGGTGTAGGCCGACGCGACGCGGCAGGCCTACTTCCTATGGTCCTGGATGCGACCGGTGGCGACTGGACCGATCGCGCGGAATGCGTTCGCGAAGCCTGCAGCACGACGGCCGGACGGGTTCTGGCGATTCCAGTTGACAAGGTGGCGACTCGGCAAGTCGTGGACCGCGTCGCCGAGGCGTTGCTCGACCTGCAGCGGGTGGCGAACGCCCTCGTGCTCGTCGTCGCCCCGGGCAAGGAAATGCCCGACGTCAGCGGTTACCGCGATTGGCTGTTCACGCCAGATCTTCTTCCAGCCGTAGTCAATGGACTGCGGGCCGCTGCGATCGTTCTCGCGACAGAACTGCTTTGGGTGCAAACCGCGTGGGATGGCGGTCAAGCTGTGGTGACTTTCGCGGCCGTGTCGGTGACCCTGTTCTCTCCGAATACGGACTTGGCTTATCGCAGCGCCATCGGATATTCGACCGCAACGATCCTTGCCGCCGTACTCGCGGTCTTCGTGAACTTTGCTATCCTGCCGGCGCAGCACGATTTCGCGGGACTTTCGCTGACGCTAACCTGCATTCTCGTGCCCTTGGGGGCGCTTGCCGCCGGACCGTGGGAAAAAGTTCTGACCGCGGGCCTGGTCTTCAACTTTATCGTGATCTTGTCGCCGTCAAATCAACCGAACTACAACGACACCGGCCAATTTCTGAATTCCGCGTTTGCTGTCGTTCTCGGCACCCTAGCGGCCGCCGCCGCCATGCGCTTGCTTCCACCGATATCGCCGGCGCGGCGAGCTCGCCGCTTGGTAGCGCTCACCGCAAGGGACCTGTGTATGATGGCGGTAGCCGCCCGTTGGCCGAGCCGGACGGAATGGATCAGCCGCGTATGCTGGCGACTTCAAGCGATGCCCGCGCAAGCCACGCCTGAGCAGCTTTCGCAGCTCGAATCGGCGCTCTCCGTGGGAGAAGCGTTGATCTATCTGCGCAACTCCCGCCCAAAGCTTTCGGAGCGCGCCGCTCTCGACCAGGCCTTCGCGAGCTTGGCTGCGGCCGACGGGGATTCGGCCAGCGCCTGGTTGTCTGAGTTCAATGTGCAGCAAGACCGGACCGCAACCTTGGTCGCGATGCGCAGCCGAGCGGCGGCCGCGTCAATCGTCGACGCGCTCGCGCGCAGTGTCGGATTCCTCGGGGCTGCCAAAGAATT
>DASRXU010000435.1:0-35282 GCA_035687365.1 Planctomycetaceae bacterium | reverse complement strand
GTTGGTGGCGGCCTACCGCACTCTGAGGCTTATTGACGAAGCGGGCCTCACATTATGGGTCGGCGACATCCAGACCGCCGCCGCATCGCTTAGCAAAGACGCTATTCGTTTCCTCGCAGACCGCGACGTTCCAGATGCCACAGGGATGGTCTTGCGGACTCGGACTGAGAATTCAATCGCGGAATGGTACACGCGACGCCGGATCGCAACGCTGGCTTCGACGGATGTCGACCGGCTGCGTTCTATTGCATATGCCTGTCTTTCCCGACTTGCCGAATCCCCGGACGCCCTTACTCGCGACACCGACCAGACGCGCCAATTCGCAGCGACAGTCGAGCTTCTGTCGCGAGCGGCGATCCGCGCTGACGACTCTGCGCTCAAAGATCTGTTGCGGTTCACAATGACATTGCCGACCAAACTGCAAATCTGGAAGCGATGGTGGCTCGTGGAAGGGCTCAACACCCTGACGCGACGAATTTGTGATGCCATGTCAAATGCGGCCACAGTCGACATGCTGCCAGAAGTTGTTCGGTCCGCGGTAGCGGGATCGGAGAGTTTTCCTTGCCCTTCCGATCACGTGCGTTGGGTTGACCCAGCGGAAATGTTGGAACGGGATGGGCTGTTCTTGACCGCACAGCGTTCGCCGGCCGTTGCGAAAGCCATCGATTCGGTCATCGGACGGCTCCTGGAGATCGCCGATGACACGAATCATAAGTCCGAACGCCGCTACCTTGTTTTGCGTGTGGTGATGCTTGCGAATCGAGGGCTGCTGGACTCCGACCAGCAGGAAGGATTTGCCAAGGCTTTGTTCGCCAGCCGCGACTCCACGACGGGTTTACCGATCGACACTGGCTGCCTCGACAGTGTCGTACTGGTGGTACCACCTGTTGCAGGCGTGGATGAGCACAGCCTCTTTAACGCGAAGTACGTCGTAACGCCGTGGCCGACAGATGCTCAGCCCCTCTGCAGTCTTCTGGGATCGCTTGCGCGCACGGGACCCGTCGTGAAAACCCGGTTCGGTGGCCGTACACGAGAGATTGATTGGTCGACTGCGGAGCTTCGGGAGATTGCTGCACGATGCTGCTCAACGATGGAGGAACAGGCGAATGTGGTGCTCAGCGCGGCTGCTGACGCAGGCGGCTTTCATCCGCTTCGGAAGTGGCTTCGAAGTCCGGTTGATTGGGCCAACACTGTTGCAAAGCTAATTGCAGAAGTGATCGATGAGGTATTGATCCAACGGGAGGTTGTGCCGCCAGAGGTTTGGGACCCGATCGTCGCGGCTATCAATCATGCAACGCAGGTTGGACTCCCTGTGCTCCGAGTGTATCCAAAGTTAGCGTCGTTTGAATCGCCGTTCCGCAACGTCCTTAGTGATGAGATCGTCTCCCTGTTAAGCTGTAACAACGAGGATCGCGTAATGGATGGACTGTTGGCCATCAACCATTGGGCGAACCAACTCGACGACTCGCGAATTCCAAGAATTCCTGAGGTTGTGATCGCCAGCGTGCGGGGCCACTTGGATGGCGAATATTCTCATACGCTCATCGACATCCTTGACACGATTCGCAATTTGCTTGCTCGGTTAAGCATTCGTCAATCGAGGCGGCTGCTCCAACAGTGTGAAACACCGCTGGGACGATGGGCCCGATTGCTGACGTACAAAGCCGATGGCCATTTGTCAGAATTGGTACGGAGGATGCGCGCGGAACTCCCGGATCTCCGTGCGTCGATGACGCGGTTGTGCGCTGTCGCCCGAAGTCGTGCCATCAGGTCCGACGCCGTCACGGCTTGGCTTGAATCCGTGAGCAACGACCCTATGCCCGAAATTCGTCGGGCCTTGAGTGAACCGGATTCTTAGCAGCATTTAACTGCGTTGTGCAGACTTGTTCCTATGTCGCTGTGCGTGATCCAGTCTTGGGTTCTCGCGGAGTTTACCGCGTCGTCACGGCGTTCCTCCGCAAACTTGTTCACGTCAAATCGTGAAGGGTGGTAGCGGAGTTTCCGAGTCAAGGCGGCGGGCTTCGGGCTTCTGACGGCCTAGGAAAATCCGACACCCCAAAACACCGCGTTCCAATGAAGCCGGAGCGACTTGGACTGTGATTCGCGCAACACGCATTTCTTGGCACAACTGGCGGGGGTTGTTCACCCCGACTGTCCCCCAAAATTGGTCTGACCCAAGAAAGCGCGCGCCTGTAGAATTGATTGAGGGCGTTTGGCACGAGCCCTGCTTTCCTGCGAGTTTCCCAGGGGGGTCGGGGGGAAATTGTAGGCGCGAGCCGAATAAGCAGCGCCAACTCGCGCGGAGAGTGGTTGCGCAATTGTCCAATCGGGGGATTCTACACCCGGGTTGAGGGGAGCGCGGCTGCCTGTTAAGTTTCGCCCGCCCTTAAAAGGGCTACGATGCGAGCTTTGACAGCATCGGAGAGCATCGGCCACTTGCTGACGAGGGCAGCCAAGGCCGGTCCGTCAATGGCATCCATACTGATTGGGAGCGCGTCGGATTTTGCGCTGTATTTATTGGGAGCGCCGGTTTTCCCGGAGAATTCGACGGTGGTTCGAATCCTAGCGGGATTAATCGCCGGGCGACCGCCCGGCTGTTTTTTTGAGTGCCGTCAGGTGTCACCCGCTTGAACGACATCGGCCCAGAACGACGCGGAAACGTCGTGGGGCCCGCTGGCGGCAACGCGCGCCAGCGATTGTTGAGGAGTCTCGCACTCAAATCGCGCGAGGGCTGCTGCCGCGATCGCCGGGGAGCGGCTCATCCCGCCGCTGCATGCGACTAAGGTCGGCACGCGGCCCCGAATCAGAGTGGTTGTGGTCTCGATGGCCGCGCGAACGAGCGCGGGCGAGTTCCCCGAGCCGTCGACGAGTGGAAAGCGACAATACACCACGTCTCTCGGGAACAGAACCGGCGGCTCTTCGATCGCCAAATCGACGACGGCGCCGATTCCGAGACCGAGCACGGCTCGCACGTCTCGGGCCTCCCGTGCGTTGCCGATCCAGAGAACACCGGCGATCACTTCGCGCACCGGAATACCCCACAAATTTTTGCACGAACGGAAATTGAGACGGTGACGTCGGCCGTCAATTCGCCGCCCTTATCGTTTCGACAGCTTCGAAGCGAGCCGCAAACCGACGCCGTCGGGCGACACGACGGTGAAATCGCGGAGACCGTAATAGCGGTCGGCAATCGGCTTGATGACCGGCAGCTTCAACTCGCCGCACTGTTTCCAATAGCGATCTACGTCGGGCACCATGATGCGAATGTTGGCCACAGGCGTCTTGGGCGGTGCCGGCTGGCCGGGGATCTGTTCCAGATAGAGGCGTGACGTTTCCCAACCCAGTTCGACGAAATCGTGGTCCCGACGAATGACGTTGAAGCCGATCCGCTCATAAAACGCGGCCGATTGCTTCACATCCTGCACGTAGATCTCGACGATCAACTGCTCGCTCGGCTCGACGTACCGGGCTGATCGAGACGGCTGAGAGGGATCGTCGGCGGAGCCAGCCGCGAAGTGCACGGCGCCGACGAGCACGGGAATTGCCAACAGAACCCATAACGACGCGTGCGGCATGAAAGTGCTCCAGCCAACTTGAAGAGGTGCAGTCGCCGCAATTATCGAGGGCGACCTGTCGGGCTGCAATTCGATGGACACGACTCGTTGCCAGCAGCGGGGCCAGTTAGAGTGGAGGCAGCGAATCCGGAATTCCCGGCAACACGTGCGACACCATGACGGCCGATCGACGCGATATCCGATTACTGCTGATCTCCGCGCTCGCCAGCGGCGCGTGCCTAGCGGCGGCGCTGGCGATCGTGACGCTCGGATTTGAGTCAAACGACGACGTGGGAATGGCGCAAATCGTCTCGGGCGTGACCACCGGCACACCGTCCGCCGAACTGATTTTCTCCAACATCCTGATCGGCTCGGTGCTGAAATTCTTGTACGGACTGACCGATCGAGTGAACTGGTACACCCTGTACCTGCTGAGCACGCATTTTGTGGCGCTCACGGGACTGCTGTGGGCCTTTCTGCGGCTGCAGCCTTCGCGGATGGCGGTGATCCTCTTTGCCCTGCTCTTTGTCGAGTTCGAAGTCGCGCTGCTCTTGCGCTTGCAATTCACATCGACGGGAATCTTGGCGGCGGTGAGCGGAATCGTGCTGACCCTGTCCCGTGACGAGACGAGCGGCCGACGGTCGACGCTGGCAATCTGCTATGGCGCAGCGCTGATTGTCCTTGCCGGGCTGATCCGGCCCGATGCGATGTATTACGCCCTCCTCCTGCTCGTTCCCTTGTTCGCTTACGAGGCTCTGTTCTTTCGACGCTGGCGCCCCTTCGTGGCAATCGGACTGAGCGTCGTTGCCGTCATGGCGGCTGTCGCCTACGACGGTTGGCACTATCGGAGCGATCCGGCCTGGCACGAGTTCATGGCTTACAACCGCGCACGCGCACGCATCCACGACCTGCCGATCGTCAACTACGAGCACAATACGCGATTTTTCTTCGACCGCATCGGCTGGAGCTACACCGATTGGGGCATGTTCACGAACTGGTTTTTCACCGATCGCGAAACATTCTCTCGCGAGCGGTTCGAGGCCATTCTCAATCGCTTTGAGGGAAGTACCTGGGGCCGCGCGAAGTCGCCGCAATACCTGGCCGACAGCCTGCGTCCGATCAATGCCTTTTACCCGCTCGTTTACGCCAACCTGCTCTTGGCGATCGTGTTGGCTGCTGGCAGCCGCCTGCGCGTGCTGCTGGTTGGCGCCGCAGCTTACCTGCTCCTGGGCACCCTGCTGATGGTGTTCTCCTGGTATGCAAAGCTGCCCACGCGAATTGTTCTGCCGGCTTACTTCTCTGCCGTGATCGTGGCGTTTTATGTCGTGTTGCGGGAAGCGTCGTTACGCCGACACTTGCTGCCGGTCGCGTTTGACTTTGGCTGGCTGCGGCCGATGACGAAAGTCGCTGCCGTGGCCTTCGCCGCTTACTACGCCTGGACGTTCTACCCGGTAGCCGTCGCGGACATCTCGAAGAGCGATTTGAACGGGCGCGACCAGCAGGTGCTGACGCTGTTTGTGCACACACTGCGCGAGCGCTACGTGCGCCCCGATTCCCAGGCGGTGTTTCTGAATTGGGGCGGACGCTTCCCGATGTTCTTCACCCCCCCCTTGGACAACTATCGGGAAGTCCGCGACTTGAAGATGCTCGGCCTGGGCTGGAACATCCACAGTCCGACATTCGACACGGCCGTATCGCGGTTGGGTCTCGGCGACCTCTATCAGGCCTCCTACACCAATCCAAATGTCTTTCTCTTCACAGAGCCCGCGTCGTTGCAACAGCTCCAAAGATTCGTGCTGGAGCACTATCGCCAGCCAATTGTCGTGAAACGTGCCGATCATCTGATGGCTGATTCCGATCGTCCGCCCGACTACTTTGCGACCGATTTCAGTGTCTATCAGATCGGTCCCAAACTCGATGCGGCCGAGGAAGTAGAAACAACCTCAAGAGTGCCGACGAGCCCCTTTGCAACGGCGCAGAAAAAGCCCGGCAGCCCGTAAGCAAGTGGCTCTCACGGCCGCCGACCTCGGTTCGTCCTTGCTAGCCTTTGCCGCAAACCGATCGCGCCGCACAATTGACTGCTTGACGCCCACGAATTGCCGGGCGTACGATCGGTTTGAGTGGGCAAAAAATACCTCACGACACGCGTCGTCTCCCGACCCGTTGGATTAGAACGTGTCCCCATCCCCTGCTCTCATACCGCATAAATCGGCCGGTCCGAACCGTTTTGGACCGCGGGCACAGTGCGTGGCGGCCCTTCGATCGATTGTGGCCCTGGTGACACTGGTCGCCATCAATTCCCCGTGCCTCGCACTCGATCCGGAATCTCCGGCCGTTCGAAACGCTATCGATCGTGGCGTCACCTATTTCCACGAGCATCTGGACGAAGTGCGGAGTTGGGAGGCAGGAATCGTCGCGTACGCGTTAATCCGGTCGGGAGAATCGCCGGAAAGCCCCGCGGTCACGACTCTGCTGAAGCGGGTCACCGAGGAAAAGTTTCGCGGCAACAGTTACGGCCACGACGCGCCGCATCAATTCTATGAGGCCGGCTGCGACATGATGATGTTTGAGGCGGCCGATCCCGCGCGCCTCAAGCGCCAACTCGACCTCATCGTGGCGTTTACGGTCGAAAACCAGTGGCCCAGCGGCAGTTGGAACTATTATCGCCAAACCGAGCACGGGGGCGACACCAGCCACTCTCAGTATGCCGTCCTCGGGTTGTGGGCCGCCTCGCGGGCCGGAGTGAAAATCCCCCGCAACGTTTGGAGCCGAGTCGCCGACTGGCATTTGAAAATGCAAATGATCGACGGCGGCTTCGCTTATCATCCCGGGGAGGTCAAACAATCGACGGGGCCGATGACAGCCAACGGCGTCTCCAGTCTCTGCATTGCGAGACTGATGCTCTACCCGAACCGGACGTATCCGCCGCCCTTCGACGCCGTCAAAAAGGATGATCCGCGATCGAGCGAAAAGGGAACCGAGTCCGATGAGGGGGGCGGGCCCCCCATGAACGTGCTCCAGCCGCTCGATCTGTCCGGCAGTCATATTACGGGTGGTTCCCGTCGCCCACCCGCTGCTTCCACTACTTCCGCGGCCTCCAAGAACCAGCTGCTGCGCATCAACCAAGGGATTTCCCGCGGCGCGAACTGGATCCGCGACAATTACAGCCAGCCCCTTTCTCCACGATTTCCGCTGTATTATCTCTATGGGCTCGAGCGCATGTGTGCGCTCACCGGGGTCGATAACTTTGAGGGCCACGACTGGTACGCGGAACACGCCGTAACGGTGTTCAGAAAACAGCGCGCGGATGGCCACTTCGACGGCGAGTGCGGCGTCCCCGCCGAAACCGCATTTGCGCTCCTCTTTTTGTCGCGCGCCACCTCGAAATCGGTCAAACCGCCCGACCCGAAGCTTGGCGGCGGGCTCATGATTGGGGGACGTGGACTCCCTAAAAACCTCGGGGCCGTGCAAACGACCGGTGACGGGATCAAAGTTCGCAAGATCGACGCGCCCGTCGACAAGCTCCTCTCTGAACTCGAGAACCCCAAAAGCGTCGAGGTTGAGGCCGTTCAACAAGCCATCGTCGATACCGTCCAAGTCGGCGATCGGCAAAAGCTCGTCGGTCAAAAAGATCGGCTGAAAAGACTCGCCTGCGATCCGCGGCCCGAAGTGCGGCGAACGGCCCTCTGGGCCTTGGGGCGGTGCGCCACGGTTCAGGACGCGCTCGTGTTGGTCAAAGCCTTGGACGATCCGGATATCAATGTGGTCGTCGAGGCCAATGCCGCTCTGTGCTGGCTCAGTCGCCGTCCCAACGGCTTCGGCCGATCGATCGATCCGCTGCTCGACATCCCCGAGACGGCCAGCGACCAACAACGACACGACGCCCTGGAACTCTGGCGCAGTCAAGCCCGCAGAGATTGGCGCGAATGGTTCAACCAGGTCGGCCCCTATAGCGAACGCGAACTGCCAATCGACCTGCCCGGAACATCCCCGCTTCAAAAGTGACCCGCTCAAAGAGTGACGCTGAGTGCCTCGCTGGAATGGCTCGGTGTGACGCCCCTGATTCGCTCGAGCCGGTCTGCCTGCCGTCGGATTTCGATCTCCCCTTCGCCCGATCTCGCTCTGGAGAAACGCGTCGATGTGCAGATTCCTGGCGTTGGCTGTTTTGTGCTTCGCAGTTCTCGGCCTTCCCAGACGGGCGACGGCCGACGAGCCACCAGGCTCTGGACCGCCGCGGGGTGAAGTGCAGAAATACTCGTTCGATCACAGCCGCATCTTCCCGGGGACCGTGAGGGATTACTGGATCTACGTGCCCAAGCAATATGATCCGGCCAAGCCTGCCTGCGTCTACGTGGGCCAGGACGGCGTGGGCTTCGGCGCACCGGCCGTCTTCGATGAGTTGATCGAATGGAAAGCCATGCCGGTGACCATCGGCGTGTTCATCATGCACGGCCGCGTGAAGGCTCTCTCCAACAACGCGCTCGATCGCTTCAATCGCAGCTTCGAGTACGACGGTCTGGGTGACAACTACGCCCGCTTTGTGCTCGAAGAAATCCTGCCCGAAGTCGAAAAGAAAACGGCGTCCGACGGCCGGCCCATCTATCTCTCGCACGACGGCAACGACCGCTGCATCGGCGGCGCGTCGAGCGGCGCGATCTGCGCCTTCACGGCCGCCTGGGAACGGCCCGACGCGTTTCGCCGCGCCTTCAGCTGCGTCGGCACCTACGTCGGCCTCCGCGGCGGCAACAATTACCCCACGCTCATTCGCAAGTACGAGCCCAAACCCATCCGCATCTTTCTGGAAGACGGCACCAACGACCAGAACATTTATGCGGGCGACTGGTGGATGGCCAATCAGGAGATGGAACGGTCCCTGCGCTTCGCCGGCTACGAAGTGAACCACTCCTGGAGCGAAGGCGGCCACAATGATCGCCACGCTCGCGAGATTTTCCCTGAGGCTATGCGCTGGCTTTGGAAGGACTGGCCCAAACCGGTGAAGGCCGGCGCGGGCTCATCTCAGATGCAAGACATTCTCATCGCCGACGAGCCGTGGAAACTCGTGGCTGGCGGCTACAAGTTCACCGAAGGCCCCGCTGCCAATGCCAAGGGCGAAGTCTTCTTCAACGACATCCCCAACAACAAGACGTACAAGATCGGCCTCGACGGCAAAGTCACTCTCTTCATCGCCAACTCCAAACAAGGCAATGGCCAGGCGTTTGGACCAGACGGTCGACTCTACGCGGTCGCCGGCGGCACGAACCAAATCCTGACCTACGAACCGAGCGGAGAGTACGTCGTCAACTTGGGTCCCGAACCCAAGCCGACTCGCGTAACCACGCCGCAACCTGTTGCCGACGGCTTCTTCGGCAACGACATCGTCGTGCTACACGACGGCGGCCTCTACGTGACGAATCCGACCCTTCCTAATCCGGCCGACCCGGGCAAGGTCTGGTACATCGATCCGCACGGGCAAAAGAAAGTCGTCGACACGGGGCTCAAATTCCCGAACGGCATCTGCGTCTCGCCCGATCAATCGCTGCTGTACGTCGCCGAGTGCCGCTCGCACTGGGTCTGGAGCTACCAGATCCAGCCCGACGGGGCGCTCGCCGCCAAGCAGCGTTACTTTCACCTGCACATGCCCGACCGGGGCGACAACAGCGGCGTCGACGGCATCCGCGTCGATCGCGACGGCAAGTTGTACTGCGCGACCGACATGGGCATCCAAGTCTGCGACCCGGCCGGCCGTGTGAGTTGCATCATCCCGACGCCCAACGGTGCCGTCGCCAACCTCTGCTTCGGCGGCCCGCAGTTCGACACGATTTACGCCACGTGCCGCGACCGCGTCTACAAGCGCCGCGTCAAGACGCGCGGCGCCAACGCGTTCGAAGCCCCCATCAAACCAGCCCCGCCGCGACTCTAGGTGACTGCGGCGGTCGGGTGACGAAACTTTGCCGTGGTCATTCCGCTCGCAGTTGCGAACTATTGGTCCCGGCCGACGCGGGGGCGCACTAGCGTGTGTATCCCGCAATCCGGTCCAGACGAGCGACGTCCAGAGGGAGCTTGAAGAAGGTGGCGAAGCCCTTGCGAAGTTTGGCGAAGTGCGGCGTCTTGCTATGCGCCGTGAGAGCTTCCTGGTCCTTGTAGACCTCGAAGAAGACCAATTCGTCAGGTTTCTTCGTCGCGCGATGGCAGATGTAGACCAGCACACCCGGCTCATTCTTCTCGACCGCGGCGCACAAATCCTTCAGCGCCTGCAGAGCCTCGGCTTCTTTCTCCATGTTCAGCTTGAACTTGGCAAGTTGTGTGATCACTTTTCCAGTTTCAGGTTCGGCCGCTGTTGCCAGGCGATTGAATCCGAACGCCGCAAAGCCGGCGGTTGACGCACAAAAAGTTCTGCGGGTGAACTTGCCTTGATGCACTTTCACAGGAAGGGACCTTTCTAGGGTGTGTTCGCCGAGAGGAGGAAACGCTGCGGAAGCCCTGTCACGCCAGACTCTTCATCGTCCGCTGAAAGTACGGCAAAGTATTTCAGGATTCAATCTGACAGTTCTGTTCGGAAACGCCTGAGTCCTGTAAACGACGAGGCAGAATGCCGCAAAGACCTCGTCAACTCTGGCTCAATTGCGAAGAATTTGCCCTCCCGCCGGGGACGTTCGCACCTAGCGACGGCATAATAACCCCTGACCCCTTGGCTGGCGGCGAGATCCTCGAGTCCCGCCCGCATTCACATGACTGTCGCCCATTGACATTACTTTCGTAGTTGCGGCCGACTTGCATTGTCTTCAAGGCAATTCCCCGCCGACGCAACGGGAATGAGGCCATTGTGCTGAAACGCCGTTATCGTTACGCGATCGAGCTGCTGGTGGTTGTCGTCGCCGTTGGAGTGGGGCTGTTCCTCTTCAGCAAGGATAATCTGCGGGAGCGATTGGCTTCCAACGGCCCTCCCCCGCCGTCAGAGGGCTGGCGGCCCTCCGCGAAAAATGATGCCGAGGCGAATGCCGATTTCGGCGTGGAAAGCGCCGCGCCGGGCAACGTCGCCTTGGCCGGAAAAGACATAGGAGCCGATTGGCCGAACTTCAACGGGCCGCGGCGCGACAACAAGTCGAGCGAAACGAGTTTGCTGCCGCGCTGGCCCAGCGGCGGCCCGAAGCTGGCGTGGATGAGCCACGGGTTGGGAGCCGGCTACTCCAGCGTCTCGGTCGTGAAGGGCGTCGTCTACACGATGGGCAACAAAGGGGCGAGCGAAGCGGTCATCGCCTTGGATGCCGGCACCGGCGCGAAAATCTGGAGCACGCCATTTTGCTGGGCCGCCCAACTCTCCGCAGGCAACGGTCCGCGCAGCACGCCAACCTTCAGCGACGGGGCCATCTACGCCCTGGGCGGATATGGCGATCTCGTCTGTCTCGATGCGAGCACCGGAGCCGTCCGCTGGCAAAAGAACATCCTCACTGAATTTGATGGACAGAATCTGACGTGGGGGATCTGCGAATCAGTCCTCATCGACGACAATCGCTTGATCTGCACGCCCGGCGGCACGAAAGCCACGCTCGTGGCGCTCGACCGGCAAACGGGAGCCGTCCTCTGGAAGTCTCTTTTGCCCGAGAAGGATCGAGCCAGTTACGCCTCGGCCATCGTCGCGGAAGTTGGCGGCATTCGTCAGTACGTGCAGCTCACGGGCAGCGGCACCGTCGGCGTGCGAGCCGACACGGGCGAGTTTCTGTGGCGCGAAAACAGTGCGGCCAACGCGACGGCGAATTGTTCATCGCCCCTGGTCGCCGGCAATTTCGTGTTCAGCTCCTCCAATTACGGGACCGGCGGCGCGCTGGTCAAACTTTCCGCGAGCGATTCGAAGGTGAAGGCCGAGCTGGTCTATCACACGCACGACATGACCAGCCATCACGGCGACATGGTGATCGTCGACGGCCTCTTATACGGCTCGAGCGATCCCGGCGTCTTGACGTGCCTGGAACTGAGCACCGGCAAAGTCAAATGGCGGAGCCGTTCGCCCGGCAAAGGCTCGATCACCTACGCCGACGGCCGGCTCTACTTCCGCACCGAAACGGGAATCGTCGCCCTCATCGAAGCCACAGGCGAAGCCTACCACGAGCTCGGCCGATTCGAACAACCGAAAAGAAGCTCCAGCTCAGCCTGGGCGCACCCGGTCGTAGCCGCCGGCAAGCTGTTCCTCTGCGATCAGGATCTGCTGTTCTGCTACGACTTGAAAAAGGCAAAATAGCGGCTCGGGCTCGGTCCAAAGTCCCCTCCGAGCCGCCTGCGTGAGCTGGCGGTGGATGAGTCCCGTCCCGGTCGCTCGAGTCCCGTCCCGCTGTTTGAATCCGCTCCAAGGAGCCGCGGGAGGACCGGGTCACCAATTCTGCGGGTCAGTTCCTTAGTGAAACAATCTGACCCGACCCGGTGGTCGATTTCGGTCCAGTCTCCCGACTCTTTCCCCCCTCGCCTGGGACGCCGGGAGGGGGCTGGGGTGAGGGCCAAGCTCCTCGGCGAATCACCCCCGGAATCCCGAATCCGGTCTCGATTGAAATAGTGTCCCGTCCCGGTGGAGATTGTGTCCCGTCCCACTTCAGAATTCGCCGTAAGTCTTTGTGCTGTAGACTATTAATGTGTGACACATCCGCGGGACAGATTCGTACCAATCAGTCCCGCAGTTCGTGTCCCGTCCCGTCGTTCGAGTCCCGTCCCGGGCTCCTTCCCCCTCGCCCGGTAATCCCGGGGAGGGTCAGGGTGAGGGCCAATTCGGCGGGCGAGCCGCCAGTGTAAGCTGGCGGGTTCTTACTAGCGCCCCCTCTGCGATCTCTGCCCCTCCTGTTCCAGAGTCCAAGGTCCAAAGTCCAAAGTCCAGAGTCCAAAGTCCAAAGTCCAAGGTCTGATTCGAGATCAATGCCTCGAGCAGGACAGCTTCGTTCACCACAAGACACCCAGGCACCAATCATCAACAGTCACCAAGCTTTTAGACGCCCTTCAAGAAATTGGCCTTGCTTGGTGTCTTCGTGCCTTGGTGGTGAAAGAGCCCTTCGATCCCCCGGCCCGTTCAGTCGACCACCTCGCAGGCCAGGTCGGTGCCGTACCCGTCGCAGCGGATGCGCAGTTTGTCGCCGCGTTTGAGTTTCCAGCCCCCCAGTTCCGACCAGCCAACAGTCAGCGAGTCGAGCGGCTTCACTTCCCGGTCGAGGCGATAGGATCGCTCCTCCTTCTCACCCTTCCCCTGCACGAAGACCACGGCCACCTTGATGGTTTCCGTGGCTGACGGGTTATTGACGTTCGCCACCATCCCCTGGCCCGGGATTTGGGACTTCCGGAAACTCACCTTAAACCCCGGCGGCCCCTTGGCCGCCCGCGCGCGAGCCGGCGGCGGCGGTCCGCACCCGACGATCAACGGCAGAGCGATCAATCCGACCAAAAGACAAACCGTGAGACGCATCGACTCACCCCCGACCGCATTTCACGCTCGCTCGAAGTCCGGTCTGTGGACCTTGGACCGAGCGTCCAATTGTCCTACGAATGATCGCTTTGCCCAGTGGGCAGCATTAGGCCCCCCTCTGCTGTGGGCCAAGCTGCGAAACACGCGGCGTTGTCGCATTTCAGACTGCCCTGCTGTCGCCGTTCAGTCACTGCACCAGCTAAACCGTAGATGTCCATAGTTATGGAGCAGCGACGACAGCTCTTGCACGCGCCCCAAGTTGAGCCACCATCGCGGGCCAATGCCATCACTATAATGTTGGGCATCAAACGACTTGGGTTCGCTCAAAATGAGGCCGACCTCTGGGTGAGCGCATAGGAATAAATAGGTGGCCAGATGCTGCATCTTGCTTCCGACGGTAGCGATGACCATGTGCCGGTCGAGATGCGTTGCGTGCCACATATCATCAAGCGCCCGAAACATTTCGGTGTAGATTCGAGTGGATACTGGAATCGCGCCCGGGTCGTCTTTGGCACAATACAATTCGAGAAGTGCCTCAAGCCGCCAGCCATTCTTTTGGCGGTCCGGTGGGTTTCCGTAAAGCCACTTCATGTCCGCACGCGCCGCGTTGTACTGATCCTCAGCAAACGCAATCATTTCCTTTATTCGCTCGAGCCCGAAGCTCGGTACTACGACCAACTGGGTGGCAAGAGGTTCCGGGTTTGAGCCCGGAAAGATTTGGCTCGCATAAACCTCCGCGGGTCCGCGCGATTCAAATCTTCCGGCGCTCTGGTAGTGCTCAGCGACCGTCAGCGGATTCGTGAGATCTGCGAGGGAGCTGCGGAATGCGCCCCAAGCCTGCTGCTCGGGGTGATAGCGATCAGCTTCGATGTACACGATGCCAAGGCGGGCGCGAGGAAGCGATCGACGAATACCCTCCATTAACGGGTAAAACGCGTACGACGACATCCCCGAAACATCGACGACGACAAACACTCCTTCCCCTTGCCCTGGGAGCCCGTCTAAAAAATTGCGCACATCATTCCAAAACGTCGACCGGGCGTATACTACGTGCTGTGGCTTCACGTTTGCCGAGAGTGCCTCAATCGCCTGGAGACCTGCCTCGTTATCCTTGGGATTCGTGGGATACGTTATCACCAGAACGGATTCCCAGATGTGCCCATCGCGCTCCACACGATCGCGAGCCCTGTCTTCGAATCCGGCTGCTGAAATTAGAAGCCGCCTCTCCGTAATCCGTTTAAGCTGGTCGTCCAACGGCTCAAGTTCGGGCAGCCCGGCAACGATTTCTTCGATTGTTGTTTGCTGAATGATTGGCATTGGCAGCGATCAAAAGAGACTAGGTTGCGAGTCCTCGTCCTGCGGGTCCCCTGATCGAGAAGCATTCGTTCTCGCAAGCTCCGATTCGGCAAATTGCTTCGGTTCTGTGAGTAACGTTCGAAGACGCTCTAGGTCGTCAATCCGTATGGGAACGTCGCGGCCAAGCGGGGCGTCGTAGCGAGCAAGGAGGATTCGCCTGACCATAAATCTGCGGGTTCCTTGGTGCGCTTCCCTGGATTTACTGGTCTCTAATGGAAACAAAATGCCCTTACGAATGAGCTCCTCCAGAAGCTCGTAATGCTCTTCGGAAAAACGCGCCAACGCCTGCAATGCGGTTTCCGAGATGTCGATGTGATTCTTTACCAAAGGCACGTCTTCGCCATCTTTGCGTCGAGTCTTGTTAAGAACGCACTGATGCGATAGCCAACAAAGCCGATCAACGATTTCGTACTTTATGAGCCCTTTCTTCGATCTGTAGCGAATGTACTCGAACTCACGTGACGCGTAGGCTCGAATAACGCGATTTTGAATCTGTGGGGCGATTTCCGAAGGTGCTTTCCAGTTGACGTTCGCCTGCTCAAATATTCTGCGCGCCAAATCGAGGCCCATAGCAAAGTCGCCGGAGCAGACATCGCTCAAAGTATCGAGCCCGTGATAATAAAACTTCCGCTTATTCTCGACAGCGTCACGGATCGCCTTCGCCATACTGATTGCTGGATGGATGTGACTTAGAGTAAAAATGGTGAGCATGTC
Source organism: Planctomycetaceae bacterium (assembly GCA_035687365.1). GTDB lineage: Bacteria > Planctomycetota > Planctomycetia > Planctomycetales > Planctomycetaceae > DASPSM01. Next base: position 20,219 of record DASRXU010000435.1, on the reverse strand, counting down.
AGCGGGATGACCGAGATACTTGAAACGTCGCTCAAGGAGCGATCGAAGGAAATACCATCGGTTTCGATCTTGCAGTGACACATACTCAAAGCCAACATTCACCTCACGCACCTCACGACCCTCTTGGATACCCGCAAGATCCAGCCCGTCGTATTCTGATGACACCTTAAATATCGGGGCGCCCTGCTTCGCGAAGGTGATTGATTGGTTTAACTTCCGCTGGAGCTGTTCCGGGATCCGTTGGTTGCTGTAATCGTCTAAGAGGAACGCAAGGCGACGTTGCTCTAGAAAGGGGCAGAGGCCCTCAAGTGCCTTCGTGATGTCGAAAACGAGTTGCGAATTTGGCAACTCCGTTGGCGGTTCTCGACGGAGAATCTTGCGCCACAGGGATGAGCGATGCTGCCGAATCTCTGATTTCATATGGCTGAAGTGCGAAGTGCGGATGTGACGCGCGCGCCCATTTGTAAGATCGAGGAGGTCCCGAATAGTCGAGCAGCATTGGTGCGCGAGGTCGTCAGTCAGTCCGAAACGGAACCTCTGTGCGCCGGGCGATTGGTCCCAGCGATGGATCTGGTCCAAGGTATCCGTTAGCTCCTCCACGAGCAGAAGGTTGAAGTACCGCACAACGTGTGCCGCCAAGACATCGTAGTCAGTCTCTGGAACGAGCCAGAAACGGGATCGAAGCTCGCTGCTGCAGGACAAATACACTCCCGTGAATTGAACTTTCTGAAGCTCGGCCCCCGGATCAGCGCTGTTCAGGATCGCCTTTAGCGACAAGGACCGGAGGATTGTCGATTTGCCGCAGCCGCGCGGCCCGTAAATGTATACGGGGGAATTGCTCCGGCATTCCTCGAGCCGCGGGTATTCGTCGGCGAACAGGTCCATTAATTGTCGATCGCTTCGGATCAGCTCTGCCGATGGTAGGTCGAACGGGGACTGCATTCCGGGCGGCAGAAACTCGCCGCTACTCTTCCAAGCCGACTCGATTGCTCGAAAAATGTCGAGGGGGTCAGCAAGCCGGCGCGACGGGTCCGGATCAAGCGTCGTTCGGAGTATGGTCGGAAGTTCAATGAGAAAACGGCCGCATTGGGCTGTTCGCGACGCCTCCGAGTCGAGCAAGTGATTAAATAATGAGCAGAGATGGCAGGTGACCCACTCTTGGTCTGTCTGGCTGAAATAGGAAATCCAGTCTCGAAGCTGCGCTAGTCGTGGGGCAACCGCCTCTGCCGACGGATCAGAGGCCGTTTCGATTGCTGCGAGTTCTTCGCCCCATTTTTCAAGGAGTCGCGTTCGCGTTTCCTCAGTTTTTAGCTGCCCCGTGTCAATTGCCACCAAGCGCTGTTGGACTTCGTCCGTAAGAGAGTCAACTTCACGGGAAACGATAATATTTGCGTCATGGAGGTCGTTGTGAACCAGTTGCGCCGAGCGAAGAGCCTTTAGGATTTCGCAAAGATCGCGAGTGAATTGACGGAAATCCTCGGGAGTGAATTGCGGATCTCGCTCACTTAAGAAGTCCTTGAGCGTCGGCCCATTTATCCATTCGACAACGATTGCATAGAAGGGGGTCCCGTCAAATGCTGGCGGGGACAGTTGTGGAACGCCGTAAAAGATAATCTTGGCGATCAGAGGCGTGCGAAGCTGCCTCACGCGGTCGGCTTCTGCTTCAAGGCTGTGCGTGTGGTACTCAGTGCGCAAAGCGAATTTGATTGCGAAGCGATTTCCGGTAGCGTCGCGGGCCGCCCACGCAGCCGCTGTTGCGCTGCGCCCGAGCTGTTCAACAAGGGTGAATCGAAGCGCTTCGGGATCGCGGGTGACGGTAACTTCGGTGCCGCGCAGCTCGTCCGAAGCAAATACGTCTAAGCTGCCTCGATCCACTGCCACCATCTCCAGCAGGATTTTGGGCATCCCGCCGATCTTCCTCGTCGCGCCGAGGACGGCGCCAGACGCGTTGAAGGCGCCTAGGTGATCCCCTCGGCATACCCAATTTGCCGAATTGCGGCAAGCACCGAGGAGCGCACAGCCAGTTATGCGGCAGGATCCGAGCAGTCGGCAGCTCTGGAGTGCCCGCGTTGGGCTTGCTCAAGGCTTCGGTGGATCTGCGGAGTCAGCCCGCGAACGAAAAGGATTTTGGGCTGATGCTTGTCGATGTGGCGGGAACCTTGCTTTGAAAACCCCTTCGTGCGACCCAGCGCGATCCAATTCGAGGCTCGATAGCATGTCCCTTCGTAGCGGGTCGGATCGACAAAAGTTTCGGCTAGCTCGGGATGCACATGGTAACGTGTATGCCAATCCTCGCGAACCGCCCGAAGGGTCAAAGCCAGTGCTCGTGAGGCAAGGTTCGGAATTCTCGCCGAAGGAAGGATCAGGAAGCGATTATTGTTAATGACGGCGTCTCGACAGATCGCGTGGCCCGGCGGCAGCGTTGAGAGCAACCCGTCTCTCGCAGCGAGCATCCAGGCGCCGTCCGTGTAGGAAATTGCCCCGATGATTGCGTCGTCACCATAGAGCAAGTATCTGAGCAACCGGCCGACCGGCCTACCCAACCCGAGGTAGTGGTAGTCGGCGATCAGGGCATTCCAAAGCCGTCGCTCAGACGCAACGCTGACTAAGCGGCAAGTGACAATCCGGGGCATGCCAGCCAAAGGTGCGATCCGCACCAGGGACGCCGAGGACAGCGCGCGAGGCGGCTGGCCTCCGTGGTTGAGAATTCGTCGTGGGAGTTTGAGGAGCCCCAGCGACTCTAGCCTCAACAGAGCAACTCGGCACGCGCGTTCTTTCGCTCGACCGTTAGCCTGTTTCCAGCTCAAGAGCTGACAGGCAACAATTGAGATTCGCGTTCTACCCCACGTTGGGTGACGCCGAATGAGAGACCGAAGTTGTACCAGCTCGGATTGGCTGAACTGGCGCCCGCGGACGACAATCGTGTCACAACGCGGCCATTGTCGGCGTTTTTTCCTCAGACCGCCCATATTTCGACCTTGAACCGCGGAAGGCGGCTGCAAGGTCTGTCATCGACCGGGCGCGCGCGATTGCCTGAATTTGAGTCCGAGGAAGGCTCAGACTTTCCTTTGTATCGCACGATTCGCGCGCGATGGACTGAGAACGCCCTCACCCCAACCCTCTCCCAGCAGACTGGGAGAGGGCGAAGATGTGTCGGTTACTTCGGCGTGCCCATCGTCACTTTCAGCTTCACCGGCTTGCCGGCTCGCAGGGCGGTGATGGCGACTTCGTCGCCGGCGCTGACGCGGCGGAGGGCGAGGTCGAAATCGTCGAGGCCGGTGATTTTTCGGCCGGCGAATTCGATGATGATGTCGCCGCCTTTGAGGCCGCCCTTTTCAGCCGGGCTGCCGGGGGCGACGCCGGTGATGGCGTAGCCTTTCGCTTCGCTGGCGAAATCGGGAATGCTGCCGAAGTAGGGGCGGCTTCCCTGGCGCTCGACGCGGGCCTGTTCCTTGATCTCGATGTACGGCGGGCGGGACGGCTCTTCGTCGGTGTCGGCGACGACTTGCTCGATCAGGTCGACGATGCGATTCATCCCCTCGACGTTGATCTTCTCCCAGTCGTCGGTCGGGCGGTGGTAGTCGGGGTGCGTGCCGGTGAAGAAGTGCAGCACCGGAATTTTCTTCGCGTAAAACGACGACTGGTCGCTGGGGCCGAAACCTTCCGGCTTGAGGATCAGTTGCAGCTGGTGCGGCGGAGCGAACTTTTTCAGGAGCTTGATCCAGCGATCGCTGGTGCCCGTGCCGTAAACGGTCAGCTTGTCATCCTTCAGACGGCCGACCATGTCGAGGTTGATCATGGCGATGGTGTGGTCGAGCGGAAAGACGGGCTCTTTGCAGTAGTGGGCCGAGCCGACCAATCCCTCTTCCTCGCCGGTGAAGGTCATGAAGACGAGCCGACGCGGCAGTTTTTTGCCTCGCTGACCGAAGCGACGAGCCAGCTCGAGGACACTGACGGTGCCCGAAGCGTTATCGTCGGCCCCGTTGTGGATTTCCTTCGAGCCGGGCGTGAGCGAGCCCAAGCCGCCGCGACCCAGGTGATCGTAGTGGGCACCGACGACAACCGTTTCGTCGGCGTGCGGGCCTTCGCCTTCCAGCACGCCGATGACGTTTTTGACCTCGGTCGGCGAGCGGTCGATGGTGGTGAGGCCATCGACCTTCCAACCTTTGACCAGCGCACTTTGCGGCTTCATGTCCTGATCGATGGCCGACTCGAGTTCGTTGAGCGTTTTGCCGAGCGTCGGCTTGAGCAGGCGGTCAGCAGCTTCGATGCTCAGCTGCACGACGGGGATGCTGTTGTCGCTGCCGGTGCCGCCGTAGCCAAACTTCATGAAGGCGTCGTTCTCGGGCTTTTTGACTTCGGCTTTGGCCTTTTTGAGCTTGGTGACTTCTTCGCGAAGATCTTTGAGAGCTTCGGCGACGGCGGGCGGAGTGGGGCCGGTTTTCCCAGCTCCGGCCGCCGCCTGCGCTTTGGCGTCAGTCGCGGCCTTCGCTTCGGCGGCGTCGAGAGCTTCGGCCGCTTCGATGACGTGGTTATTGGCGCGGCGGAGGCGAGATTCGCTATCCTTGGCGGCCTTGCGCACGCTGAACGGATCGTTCACGAACAGGATGGCACTGGCGCCGGCGGCGATCGCGTTGCTGAGCTTCGAACGGAGGTCGCCGAAGCGACCGGCACCGCGACGTCCGGGACGACGACCAGGTCCGGGTCCGTTTGCAGACGCGTCGGTATCTTCCTCTTGCCGCGGATTGCGGCGCATGACGATGACGACTTTGCCCTTCACGTCGATGCCCTTGAAGTCGCGATACTCGGGTTGGGCATCGTCGAGACCGTAGCCGGCGAAGACGACGTCACCGCTGAACTTTCCGCCACCGCCGAACGAGCACGGCACAAAGTCGACGTCTTGTTTCAGCTCGATGACCTTGCCGTCGGGTCCGACGAACTTGACCGAGTTCGGCGAGCCGAGGATGGCCTTGGTGGTCATCTTGAAGAATTGGAAGGCTCCACCTTTGACGCGGGTGACGTCGAGGCCGGCTTCTTTGAACTGGTCGCGAATGTAGTCGGCCGCCTTGTTGAGGCCGTCGGTGCCGATGCCGCGTCCCTCGAGCTCATCGGAGGCGAGATATTTGATGTCTTTCAGCAGGTGCGACTGGCTCTCGACGCGCGTGTCGGCCGGCACGCGCACTGTCGCGGCGAGGATCAGCGAAAGTCCCGAGGCAGAGAGCAAAATCCATCGAGCGGCAAGACGAGTGAAACGCATGTGAGTCATTCCCCGGGGTGGAGTATGTCGGAGGGTGCGGAGATCTGTGCGAACGAAATCACTGCTGAGCCTGAACGAGCGACGCGTCCAAACGCTCGGCGAGAACTTCGGCCTCCAAGTCGGAAGGTTCATCGATTCTAAACATTTCGCGTCGCTGGGAGCCAGCAGGTCCATGCGCGGACGGCTGGCCGACTCGCCGGGTGAGGCGATCCCTCATTTCTATACGCCGATTTACGGCAAAATGAGGGTTCAGCTGGTGTTCAGCTTGGCGTCCAGCCCGGCGCGGGCAGCGGGCCTTGAGGGGCGGGGAACGTTTTGTAGATTTCGTCGAGGGCGGCGATGACTTTCGGATGCAGCTCGCGGTTGGCGGCGATGATGCCCCGATTGTTCAACAGTTCGTAGCCGTGATGGAATTCGAGGGGTCGTCCCTCGACGTCGGACACGAGCCCGCCGGCCTCTTCGACGACGAGCACGCCCCCCGCATGGTCCCAGATCTTCTCCTTGTAGCCGTACTTGGCGGGCAACCGCATGTAGATTTCGGCCTCGCCCCCGGCGACGATCGCGTACTTCGCCTGGCTGTCCATTCGTAGCGGCTCGCGATGCATGCCGAGCGCTTGAGCCACTCGCGACGACAAGCTGGTCGACGTGTGGCTCGTTTCGACGGACTCGCAGAAGCGGGCTTCGACTGGATCGGCCAGGTGGCTGCAATGAACGGCCGTCGGAGCGGCGGTCGGATCATCGAGCGGCACGACCCAGCTCCCCCCGCCGCGCACCGCGTAGAAGACCGCGCCGGGGGTGTAAGAAGAGCAGCCCTCAGCCTGCCCTCTCCCATCGGAATGGGAGAGGGTAACACCTGAAGCGTCGACGGTGAGGTTGGGGCATCCGAGGAGTGCGACTTCGATGCGTCCATCGATCAGCAACGCGAGCGAGACGGCGTATTGCTCCTGCCGCAGAAATCCCTTGGTGCCGTCGATCGGATCGAGCGTCCAGAACCGCGGGGCATATTTCTTTTCGCAGCCGCGATCGATCCAATCGCAGGCCTGTTCGCCGCTGGCCTCGACGCCGATCGCGCGCAGTTCCTCGAGTACGCGATCGAGAAACGGGCCGTTTTCCGAGCAGCGGAGCGCTCCCGATTCTTCCTCCCCGATGATCAGATCGTTTTGGAAAGCGTCGCTGATCAGCCGACAAATGGCCGCCTGGCTGGCGAAGTCGGCCACGGTGACGGGGCTGCGATCTTCCTTTTCAAACACGTCGGCCGCGATTTTGGACTGCACATCGCGGCAAATCCGCGACGCCGCCCGCACGGCATCCAGCGCAACTCTCAGCTCAGATTCCCATTTCGACGCCATCGACTGCGTTGCCTTTCCATGTCCCGCAGCCCGGCTCGCCCGAACCGGACTGCGAAAAGGCAAGTATAGTGCCCGCGGGTCGCACGCGTCAGCTGTCAGCCGATTGGCAATTGACTGTTCGAGGATGGATGCCAACGGCGACGCAGCATAAGCTGACGGTTCGACCTTCCAAACTGACATAAGAAACCAACCAGATGGACGCCAAGATTGTTCTGCTCCCCGGCGATGGAATCGGCCCCGAGGTTGTGGCTCAGGCTGAGCGCGTGCTGCGCACCGTAGCCGAGCGATTGCATCACAGTTTCCACTTCGTGACCTGCCCCATCGGCGGCTGCGCGATCGATGAGTTCGGCGATCCGCTGCCTGAACGGACGCTCGCGGAGTGCCGTTCGGCGCAGGCGATTTTGCTGGGGGCCGTCGGCGGTCCGAAATGGGACGATCCGCGAGCGAAGACGCGACCCGAGGCGGGCCTGTTGCGGATTCGCAAAGAGCTGGGACTGTTCGCCAACTTGCGGCCGATCACTGCCCATCGGCAACTCGTCGACGCGTCGCCGCTCAAGCGGAACATCGTCGAAGGAGTCGACATTCTCTTCATCCGCGAATTGACCGGCGGTTTGTACTTCGGCGAAGCCGTGCGGCGAACGCATCCGAGCGGCGAGCAGGCCTGGAACACGATGATTTATTCCACCGAAGAGATCGAGCGAGTCGTGCGGTTGGCCGGACAACTAGCCCGCGCGCGACGCAAGAAAGTCACGTCCGTCGACAAAGCCAACGTGCTCGAAGTGTCGCGCTTGTGGCGGGAGGTGGCCGCCCGCGTGATGAGCACGGAATTTCCGGAGATCAAATACGACGTCGTGCTTGTTGACGCAATGGCCATGCACTTGATCTCCCGGCCGCGCGATTTCGACGTGGTGGTGACGGAAAACATGTTCGGCGACATCCTCACCGACGAAGGCTCGATGCTCCCAGGCTCGCTCGGCCTCTTGCCGTCAGCTTCGCTCGGCTCAGGCGGCCCAGGTCTCTACGAACCCATCCACGGCTCGGCCCCCGACATCGCCGGCAAAGGCATCGCCAACCCGCTGGCGACGATCCTCGCATCCGCCATGCTGCTGCGGCACTCGCTCGGCCTGGAAAAAGAAGCCGCGACAATCGAAGCAGCGGTCAACACGGTGCTTGATCAGGGCCATCGCACGAAAGACATCGCCGCCGGCGGTGCGAGCATTGGCACGGAAGAGATGGGAACGCGAGTCGTCGAAGCTCTGCGGGCCTAAGGCGTCGCCGACCTGTTCCAACCGAAGGTTTGGAAACGAGTAAGCGAACAGAGAAGATCGTTGAAAGAGTTGTCGTGGGGCTAACCGGCACGAAGCCCCACGGGAGGCTCAAATGGCTGCGAGGCGTCTAAACTTAGCGAGCAAGTCGGAGCACCGACGACTGTCGATGCGTCGGTGCCTGAAAGTCCTGGCGGCCAGTGCGACTTTGCTTTGGTTCGGGGGGCATTTTGCGCAGGCCGCACCGCCTAAAGTCGGGCCGCCCAAAGACGAGCCGAGCAAGGCGTCGAACAAAACTCTGACTGTCCGCGTCACTTTCGAGAACAGGCCTGCCGCAGGGGCGCAAGTGATCGCTACGGATTTCAGCGATCACACCTATCACATTGCGGCACTCACGGATCGCGACGGCAAAGCGCAGCTGCAACTCGCGCCGGACGGCAAGATCAGCGGCATTGTGGTTTTGGATCCCAAGCGGGGCGTGGGAGGACATTGGTTCGGCGCCCGCAGCGTTCCGGCTCAGCCGGGCATGGTGCTCGATCTTCCGCTGGCGCCCGCTCAGCCACACACCATCCGCCTTGTTGATGGAAACGGGCAGGCCGTCCGCTTGGCGGCGATCGGCGTCGCAAGCGTGGCGACCGAAAAAAGGGGCTGGCTTCCAACGGACGCTTTCGAAGTCACGCATCTGCACACCGATTCGCGCGGCGAGGCGCTCGTGGGATGGGTGCCGCGCGACGCCAAATCTGTCGGCGTTGAAATCTTGGATGATCGTTGGAAACTCGACACCGTGGATCGCTCGCAGACTGCCAGCGGACTGACGACCGTCAAAGTCCGCCGGCTGCATCCGATCGACGGGCGCCTCTCGATGCCAGACGGAACAAGTCCAGAAGGTCTACTCATTACGGGCACGGGCATCGGCTCTTCCGCCAGCACGGGACACAATCCGTCAGCCCACGTCCGGCGGGACGGAACCTTCACGCTGTATGTAGCCGCCGATCATGCCTACTCGCTGTGTCTAGTCGACGACAAATGGGCCAGCGACAGTTGGACGGGCGTCCTCCTGACGAAGGAAGACGCGGCCCCGAAATCGCTAGATTTCGTCGCCTACCCCGCGATACCGCTCTCCGTCCGGGTCACGCGCGGCCCCAAGCATGAACCGGTCGAGGGCGCTTGGGTCAACGTGCAAAGTGGCGACCAATTCTTTTGGCTCGACGCTCGGGGTGAACGACAAATGGGAGATGGCGGACCGCAAAGGGGACTCTACACCGACAAGACCGGCCGAGCGCAGTTCGGCGTCGGCAAAGGAAAGCAAGAAGTGTTTTTGGCAACGGGCAACTGGAGGGAACCGCGAACGATTAAAGTGACATCGGATGATCCGACCACGGTCGAATTTTATCGGCCGTGGGTCGACAAACGCACCATCTCAGGTCAACTAGTCTACGAGCATCGACCCCACAAGGCGGGGCCGGCGACGATCGTCCGGGGGTGGAACCCGGTCTGGCCCCAGATCACCAGCGAAGCCATCGTTGCTCCCGACGGCCGCTTCACGTTGAGTATCGACGCACCCGATGTTTATCTCTTTGCCGTGGATCCCAAAAATCTTCTGAGCGCGGCCCGTTCAGTCGCCGCTGCGGCAGCAACCGCCGAGTTGGACCTGACGCCCCTGGGAAGTTTGAGCGGCGTGATCGTCAATACCAACGGTAAAAGGCTCGCGAGCCAGGGCGTTCAGCTGGTTTTCGCCGGCCTCGACTTCCAAATGTGGCAGATCGTGGTCCAGTCCACCACGAGTGACGAGCGGGGATATTTCAGGTTCGACTCGGTGCCGGCCGGAGTACCCGTGCGCATCTACGCAGGAACACCGGCAAGTGTCCGGGGCGAAGCATTCTCGAAGCAGTCGGACAAGTTTCAGATCTACTCTTCTCGCGACGTCACCTTGGACCCGGGCGAGGTGCGCGAGAACATCAGACTTGTAAAGAAGGTCGAGCGCACGAAGGATCAAGCCCCGGCTCCAGCCACCGGGAATGGCGAACGGGCCAAGCAAATTTTGCCCAGATGACGCCAAGCGGTAGCCGACTTCCATCGCGACGCGCTAACCCCCGCTTCGATCCCGTCCCTGCCAAGACGTCAGCCCAACTCGGCGGCGAAGCGATAGTAGACCTCGGCTGCCTGCGCGAGTTGCTTGACCTCGATCCATTCGTCTTTCGTGTGGGCTTGCGCGATCGAGCCGGGGCCGAAGACGATTGACGGCACGCCGGCTGAGGCCGTGCGGGAGGCGTGGGTGCCGAATTGGACGCCGATTTTTTCGCCGCGACCGGTGACGGCACGCACGGAGGCAAGCAGTCGGTCGGCCCAGGGCAGGTTCACGTCGTCGGGCAGGGCCGGAGCACGCATCCAGGGCGGCAGCATCTCGAAGTCGAAGTCGAGCCGCTCGCGGAGAAATTCGGCGACTCGGTCCATCACGCCCGAGGTATCTTCACGGGGAATCACACGCCGGTCGATTTCGATCGTGCATTCGTCGGGGACCGTGTTGACGCTCAAGCCACCTTCGATGCGACCGACGCTCAGCGTGGCCGAGCCGCATAGAGCGTGCGGCGGGATTTGCGTCGGAAGCTTGGCGGCGAATTCTTCCAGGCACTCGACGACGCGGGCCATGCGGTAAATGGCGTTTACACCTTGCGACGGATCGGAGCTGTGGCAGGCTCGGCCGCGGGTGCGAATCTTCCAACGCGTGGCGCCTTTGTGCGCGACGACGACGTCCAGCTCGGTCGGCTCGGCGATCAGAGCCAGGTCGGGCGCGCGGGGGGCCAGGGTTCCTCGCCGCGCGGGATTGCTCCAAAGCTTGATCAAGTCGTGGATGCCCCGCGCGCCCGATTCTTCGTCGCAAGTGCACGACATTACAACATTGGCGGCTCGCGGCGGCCGGGTTTCGACCAGTCGGGCGAAGGCGGACAACATGGCGGCCAATCCGCCCTTCACGTCGCACGAACCGCGACCGTAGATTCGGCCATCACGTTCGACGGGATCAAACGGTGCGATCGTCATGCCGTCGATCGGCACGGTGTCTTGATGCGCGTCGAAGAGCACGGTCACCGGGCTGCCCGGATTGTCAAAGCGGGCGATCACATTGGCCCGACTCGAGCGGGACTCCGTAGCCGGAAACACATCGATTTGCTCAACCGGCACGCCCAGGCGCTGGAAGAAGCCGAGCAGATATCCGGTCATCCTTCCCTCGAAAAATTCCGGACCAAAAATCGCCCGCCCCATCGGATTCACGCTGGGCAGCGCGATGAGATCTTTCAGCAGCTGACTTGGGTCCACGGCGCTTTGCGACAACGAGCAGCTCCGATTTCTTGGAACGCGTGGATGGCTCTCCGGGCCGTATCGTTCGGTCGGCCGCTGTCCGGCCTTCTGGGCTCACGTTATCCTATCCGCTTCACCTTTTTTAAGCCGGCATGAAGGCCGAATGGATATTCTGCACGCGGCTCTCGTCTTCGGAACGGTCTTATCGCCGCTGATTGCCGCCGGCGCCATCGCCGCTACCGGCCTTTCCGAGCGGCCGCGAATTCGACTAGCCCAGCGGCTCGCTCAGCTTGGTGCTGTGGCTTCCGCGTGCTGTGCGCTGGGCCTTTTGATTCGCTATTTCGGCGCCCAGGTTTCGAATGAATCGCCGCTTAGCCTGGGACGCTGGTTCATTAACGGGCCGAGCGATCTGTTGCGCGTCAACTTCGGCGTGCGGTTCGACGCTCTGACCGCCGGCTTGGCGGCCGTACTCGCGCTTTCCACCGCTTGGCTCTTCACCGTCGGAAGGTCGCAAGAGAGCGAAGCGTCGGACCCGCGCTGGCTCCCGCTGGGGGCGTCGTTGCTCTTGTTCGCGTCCATCGGGCTCACCGCGTCGACCAATCTGGCTGAGCTATTTGTGTTTTGGGAGATCGGGACGGCGGGCGCATATGTCCTCTCGTCTCTGTCGGCCAAGAACGCCCAGCAAACGGTTGCCGCCAGAAAACTTGCGCTTGTGCTGAGCGTGGCTGACGCGTTTTTGTTGTGCGCGGTGTTCATCCTGGCCGCTGTCTTTGGAACGCTCGATTTCCGCATTCTCTTCGGGCGGCCTGAGGTTTGGGCTCGGGCGGCTGAACAGCGCGCGGGGCTCGTCGTCCTGATCGGATTGTGCATTCTGGGATCGGCCGTTGCGCGTTGCGGGCTGATCCCCTTTCTAGGTTGGATCGGAGACTTGGCGGGACGGCGCGCTCCTCTCGCCGCGTTGATTCAAGCGATTACCCTCTTGCCCTGCGGTGCGATGCTCTTGGTCCGCTGCTTTCCGCTGCTGAATTCGGCGGCGGCAATCTTGCCCTTGGCCGCTTTCGTGGGCGGAAGTAGCGCGTTCTGTCTGGGCGTTTGCGCCGTTGCCGACGTCAACTTTCGCCGCGCCGCCGGTTTCGCTTGCGCGAGCGTCTTGGGAACCGCCCTCTTGGGGTTGTCGACGGGAGGCACTCTCAGCCCGACGATTGTGCTCGGAATGATCTTGGTCTTCGTGCCCTGCGCGACGGCCGTCCTGCTGGCCGGTGGCTCTCGCGCCAACACGGCGGCCTACCGATGGACGGCGGTGGCGATCGGCATCCTGTTCTCGGGAATCTGCGGCCAAGCCTGGTTGCTGGGGTCCGCGCTGGAATCACTGTTCAACGGACCGGGTCGGGACACGCCGCCTCTCTTACTGGCCGTATTGCTTGCCGCGTGTGGACAGTATTTGGCGGCAGCTTCTGTGGTGCGCGCCCTGGGTTTATTCGGACGTGGCGTCGAGATCCCGCAGACGAATCCATTTGAGACATCGTCGGCGGGCTCGATCGTCGAATCGCCCACACGGGCCGACTCCTCATCGGGACGATTGATGGTCCTCGCGGGCGTCGCGGTGGCCGCAGGCTTGGTTGCGGGCATGTTGAACTTCCGTGATCTTCCGGCAGGTCCAACAGGCAGCACGCTGGCGTATGCCGCGCTCGGATTGATTCCTGGACTCGGTGGACTGATCGCTGGCGCTCGATCCGCACGGGCCGAATGGAAAGTCTTCCCCGGCGAAGCGGTGAACGACCTGTTGATGCGGTTGGGCAAGAGCGGTTTCTATTTCGATGCCTTTCTGTTTCTGTTCGTGCTGGTGCCGTTGCGTGGCGTGGCCGGTTTGGCCCGCTTCGTCGATTGGGGAATCATCGATACGCTGGCCAGCGGCAGCCCGGCCAGCCTGTTTGAGTCCGCGGCCGCCTTTTTTGCTCCCCTGCAACAGCGGGGCGTGTTCTTCTACTTGTTTTCCGCGATGCTCGGAACGCTGGTGCTGTCCGTGTTAATGGTCTGGCTGCATTAGTGGTCCGATCGCGGGGATGAGGTCTGTTGTGAGCGGCGGTTCGCTGTGAGTGATGTTTTTCTCGTCATCTTGGCGATTCCCGCCGTGGGCGCGCTGGTGATTGCGATCGCCGCGCTGCGCCCGGGCGCCTCGACGCCCAGTGACTCCATCAATATGGCAGAGAGCGAACGGGCGACTGCTGCCTATCGCACGATTGCCCTCGTCTTTAGCGTCGGCACGCTGTTGGCCGTGATCTGCCTGTCGCTCGGCGGCCGATTTTTACCGGCCAAGCTTTCAGTCGGGGCGAATGGCTGCAGCGCGAGCTTCTGCTTGTTAACAGCGGCCGCCTGGCTGCCGGTGATTTCCGTAGCTCGCCGTTCGGATTCCCGGCGGCCCGCGCTGCTCTACGGATTGCTGTTGCTCTTGGAGGCGTCGTATCTCGGCATTTTCGCGTGCGACAACGCGATCTGGTTGTGCGCTTCGCTGGAAGTCAGCTCCGTGCTGCTCTACTTCCTGACGGCCGGCTGGAGCGAGCAGGCCAACGAAGGGCTCGCCAAGAAGATGCTGTTGATGAACCTGGCGGCCGATGTGGCGATCTTAGTCGGACTGATGGGTGTGGTGATCGCGTCGGCCCGCGTCTCTGTCGCTGAGCCCAATGCGCTGCCGCGGCTGACGTATTCTCTGAGCGAGATCGTTCGCGAATTCCCAAGAATCACGACTGACGAAATCTCCGCACAGGAATACTGGAAGCACGCTCAGCGTTCGTTGTTGACCATTCTCTTGATCGGCGCCGCCCTCAAGGCGCCGCTGGTCCCCTTCCACGCTTGGTTTGCCGCCGTGTTGGCCGAGGGTCCTTTGTGCGTAGCGGTCGCGCTCGTGGGACCGGGCTTGCGCGTCGGTCTTTATCTATTGGCGCGGTTTATTGGTCCCCTGTGCGGCGACTTAGGCGGCATCGCAGACCTGATTGTCGGCTTGGCAATCCTCGGCGCGTTCCTCCAAGGCTTGCTGACTTACGGTCAGGCGAACTTGAAAAGGATGATCGCCTGCATCGGCCTCCTCCAAGGATCGCTCGCCGTTGCCGGATTCTTTTCGTTGCGTCCCGAGAACGCGGGCGGACCGTTGATGCTGTCGCTGGCCAGTGGCGTAGCGGGAGTGCTGATTCTCTACGCGCTCAGTTTCCTCGAACAGCGCTACGGGGCCGAAGGGCTGACGAACGTCGGCGGGATTGCGCACAAACTGCCCAATCTGGCGGCAGTCTTGTTGATCGCCACATTGTCCTTCGTGGGGATGCCGGGGCTGTTTGGCTTCCCCGGGTTATTCGCCACGCTCGGCGCGGTGTTTGGTGGAGAGTGGACGCTCGCTTTTCTCGCGATCGGCGCGTGCCTGATCGGTGCCTGGGCACTCTTCTCGATGCTGCAACACCTGGTCTTCGGCAGCTTGCGATTGCCGCTGCCGGGCGAGGGTGATGTGCTGCTCGATCGAGACGTGTCGAACTCAGCACCGAGCAGCGCGAATGACCCCGCGCCCCGAGAATGGTCGCTCGTCAACGAAGGCAAGAGCGGCTCGATCGACTTTGGCGCGAGAGAGCTGCTGATTGTGGGGCCGCTCTTGGCGAGCTTGGTCGCGCTCGGAATTTGGCCGCAAATGATCTCGACCGCCTTGCACTTCGCCCTGATGGGGCCTCCCCATCCTTAGTTCCCCATCCTTAGTATTGTCTTTCCGAGATTGGACCGCTGCTCGTGAATGTCCTCGCAGTTCTGCCCTCCCTGATTGTGGCGATCGCCGCCGGGGCGATCCTGCTCGCTGAGCGATTCTTCCGTCGCAGGCCGTTCGGCGTCGCGTTGTGTTGGCTGGGACTGCTCGGAGCGGCGGCCACCTGGGCCGTGGCCAAGGATGATCCCGTACCTGAAAGGGCTGCTCGAGCCGACGTAGCTGCCGTGACAGTCGATCCCCTCGCACGCGGGACCGTCTGGATGGCCCTGTTATTGGGGGCGACGTGCGCCGCCGTGAGTTCGCTGGGACCGCCCCGCTCGAACGGCCGCCTTGCCGCGGTTCTGCTCTCGCTCGCCGGCGTGCTCCTGACCTGCGTCGCCAATAACTTTTTGCTGGTGATCATCGGAGTGCCCGTTTCGGCGCTAGCCCTTTCAGCAGGTCAATTCTGGGAGGCCGAGACCGCTGAAGAACGGGCTGCCGCCGTGCAAGCTCTGGTTCTCAACTTGTTCGCCTCAGTTTGTCTGGTCGCGGGCGCGCTGCTCGTGAGCGCGCTAGCCGGGACCAACAACTTTGCCGAGCTGCGTGCGCTGCCGATTCACGGAGGAACGGCAAGCGGCCATTTAGCCGCGCGAGGCGGGCGGGCTTTGCCGCTGGCCGGCGAAGTGGGGGCCGTGCTGCTCTTGGCCGGGTTTGGAATACCGCTGTTGGCGGCCCCGTTTCAGCTCGCTGCGGCAGAAATCTTTGAAGGAGCGGCCCCTTGGAACGTCGGAGCCATGGCCGTGTTGCCGCGCTGCGCCGTGCTCGTCGCCATGATTCGGGTCTTTGTCGAGGGGATGTCGCGGTATCTGTCGACGGCTCAGACAGCGCTCACCGCAATGGCCCTGGTGACGCTGTTGATCGGCGGCTCGTTGGCCTATTGGCAAACGTCGCTGCGCAGATTGATCGCGCTGGTCGTGATGGTCGAGGCCGGAGTGATTTTGCTGGCGCTCGCCGCCGCCTGTTCGGAGGCCGCGAGGCCGGATGCCGTGCGGTGGATTGACCAGCAGATTCCCGGCGGTTCGGGATCCGCCTGGTTCTTGTTCGGTGCCGACTCCCTCGCCATTTTGGGTTTGGCGGCCATCTTAGGTGGTCTGGAACGATCGGTCGGGTGGCTCGACCCTCTCGAAGAATTCGCGCGTCGCCTGAGGGGCGATCGGTTGATCGCAGCCGCGACCGTCCTGTTACTGTTGACTCTAGCGGGCATTCCACCGCTGCCAAGTTTTTGGGCGCGAGTTGGCATACTGCGTTCGGTCCTCTCGGTCAGCTTCCCTTCCGAGAATGACTTTCTGCCCCATCAGAACACGGGCTACTTGATGTTCGCCCTGGTGATGGTTGCCGCGATGATCACTGTGGCCGCGGCGTGTTTGAGCCTGGCCGGGCGGATCTTGTTGTCGCCTAAGCCAATCGCAGAGGACGACG
This sequence comes from Planctomycetaceae bacterium, assembly GCA_035687365.1. Taxonomy (GTDB): domain Bacteria; phylum Planctomycetota; class Planctomycetia; order Planctomycetales; family Planctomycetaceae; genus DASPSM01. The sequence goes on along the minus strand of DASRXU010000435.1, from coordinate 3,854 downwards.
TTCAAGTCTCCCTCTGGGGCGAACGTCGCGCGGGCGGGCTCAAGCTGGGGGCCGCCCTCGCCCTGCTGCTGTTGGCCTTAGGATTCCTACCAACTCGCGAGATGCAGTTGGCGGCCCGGGTCACGTTCCGCAAGGCGGACGATACGGCGCTGACGGCCGAGAAGGCGGCGCAACCCATCAAGAAGCGCCACCGAGGCCGTACCGCCGAAACCGAAGAAGAGTGAAACGCCCGTCTCTCCTAGAGATCGCATTTTGATGCCCCACTGTGCAACCGAGATTAAACATTCGTAAAAAGTAAGATTTTGGGCAATTTGCAGAAAATGCGCGCCGAGCTGTTGTTGGCAAGGATCAACGAACGGCTATACTTCGCGTCCTCACCTCTCCCCACTCTGTTTCGATTCCAACCTCGCGCGTCAAATTCCTTTGACCAAACCCTAGTGATCGTTCCCCCTCGGGATGCGTTTTTGATCGCGCCGTCTTCAGCACGGGCCGATCGCGCGTCCCCCATCCATGGTTGTCCCCAACGGACGAGATGCGAGAAGCATGATGCCAAGTCTGACGTCGCTTCCGAGTGCGCCGCCGACCATCGGAACTTCGAATCAGGGCCGGTTCCGCCCGCTTCCCTGGTTGGGAATCGTTGCGGCCGCATCGCTGACGGTATTGGGGTGCGGTCGAATTGTTTCGCAAAAAGCCACGGATCAACTGATCGCGGGAGACGCGGTCGACCGGACGGTTTCGCAAATCGACTTCCGGATTCTGATGGGCAAGAAGTGCTTTCTCGACACGCAATACATCAACAAGACGATTCCCGGCGTCGGATTCGTCACGTCCGAATACATGATCAGCTCCGTCCGGCAAAAGATGATGTGCGACGGATGCTTGTTGCAGGAGAAAGCGGACGAGGCCGACTTTGTTGTCGAAATGCGAATCGGTGCCCTGGGGGCCGACGGCAATGAAGTCATCTACGGCGTGCCGGCGAACAACTTTGTGAGCATTGCCGCCTCGGTCGTTCCGACGTCGCCTCAGGCGGCTGCCGCGCTGCCGTCAATGCCCGAACTGTCGTTCGGGAAGAAAGACGATCAGATGGCGGCCGCCAAGATCGCGCTGTTTGCTTACAACCGGCGAACCCGCGATCCGATCTGGCAATCGGGTCTGAGCGAGTCTCGATCGTTGGTGGCCGACCGTTGGTTCTTTGGCGCCGGGCCGTTCCACAAAGGCAACATCTACGGGACGAAGAAGCAACAGCAGACCGATCCGCCGCTCTTTGGATCGATGGAGGACGACGAGCCGCCGAAGGCGGATTACTTTGTCGAGCGCCGGTTCGCCGATCCGACTAAGTCGTTAGCCGACAATCCACCGCCCGCGAAGCCGGCGGTTGCCGCCGTCACGCCCGCGGCGGGAGCAACTCCCACTGCCGCGACTCCGACTGCCGCCGCACCTGCCGCGAGCACCCCGGCGGCGGTCACCGCGCCGCCCGCCGGCACCAATGTGGCCAAGACGACGACGGTTGCGCCCGATCCCAACAAGGCCGCCCCGGTTACACCGGCGCCTGCCCCAGCAACAACTCCGCCGCCAGCCACGAAGACAACGGCCGCTCCGACCGCAGCGACGCCTGTTGCCGGACCGGCGATACCGCTCACCGGTCCCGCGGCGGGAGCTCCCCAGGCCGTTTCTTCGGCGTCACCTTGACCCGCCGGTTCTTGCAGAACTTGCCGTTTTGTCAGTACAGGATGTTTTGTTGCCGCGGGGGGCGGCACGCCATAATACAGACATGAGGCGTCGATCGCGGAAAGGGTTGCGTCCAGACCATTTGATTGGGCGAGCGACAACGCCGGTTTACATGGTCTCGCCTGATCGCCGCATCTCGTTCTTCAATGCAGGCTGCCAAACGCTAACCGGCTTTTCGGCGGATGAAGTCCTCGGCGTGCGCTGCGAATTCGTGACCGACCTGCAGGAGAACAGCCCTGAATCGCTGGCGGCCTCTCTTTGCCCGCCGGCCGCCGCCTTCGAAGGGCGCGTCGCCAGCCTCACGACGCAACTGGTCCGCAAAGAGGGGGATCGTGAGCCGCACTCACTCAACTTGATCCCCTTGCTGGATGAGGACGGTGCCCTCGCCAGCGTGTTAGGCGTGATTGGCGGCGCTGAAGTGGCGGATTGCGTCGCCCCAATCGAGCCGGCCCAGGACCTCCACGCGCAACTCGCCGCCCTCAGACTGTTCCTAAGCCGGCGGTTTGCGACCAAGTCTCTCGTTTGCCACAGCGACACGATGCTCCGCGTGGCTGAACAAATGACGATTGCCCGCTCGACAGGTTCGCCCGTCTTGATTTGGGGCGAACAGGGCTGCGGGAAGGAGCATCTGGCCCGCACCATTCATTACGAAAGTGAATCGCGGACGCGCGCTTTTATCCCGCTCGATTGCCAGAGCTTGTTCCCCTTGGAACTGGGGCAGACCCTGAAGCGGCTCCTCTTCCCGTCCCCCGAGGACACGTTCCCTTCGGCCGCGCTGCAGCCGGGGACTCTCTATTTGTCCCATGTCGAGTCGTTGCCGCGTGACGGACAAAAGATCGTGGCTGACGCTTTTCGCAAAGAGAGCGGCCACGCCCGCGATTTGCGGCTGATGGCCGCAACCACCTTAGACCCCAACAGCCTGGCCGACGACGAAAAGTTGCGGCAGGATTTCTTTCACCTCCTCACCCCTTTGTGCATCGCCATACCCCCGCTGCGCTATCGCATGGACGATCTGCGCTTCCTCGCCCAATACCTGCTCGAGGAACTCAATCGAGGCGACGCCCGTCAATTCAACGGATTCGGCGACGACGTGTGGGAGAAGTTCGCTGAATACAACTGGCCGGGCAACGTCGGCGAACTCTTGGCCGTGATCCGCGAAGCCCGCGCGCTGTGCAACGAGCCGTTGATCCGTGTCAAGGATCTCCCCTTTCGCTTCCGAACCGGCCTCGACGCGCAATCGGTCGGGCCGGCCTGGCGTCCCCCCGTCGCGGAACTCGAACCCCTCTTGGCCCAGACCGAGCGCGAGCAAATCGAACGGGCCCTGGCGGAGTCTCGCCACAACAAGAGTCGTGCGGCGCAGCTTTTGGGCATGACGCGTCCGCGGCTTTATCGGCGGATGGAGATTCTCGGCATCCGCGACGAACCGGCCGCCTCTTAGATCGCCGGTCGGCCAATCCCTGCTCACGCGCCGTCAATTCGCGCGGGTTGGGTCGAATCGCAAACCGCCCAAACAGACACATTTGCGGTGACCTTCCTGCTGAGCAAGCGTTCCGCTAAGCCGCGTTGACCAATCCGCGAAATTTACCCTATATTCCGCCCCCTACTTGCTTCCCAGCGCATCCAGGGAGGGTGGCGGGCCCGCCGTGGAGGATATTCAAGAGTGCGAATGAGCACGGCGCCGTTCAGAGATGAACAAGGCGCAGTTCAGACGGACGCGGGAGGAAGCGTGTCGACGAAGTTCTCGCGACTCGAAAGCTGGATCGAAGCCACCAATCGCCGGCCGCGGCTCTGGCTCGCGGTCTTCGCCTTGCTAATGGCCGTGCAGATCAGTCCCTGGCTCTATCCGACTGTCGACGGCTGCTTGTACATGAAGACGGCGCGCGACTTTCTCGCGGCCCCTTCTCTCTCGGATTTCCACTGCCTCGTGCCGCCCGGATACCCCGCGCTGATCACGCCGGCATTTCTGCTCAGCAGCCGTCCGTTTCTGGCGATTGCCGTGCTGCAATGGGTGTTGTCGGTGGTCATGATTGGCGGGGTCTACGTCTGGGCGCGGCGACAGTTTCCTCGAGCGGCCGTGCTGCTCACTGCGGCGGTGATGGTCAACATCAGCCTCTGGACCTACTACC
>DASRXU010000434.1:0-5099 GCA_035687365.1 Planctomycetaceae bacterium | reverse complement strand
CGAGTGGAAGTTCGGTTGCAGCGTCTCGAGCCAGTCGAATGCGGCGAAGTGCATCGTTGTGCCGAACAACACCAGGCCGATCTCGCCCAGCTGCTCGAACCGCGTCGGCAAACGCTCGTCCCCCGTTTTCTCCTGGCGACGGGAGTTCACCATCAGGATCCAGCCGAAGAACAACCAGATGGCGAAATAGATGACGGCCCGGCCAAGGTAAAACTCCTTGTTCAAGTAGAACTGCTGGCTCTGCAGGTGCTCGTCGATCCGCACGGTCTCGGGCTGCGCCCAGAGATAAAGCGTCTCGAGCCCGAAGGCGATCGGGATGAACAGCACGGCCATCAGCGGCAGCGTGCGCATCTGGGCTTCGAGCACGCGTCGGATCAAAAAGCCCCAGGCGCCCCCCGTCAGATGGTAAATCATCAAAATGGCCATGCCGCCCAAGGCCGTCCCCAACACGAACATGTAGGCGGCAAAGTAGGCGCGGAAAAACTGTTGCGGATCGCCCAAGAGCGCGCCCACCACGCAAACCCCGAGCGCGATGCAACCCGCGATCAGAGACCAGCGGCCCCAGCGAAGGTCGTTCAAGCGATCAGCTGTGCTCACCGGCCCTCCTTGGTAGCCCGCGCTTGGGCCAGTTCGCTACGCATCTCCGGCGTAAGCTGTCCTTCGGGAAAATGCTGGCTGAGCTGCAGCGCGCGGATGAAGGCGACGATCGCCCACCGGTCGCGCGCCGAGATCTGAGCCTCATACGACGGCATCGCGCCGTAGCCCTCGGTCGCGACCGCGTACAATCGGCCGACGGGCGCTGTCCGTAGCCGGGGAATGTGATACGACGGGGGCCGGATGTAGCCTCGCTCGACGATCTTGCCGCGTCCCGTTCCCGCCGGATCGTGACAAACCGCGCAATAAATCGTGTAGCGGTTGAAGCCGTGCTTGATCGTTTCGGACGTGACGGGTTCGGGGAACGTATCGACGAACCGGCCCCGGTCGAAGTCGATCTTGCTGGCCCCGACGTTCTGACCAACCGGCAACGGATTGTCAGTGCGGGCCGCCTCGGCCTTGTCGTTGCTCCCCGGAATTCGACCCGTGTAGAGGTGCCAATCGAGCTCGAGGTGACCGCGAGCAACGGTCCCTTTGACGAGCGTCCGCGACGCCTGTCCGTCGGCAAAGAACGAGGACGCTTCGAGCGGACGATAACTCGGCTGGCTGGCCATTTGTTGCTGGCAGCCGGTCAACGCGAGAAGAGACAGAATTAGAGCCGCGACCGTGAGGGAGCGGGGTATGACGGGCGACCTGCGCTCGATACCCCGCTCCCTCACGGTCGCGGCTCGAAGATTCCTACAGCCGAGCGTTCTGGTTGCGCGTACGCTCATGACATCACGCCGACTGGTTTGCGTTCGGACGCCTCCGCTTCTTTCGCGGCCGGTTCCACATCCATCGGAACTTCCACAATCCCGAGGTGCGACGCGGCGCCGGACAGGAACTCCAACGTCCGTTCGGGATCGAATTGCGGGTCGGTGGCCTCGATGCAGAGGAAAAAACGGTCCTGGCTGGCCCGGGCGAACTGCGGGACGTTGAACAGCGGGTGGTGGGGCCGCGGCAAGTCGTTCATGAACAGCATGCTCAGGAACGCCGAAATCGACGCGACCAGGATCATCATCTCGAAGGCCACCGGGATGAACGCGGGCCAGCTATTGAGTGGACGGCCGCCCGCGTTGAACGGGTAGTCGACGGCCATCGACCAGTACTGCATCAAGAATCCGGAACCAGCTCCCACGAGTCCGCCGATCAGAACAACCACCGGAATTCGCGATTTGGATTCGCCCAATTCCTCGGCGAGCCCCTCGACCGCGTACGGCGTGTAGGCGTCCATCTCCCGATAGCCGGCCTGTCGCGCGCGGCGCGTGGCGGCGAACAGGGCGTCGACCGTCTCGAATTCCGCCATCAGGCCGAAGAATTTTTGTTCGGTTTTCATCGCCCCTCCTCGTGCCCGCGGGATCCCGGCAACAGGCCCCGCATTTCGCACATCGAAATCATGGGCAGGAAGCGGCAGAACAACAGAAACGTGACGACGAACAAGCCGATCGAGCCGACGTAGGTGAGGATGTCCCAAATCGTCGGCTGGAAGATGCCCCACGAGGAGGGCAGAAAATCGCGGCTCAGACTGGTGGCGATCAACAAGTAGCGCTCCATCCACATGCCGGCCAGCACCAGGATCGACACAGAGAAGAGCACTTTTTCATTGCGGCGGAATCGCGGGATCCAAAACAACTGCGGGGCAATGAAGACGCAAAACAGCGTGATCCACGTAATCACCGCGTACTGTTTGAAGCCGATCAGAATGTTCAAGTAGACGTACTTGTCGTAGGTCTCGCCGGAAATCCAGGTGATGAACTGCTCGCTGAAGTAGCCGTAGGAGGTGAAGAACGAAGTGGCGAGCAAGATCTTCGCCATCACCTCGAGGTGACTCACGCTGATGAAGTCCTGTACGCCGAAGTAATGGCGCATGGGGACAGAGAGCGCGATCACCATCGCGAAGCCGGAGAGCAGGGCCCCCGCGACGAAATACGGCGGAAAGACCGTCTCGTGCCATCCCGGCTCCAGCGAAATGGCAAAGTCCGAGCTGACCACCGAGTGCACTGAAATGACGAGCGGCGTCGCCAGTCCCGCCAGCAGCAGGTAGGCCATCTGGTAACGATGCCAGTGTCGGGCCGAGTTCCGCCAGCCCATCGCCAGCATTCCGTAGACGATCTGCCAGCGCCGGTTTACGGCCCGATCGCGCAGCGTGGCGAAATCGGGAATCATCCCCATGTACCAGAACATCAGCGAGACCGTGAAGTACGTGCTGACGGCAAACACGTCCCACACGAGGGCACTGCGGAACTGCGGCCATAACTTCATCGTGTTCGGGTAAGGCAACAGCCAGAAGAAATACCAGGGCCGCCCCAAATGCAGCAGCGGGAACGTCCCCGCGCACATCACGGCGAAGATCGTCATCGCCTCCGCAATGCGGTTGATCGACGTCCTCCACTTCTGATGTAACAGCACCAGGATGGCCGAAATCAACGTGCCGGCGTGACCGATGCCGATCCACCAGACGAAGCTCGTGATCGCGAAGCACCAGCCGACCGGGACGTTAATGCCCCAGATCCCGACGCCCTTCATGAGCAAGTAAACGACGACCGCCGAAAAGATCCCAAATAGAAATGTGCCGGCGGCAAACATCACGTACCACGACTGCCGCGTGCCCTTGCCGAGCACCAGCTCGGAAATCTTTTCGGTGACGGAGGCGGAGGTGTGTCCCACCGGCACGTAGCGCAGCTCGTCCGACGCCGCGGATTGACCCGCAAGGTTCGTCGGATTGACGCTGGCCGCTGACGCCATCTCAGACCCTTTCGGCTTCGGGGTTGGCCAATCCCGAGTCGGCCAATTTTACGTCGGCCAATTCGGGGTTCGGATTGCGGACCGCCGCCAAAAACGTCGTCCGCGGCCGCGTTCCCAATTCCTCGAGCAACGCGTAGTTCAACGGCGAGCTGCGCCACTTCGCCACTTGCCCGGCCGAATCGTTCAGGTCGCCGAATGCGATCGCGCCGGCCGGACACGCGGCCTGGCAGGCGGTGACGACTTCGCCATCCGCGATGGGGCGCTCCTCCCGGTCCGCATCGATTTGCGCATGGCGAATCCGCTGCACGCAGTACGAGCATTTCTCCATCACGCCGCGCGAGCGCACGGTGACGTCGGGGTTGTACTGGAGGCGAAGCGAAGGTGTCTCGAAGTCGGCGTAGTGGAAGAAATTGAAACGCCGCACCTTATAAGAACAGTTGTTCGAGCAGAACCGGGTGCCGACGCATCGGTTGTAGACCATGTCGTTGAGCCCCTCGGCACTGTGCACGGTGGCCTCGACGGGGCAGACATATTCACAAGGGGCCCGCTCGCAGTGCATGCAGGGGACGGGCTGAAAGTGAAACTCCGTCGGCTCATCGGCTGGACCGCTGATGTAGCGATCGACGCGCAGCCAGTGCATCTCGCGACCGGCGGCGACTTGCTCTTTGCCGACGACGGGAATGTTGTTTTCCGCCTGGCAGGCGACGACGCATGCCTTGCAGCCGACGCACGTCGTGAGGTCGATCACCATGCCCCATTTAGGCGTCGTTTTCGACTCCGGGGTCTCGGGATAGAAATCGAGCGGCGGCTGCGCGCGGCGGGTTTCCTCGGTTTCGCGTTTCTTCTCGGGCTCGCCGGCGAAGTCGGGCTTGTGCCGAAATTCGTTCAGACTGGCCGAGCGCACGAGATCGCGATTCTCCATCAAGTGATGCTCTTGGGTGCAGGCCAACAGATGCGTGCGATCGGTTTTGGTGATGCGCACGTTCGGCACGAACCACGGCTGCGACGACGTCCGCAAGGCGTACGCATTGAAGCCGACGCGCTGATCCCGCTGCCCGCCGACCCGTCCGGCAAACTCTCGGCCGTAGCCGAAGTGCACGGTGATCGAACCATCAGCGTGCCCCGGCACAATCCAGGTCGGCGCCTGCACGGTACGGTCGCCGACTTTCAATTCGACGACCGGCATTTTGAAGCCGCCGTGCTCGCCGCCGTGCGCGTATTCGCCCCACCCGATGCCCAGCTGCCGCGCCGTGTTCGGGCTCATGAGCGCGGCATTGTCCCAAGTGAGCGTCGTGCTCGGTTTGGGTAGCTCCTGCAGCCATCCGTTGTTGGCGAACGAGCCGTCGTAAATCGTTGGATCGGGAGCGAAGGCCAGTTCGAACGTGTCGTCGGCAGAACTGGGCGTCGCGTTCGTCGCCGAGACCACCGGCGCCGCTCCCAGATGCCGCTGCCAGTTCCTGTCGAACGTGATCTCGGGGTGTGGAAAGCCGGTCCCGTCGACGATGCCATCGTGCAGCGACTTCTTCCAAAATGCGTCGAACATGTCGTCCGATTTCGGACCCCGCGTTTGGCGGTTCAAATATTCGCGCCAGTGACCGCGCACCAACTCTTCGCCGGGTGTTTCGTGCGAGGTCGCCAGGAAGGCGACCAATTCGATGGCCGATCGCCCCCGGTAAAGAGGCTCGATCAACGGCTGCATGACGGTGGCCGTCCCGTCGAAG
>DASRXU010000433.1:0-1847 GCA_035687365.1 Planctomycetaceae bacterium | reverse complement strand
TCCCGTGGGGAGGCGACGAGTCACCGGGCCGTAACAACAGTGAACTTAAAAAGTGGCCTCGAAAATGAGTAGCCCCGAAGGCCGAGCCCCCAACCGGAGGGCGAAGGCAGCATGGGGAGCCGAAATCTGATCGATGCGGCTCCAACTAAATCTGGGCCCGAAGTGAGCGTCTGTTTTCTTACGGATCAAGGGCGGCGTGCCTCTTCCGGGTGTCGACGCGCGGCGTGAGCGACTCGGAACGCTCGCGTAGTTCGGCAAGCGCCTTCTCGCTATCCCGTCGCTTCCGGTCCCGTTCGATTGCCTGCGCGACGGCATCGAGCATGTCCTGATCGCGGAACGGCTTCGTCAAAAAATCGACGGCTCCTCCTTTCATCGCTCTGACGGACATCGGAATGTCTCCATGGCCCGTCATCATGATGATAGGAACATGAATATTTGAGTTGGCCAGCTGGGTCTGGAAGTCGAGGCCGCTCACTCCGGGCAGCCTGATGTCGAGCACGAGGCAGCACGACACATCCGGAAACTTGTGCAGCAACAATTCCGCCACCGAGGGAAACAATTTTGACTTCAGGTCGACTGATCGAAACAAGCGGCCTAGGGCCTCGCGCAGTGAGGGATCGTCATCGACGACGAGCACGACCGGTGTCTCAAGGAGCGCATCAATCTGTTTGGATGGCCTCCCGTGCGTCACGAGAGCTCCCCCTGAACAAAGGGCGGCCCGACTGAACTCCCGCCCAGCCCCCCTGCGTCCGAGGAAGCACGAAGGTCCGCCTTGGCTTCGTTGATTGACCAGCAAATTGACCGTCCTCCTCTCCGGCCGGAGCGCTGCCGCGAACGACATTGGACTTTGCCCAAGGCAAACTCGCTGGCAACCAGCTGGTTTTTCCCAACGCGACAGACCGGCTAGCAGTGCGAACGGCCGCTTCGCCGCCGCTCGCGGGCTGTTCGTTCACCCTCAACGCCACTTCGATCAAATTTTTCTATCACAGAGCCGACGGCTAAGGGATCATACTAAGGTTTGCTTTCAAGAAGCGAACGGCTTCTCTCTACGAAGACGCCAGGTGGCACCACGCACAAGTCATTTCACCTAGTCCGGCAGTTGCGAGACAGCAAAAGATTACCGCGGCGGCGGGCGTCGAAATGTGCAAGATCATGTCTGGCGCGCCAAGTATCCTGACGCTTAGCGTAACATTGGACGATGACGCTCCGGCCGCCATCCGAATTCTGTTAGCCTGAAGTCCCGGCGATTTCATTCCGCCAGAACGCCGCGATACCGCGTTCAAGGCGGCACGATCGTTGTCCTAGTCCGGATGTTTCGGTCCATCCGGTGCTCGGCTCGTTTGGGGGATGATTAGCTGGATCGCGGCCCTTGGTTTCCGATCGCCGCAGGGGTTTCTGAGACCGGCCAGATGACCCAGCGGAGCCGATCCGAGTGCTCCTGATGCGCAAACAAACACCCGGCGAGCTTGGAGTTTGCCGAGAGTTAAGTGGAAGATCCGTCAAGTGCGCAGCCAAGTGCGCAATGTGGAGAGTGAGCGAAGGTCATTGGTCGATTGGATCAGAATAGCCGAGAGGTCACGCAAACCTTAGTATGATTTTAAAGATCTCGATTCGCAGCGCATTTTTGGACCAGCGGTTATGCCGGGCCGGCGCCGACTCCCCGCGTCAGAAAGATCGGTCTTGTCAACGGTTTCAATTATTTCCGCCGTCGACGACGACGCGTCTGTTCGTGCGGCGACCAGCAAGTTTCTGAGGTCACACGGGTACACGGTCCAGGCCTATTCGTCCGCGGAGCACTTCTTGCAGTCGGGCCGCTTGAATGACACCTCGTGCGTGATCGCGGATCT
>DASRXU010000432.1:0-4732 GCA_035687365.1 Planctomycetaceae bacterium | reverse complement strand
CTGGGGGCTGTAAACCTGCACGCGATCGGAGCGACCGGCGACGATGGGGAGGCCTACGACTTGCGCCGCGGGTTGGAGGCCCAGCATTGCTCGATCGCTGCGCTCGTCCCCTTTCCCTTTCTTCATACGCCCACTTATCTCAAACCTCGCAACGCCAATGATCCGAGCCTGGCCGGCGAGCACGAGCGCTATGACACGAAGAATCGCAGCGCGACGCCCGCCGCGGTCGGAGAACGGCTGTTATCGGAACTCGGTGGGCTGCTGCCACAGATCGATGTCCTGATCATCGCCGACCAAGTCGAGCAAACTGACTGTGGCGTGATCACCGGAAAGGTCCGCGCCGCGATCGCCGAGCTTGCACGCAAACATCCCAAGGTTCACTTTTGGGCCGATAGCCGTACGCACATTTGCGAATTCCGCAATGTGATCATCAAGCCGAATCAGTTCGAAGCGGTCGGCCATCTGAATCCTCGTCCGGGTGAGACGGTGTCACTCCCTAAGCTGCGCGACGCGATCCCAAATTTACGGGCGTCGATCGGAGCGCCCGTTTGCTGCACCCGCGGAGCGGAGGGGATGATGGTGAGCGATCCCGAGGTGACTACCATTCCCGGAGTCAAACTCACTGGCCCAATCGATCCGACGGGTGCCGGGGACAGCGCAACGGCCGGTGCGGTGCTGGCGCTCGCTTCCGGCGCGACTTTGCCGGAAGCCGCGCTCGTCGGTTGCCTGGTCGCATCGATTACCGTTCAGCAATTGGCAACGACCGGCACCGCAAGGCCAGCTCAAGTACTCGAACGACTCGAAATGTGGCGGGAACAAAACACTTAAAGGAAGTGCACTCGATGTCCGACGAACGTTTTGCAGTCAACTACCTGAGCGATCTCGCCACGCTTTTGCCAAAGCTGGACACCAAGCGGATTGGCGAAGCGATCACCGCCGTCCGCAAAGTGCGCGACGACAATAAGACCATCTATATCTGCGGAAACGGCGGCAGCGCGTCGATCGCCTCGCAGATGGTCGTCGACATGGTAAAGGGGGCCTCGTTCAAGAAGAAGGCCCGCTTCAAGATGATCGGCCTCACCGACAGCCTGCCGACCATCAGCGCCTACGCGAACGACGAAAGCTACGAGGTCGTGTTCGTCGAACCGCTCAAGAACTTCGCGACGGCGGGCGACCTGTTGATCGCCATTAGCGGCAGCGGCAACAGCCCCAACGTGCTGCGGGCCGTCGAGTACGCCAATTCGATCGGCTGCACCACAGTCGGCCTGACGACCGGCGAAGGGGGCAAACTTCGCGACCTCGTCAAGCTGCCGTTGTTGGTTCCCTCGCGGCATATGGGGCGGCTGGAAGACTCATTTTTCGTTCTGACGCATATCATTTGCTATGCGTTCATGGAAGCGGATTAATGCCGTGGCAGTGATTGGGGTGTGTGCGAGGCGAATGCGGCTGGTCGTGGCCGTTGCCATTTGCCTCGTCGTCGGTCGGCTAGCGGCACAGACCGAACGCCCCGACTATCGCCTGCCCGATCGACGGCCGCGGCTCGACGACGACCGACTGCGATCTCAAGGGATCGTCGCGACGGAATCGAAGCGGCTCAAGCTTTACACGGATGTGCCCCTCCAGCGGGTACGGTCGATTGGCCCAGGTATCGACGCGCTCTACGAGGCTCTGACCAAATATTTCGGCCCCCTTCCTCCGGCGCGTGACGGATTGGGATTCACCGTCACGGGCTTCTTGATGGGTGAGCAAAAGCGATTTCGCGACGCAGGCTTGCTGCCGGCGGATCTCCCCACCTTCTTGAACGGACGTCATCGCGGCCAACAACTTTGGGTGAACGAGCAGGACACGGATTACTTCCGGCGTCACCTTGTGCTCCACGAGTTCACGCACTGCTTCATGTACGCACTGCCCGAGGTCGAGATCCCCGCGTGGTATGCCGAGGGCATGGCGGAACTGTTTGGAACGCACCAAATCGACGATGCGGGCGACTATCATTTTCGCGTGATGCCCGACCGACTCGAAAACTTTCGGGGCCACGGCCGAATCTCACTCATCCGCAGCGAGGTTGCCCAAAACCGCTGGAAATCGCTCGAAGGCGTCGAACAGATCGGTCCCAAGGAATTCCTGCAGACGCCCGCCTACGCCTGGTCGTGGGCCGCCTGTGCGTTTCTCGACGGGCATCCCCGCTATGCGAAGGGATTTCGCGAATTGGGACGTCAGCTTGTTGGCGACAAGTTCGAGCCGGCGGTGCAAGCTCTGCTCACGGAAGGAGGCGCTGACTTAAAAACCGAGTGGTCGCTCTTCACGCACGAGCTGCAATACGGTTTCGATCTGTCGCGAGCGGCCATCCAATTCCAGCCGGGCAAGCCGCTCGAGGGAAGCGGGGCAAGCCGCTCGTTCGACATCGCGGCCGACCGAGGCTGGCAGTCGAGCGGAGTGCTAGTCCGCGCGGGCGTCGAATACGAACTGACGGCTACTGGCGAAGTCACATTGGCCAACGCGCCCAAGCCTTGGATGAGCCAGCCGCAGGGCGTCAGCATTCTTTACTCGGAAGGGCATCCGATCGGTCAACTGCTGGCGGCCATCCATCGCGAGCCCGCGGTCGCCGGTGCCGAGGAATCGATGCTGCACCAAATCGCGGTCGGTCGCGAAATACATTTCACCGCCCCCATCAGCGGTACGCTCTACTTCCGCATCAACGATCACTGGAACTCTCTGGCTGATAACTCCGGCAGCTATCGGGTCACGGTTCGCGAAGCTGCTCCCAGGTAGAGGTCAAGCGACCGGAGTTTGGCGAAAACGCTGCGGCCGAAGATACTGCGGCAAGGACACGGCAAAGCGTGTCGATGGCCGCGCCGCGCACGAATGCCCAGGAACCTTACAGGAGAAAACGCAATGGATTGTCATCGAGGCGCTCGTGGACAAGGCCTGAGACCGAGTGTGGTTGTGTTGATGACAGTGACGAGCATCGTCGTAAACAGGGCGATGGCTTTGAGCGGTGATGCTCCGTCTTGTCTGACTGACAAACAGCTTCAGAGCCTGGTCGCGCAGCTGAACGATGCAAATCCTGAGGTGCGCACAAGAGGCGGCGAACAGTTGACTCGGGCCGTCGCGGAGTATTCCTGCTACGCCATTGCGAGTCCGGCGGTGGACCGAGCACGGACCGCGTTCGCCCGGGATGCTAAGCCAGTCCTGGCGAACATGATCGAGTTGCTTCGTCATACGGATGCCGTGGTCGTAGAGTCGGCAGCAATCGCTTTAGGAGTCGTCGGGAGCGATGCGAAGGAAGCAGCCCCCGCGCTGCGGTCGATCGCATTAGATGAGAAGCGATCCGTGCAAACCCGACTGGTCGGGCTGGCGAACCTGGCAGCTGTGACGCCTGAAACCGAGAGCTTGGAGGCTGTCGCACGCGATTTCCTCAGATCCGATAGTGCGGCGCAACTGGAGCAGCTCTTGTCGGACTGTGAGTCGTCGGGTGGCTCCAATCCGTCCATCAGTGGGCACTCGATTGTCGTTGAGCCGAGCATTCTGCTGAAATCGGGCCACACCAAAGCCGAGGTGCCCTGGCTTGTGATGCTTGCGAGTGGAGCTTATCCGCGTCACATTCGCGGCGCAGCAATCAACCTTCTCGGCCAATTGACATTTGATGGCAAAGCGGCAGTGCCGATGCTAATGACTCTCTTGAAAGACAAGGACAAGTCTATTCGCTATTGCGCTGCCGACGCGCTCGTCTCAATTCTCAGGGAGCGGACTGACGTTTCGAAAGTCTGCGCCGCAATCGATCTGAGCACAAGGGAGAAGGAGGACCTTAAAAAACGCGTCAACGAATACTTGGCCCTGAACGAGCGCGAGATCAACGCGTTCCGCGAGAACGTGAGAGCGGCTAATGGCGGTGAACTTCTTGACCCGTTGCGGGCACTCGTTTCATGCAAAAATGGGTTTTACCGCCGCGCTGCGATCAACACCCTGAAAACGTTAGGGCCCAATGCACGGCGAGCCCTCCTAGATTTACGGCGCGCCGAGAAGGAAGGAGACACCGACACTCGGCTCATGGCGAAGGAGGCAATTCGACAGATCGTACAGCCGTAAGTGACGATGGTGACGCCACCCTGGAACGCGGCCACGACGCTCGCCCGCGCGTCTTAGCATGGGACAAGGCGGACTGTGGAAGATGATAAGCCCGGAATCACCAGTCGTTCTTTCTGATAAAATGTCTCGGCTGGGCCTCGTGCGCCGGCAGATTGGAGCCTGAACCGATGAGAAAGGCGATAAATACCGGCATCCTCTGGTTCGTGTTCGGGGTTTGCGCCACCGAGGCGATCGTCGACACGTTTTGCCCGCAGTACGGCGACGTTCTGTGGCTGCGCGTGGCGGGCGGACTAGCGCCCGCTGTGATTTGTACCTTGGGCTACGCGTCGGCCTTGCGGCGGGCTCCCTCAACCATGTCAGCGGCGATGTCGTGAATGCGTCCGGCGATTTCCGCAGCCGAAAAACGGTACAGCGGATCGACTGAGATGACGCGATGGCCCCGCTTGGACATCTCGAAGTTGAACGCCGCCGGCCCGTCTCCACAGCCGACTATCCGCTGTGCGAGTTCGCGGTCGGAGAGCGCGAACATCCGCACGTATTCGACGAACGAGCGGCCCCAGGGGACTGTTTGCGTCAGCTCCACGACGATCTCAATCCGCGGCAGGAGTGGGATTGGGTGGCACTGGCGGCTTGTCCGCCAGTG
>DASRXU010000431.1:0-20838 GCA_035687365.1 Planctomycetaceae bacterium | reverse complement strand
AAGAGCGCGATCAGGCAAAGCGTGTCGCTCGGGGCGCGCAACAACTCCAAATCGGTGGCGGCGAGCGGCCCCAGCGGACTGTAAAACAAGATGCCCTCGCTCCGCCCTTGCGCCACGATCAGCCGACGATCGGCAGAGAGCTGCGAGCGAGTCGCGTGGTCGGCGACCTTGATCTGGGTATTGAGGGCATCGTAGTGCCGGAGCGAACGCAACGACTCCGCGTCCCGGCCGGCGCCGGGCAGCCACCGTTCGCGGAACTTCAAGTTTGCCTCGGCGACGATCGGTTGGGCGAGAAACTGCCCCTTCTCAATTGCGAATTGGGCCGTCCCGGAAACCTTCACGTGAACGTCGACGCTCTCGATCCGCGAATCGGCAGGCGGCTCCTTCAGCGTGAACGGGCCCTGGTCCGACGCCGGCGCAGAGTTGCCGGCCGCCGATAACCAAAGGACAACCACCGCGAGTTTTGGGAGCGAGTGCCGCATCATAAGAGACTCTGTAGGGGACGGGTGTGCGCGGGATTGTGTCGATTCGGCCAATCGGCGGCAAGCGGTCTTTGGCGGTCGGCGGTAAGCCAGAGAGTCGCGAGGATTTGCCCCGCTAAGGCAAGAAGGCACGAAGCGCAATGTCAGCTCGGCGCTTAGACCAACTAAGTTCTCAAACTTAGTCGTTGACGACCGTCGCGCCGTCGGCCAAAGCCCGGGCGGCGGCGACCAGGCCGCGGACGTCGAGATTGAGGTCCGCCAGCAGGTCGTCCCGTTCGCCGTGCTCGATGAAGTGGTCAGGAATACCCAGGCATCGAACGTTGCTACCGTCGACCCCTGCGGCACTCACCGCCTCCAGCACGGCCGAACCGAACCCTCCACACAGGGCGCTCTCTTCGACGGTCAGCACGAAGCCTGTTTGCTCGACGGCCCGCACGATGGTTTCCGCATCGAGAGGCTTCGCAAACCGGGCGTTGATCACGCCGACGTCGAGTCCTTCTTCTCTCAATTGCCGGGCCGCCTCGACGCAGCGCCCCAACAGGGCTCCGAAGGCCACAAACATTCCGTCGGTGCCCCACTCAATGATTTCCGATCGGCCCAGCTCGATCGGAGCGACGGCCCGTTTGACCGTTTCGACGTTGCACTTGGGATAGCGGATCGAGGCGGGAGCATCGAGGCCGACCGCGAAGTCGAGCATCAGGCCCAGTTCCTGCCCGTCGCCCGGAGCCATCATCACGATGTTGGGAAAGGCCCGCATATAGGTGTTGTCGAACACGCCGTGATGCGTCGGCCCGTCGGGACCGCAGAGCCCGGCGCGATCGAGACAGAACGTCACGGGCAGGTTCTGCAGGGCGACTTCCTGGAAAATCTGGTCGTAGCCGCGCTGCAAGAACGTGCTGTAGATATCGACGATCGGCCGCAAACCCGTCTTGGCCATTCCCGCGGCAAACGCGACGGCATGTCCCTCGCAAATTCCCGTATCGAAGAAACGATCGGGAAACTCGTCGCGGATTTTTTGAAGTTTGTTCCCTTCGCACATGGCGGCCGTCAACACGGTCACGCGCGTATCGCGGCGCATGGCTTCGAGGATCGCGTCGCTCGCCAGGTCAGTGTAGGCGGGCGAACTGCTCTTCTTGACCGAAAGGATCTTGCCGTTTCCGTCGCGCTGAAAGACGGGAGGTGTGTGGAACCGCACCGGATCTTCGCAGGCCGGCTCGAACCCGTGGCCTTTTTCGGTGAAGACGTGCAACAGCACGGGGCCCTTGAGGTTCTTGACGAGTTCCAGATAGCTCCGCAGGCTTGCCAGGTCGTGACCATCGACGGGGCCGATGTAACGGAAGCCCATTTCCTCGAACAGCGTGCCGCCGTGCAGGAAGGTTTTGACCGCGTCCTTGAAATTCCCCAGCATCGACTCGGCCGTTTCGCCGACGACCGGGAGCTTGTTCAAGAGCCAGGAGATGTCGCGTTTGAGCCCGTCGTAAAACGGAGCGACCCGCGCTTTGTCGAGATACTGAGCCAACCCGCCGACGCGGGGGCAAATGCCCATCTTGTTGTCGTTGAGAATGACGACCATGTCTTTTTTCAGACCGGCCGCATTGTTCATCGCTTCGAACACGATTCCCGAGGGGAGCGCTCCGTCACCCAGCACGGCGACGGCCCGGCGGTCTTCGCCCAAGAGATCGTCACCCGCTTTCAGGCCGAGCACGGTCGAAACGCTGCAGCCGGCGTGGCCGGTCATGAACAGGTCGTAGGCGCTTTCCTCGGGATTGGGATACCCCATCAATCCGCCCTTCTGGCGGATCGTTTCGAAATCGCGGAAGCGGCCGGTGAGCAGTTTGTGCGGATAGATCTGGTGACCCGTGTCCCAGATCAGGCGGTCTTTCGAGAAATCGAAGACCAGATGCAGGGCGACGGCCAGTTCAACAACCCCTAGGTTGCTGGCAAAGTGGGCCGACCGAGTCGACACCACATTGCACAAGGCCTCGCGAATTTCGGCGGTCAGTCGAACAAGCTGTTCGTCGTTCAGGGAGCGTAGATTCTTTGGGGAATCAATTCCGGGCAGAATCTCAAAATTCATCAATGGTCTCTCTCCAAAACGAAGTGTGCCAGCGCCTCCAAGCGCTGACTCGCCTCGCCAAATCCGGACAACGCACAACACGCTTCCGCGATTAGTGAGCGGGCCCTCTTGCGGCTCTCTTGGATCCCCAACAGGAAGGGATAAGTTAACTTACCGAGCTTGGCGTCTTTCCGCACGCCTTTTCCCATCTTCTCTTGTTCGCCAACAATGTCCAAGAGATCGTCGGTAATTTGGAACGCCAATCCAATGTTTTCGCCGTATTGGGAAAGACTGGCAAGAGCTTCCGGCGAGGCTCCGGCGATTCTGCCCCCCATTGTGAGGGCCGAACGTAACAGGCGTCCAGTTTTTCGCAGGTGGATGGCCTGCAATTGCTCGATTCCGGCGACGCCGGTCCCTTCGGCCTCAAAGTCAGCCGTCTGACCGGCCACCATGCCGGCCGCCCCGGCGGCGGAAGCCAAATCGGCACAGCACGCGGCGGCGGCGGAAGCGGGCCGAACGTCGCGAGCCAGCACCTCGAACGCCAGCGTCAGCAGTGCGTCACCAGCCAAGATGGCGTGGGCTTCGCCAAACTGAATGTGGCAGGTCGGACGGCCGCGACGTAGCGAGTCGTCGTCCATGGCGGGGAGATCGTCATGGATCAACGAATAGGTGTGGATCATCTCGACCGCACAAGCTGCGGGGAGTGCCGCGCCGGGGTCTCCCCCGGCAGCCTCGCAGGCCAGCAAGGTCAAAAGAGGCCTGAGACGTTTGCCGCCGCCCAGCAGGCTATAGCCCATCGCCTCGCGCAAGCGGGGGGGACAATCGGGGCCGAGCTGGTCGATGTAGTCCGACAGCTGCTGATTCACCAGAAGCCGTTGACCCGAGAGAGAGTCTTCAAGAAGTGCTGCTTGTGCCATGCCAAATCGCTCGAGGTCCGAGTGAAAAAAGTAAGTGCTTAAAAAATAGCAGAGCGCGCAACACTTTCCAAACGTAAACCGAGCGGCTGATTCTATTTTGTCCGCGTGCGTTCGAGAATAGCAGCCGCCAAAAACGCGGGTCAGACGGCGGCGGTCGCGAGCGCCAGCGCGATGCGACAAGCATCGAGGTATGTGGGGACGTGCAGGCTCTCCGAAACCGTGTGTACATCGCGTTGACCGCAACCGAGCGTCACGGTGGGAAGGCCACGCGCGGTCAGCCAATTTGCATCGAGGCCGCCGTTGGTGGTGTGGATCGATGGAGTCAAACCGACCAATTCGATGGCGCGCAGGGCCGTCTGCACGACGGGCGAATCGTCGGCGATGCGGAACGATTCATATTTCTCGAAGACGCTGAATTCGATCCGGCCGGTTGCCCCTTCGTCGTTCTTGAGCGTTTGAGCCGCCTTCTCGAAGGCCATTTTGTAGGCGGCGATGATTTGCTTGCGGAATTGCGGGTCATGGCTGCGCACTTCGGCCTTGATCGTGAGTTCCGGCGCGACGACGTTCGTCGCGTCGCCCCCCGTCACGATGCCGATGTTGCTCGTCCCCGTTCGGTCTCCCTTAACGACTAAACCGTGCCAGCCCCCAGCGACGAGATCAGCAATCGCCATCCCCGCGACGCCGATCGCGCTGATTCCGTGCTCCGGCCGCGCTCCCGCGTGGCTGGCGAGGCCCGCGATCCGAATATTCACTTCGACGCCGCCCGTCGCGCCGACGGTGGCGACGTTGGAAGCGCCGCCGTCCCAATTGAAGCACAGCTGCGGGCCGCCGAGCTTTTTCAGATCCATGTACCGGGCGCCGAGCAGACCAATTTCCTCCTGTACGGGCCAGACGAACGTGAGTGGCGGGTGAGGCAGCTTCCGTTTGCGGATTTCGGTGAGCGCGGTCAGCAGGACGCTCACGCCCGCGCGGTCGTCGGCGCCGAGGGCCGTCTTGGGATCCTTCGAGACGATTTGATCGCCGCGCCGAATGGGCCGAGAACCAATGCAGATCGGCACAGTGTCGAGGTGAGCCATCAAGAGCCGTCGCGGTCCGCGGATCGTCCCGGGCAATTTGACGATCAGGTTGCCGCACTCGCCGCCGATGGGGCTTTGTTTCTGCGCCTTATCTTCGATGATCGCCGACGACGAGACGCCCAGGCTTTTCAAACGCGCGCGGACGGCCGCGTGCATCTGGCGCTCTTGCCCGCTACGGCCGGGCACGGCCATCATCTCGGTGACCAAGCGGAGGGCTGCCGCGGCATTGATCGTGGGCAATGCGGCTGCAGGGTCGTCGATTTTGGACTTCATGGGCTCAACTTTGCAGAAAAGGTCCGGCTCGAACTCTGAGTAACTCCGGCAGAGACCGAGATACGAATGGCGAATACGAATACTGCGTCCTGGGTGGGCGGCTTGTAAGACGTCGGATTATTATCAAACGCGCGGTCCCCTGCCAACATCGCGAGATGCCATGACTGATGAACTCGATCTCCACGTCGCCAGCGCCGACGAGCGGACGCAAGCCTTTCGCAACGTCCACGATGTGTGGAGCGGCGGATTGGAATTGGAAGAACACGTACGGCGGCGCTCGGCCAATCCCAAATTCGACAATGCAACGTGGTATGTCGGCACTCTCGCAGGCCGCGTCGTGGCCGCATGCGGGTGCTTTCACGTCTCGGTCTGCATCGACGGCACGGTCGAGCGGGCGTGTGCCGTGGGGTCCGTGCATACGCTAGCCGAGTTTCGCGGGCGCGGGTTCGCTCCGCGTGTGCTGGCGTTTGCCGAGACTCAGGAACGATTGGTCGGCAAGACGTTCAGCTTGCTCTACTCGGATATTTCACCCGGGTATTACGCGCGGCTCGGCTATCGGCTTTGCCCCGCGGCGAGCGGGTGGATCCACCCGATGCAGTCGCAGTCGACGCCCTCGGCAGGTTGCGACCTGGTGCGCTTCCAGCCCGCGGAGGAATTGACCGCGTTACTCGAACTCTACAACGGCGGCCACGTTCGCTATTCGCTGTCGATCGCCCGATCGATGGAGTACTGGCAATACCTCGTCGTTCAGAACCCACAGGATGAGTTCTATTTCGCCGAAGTCGCAGGCCGCCGCTTGGGCTATGTGCGTTTAGGAATGAGGCCGCCGGCGATCGTTATTCGTGATCTTTCTTTGGTGCAGGACGATGACGAAGCCGAACGAGCTTTCTATTCGGCGGTGATTGCCCTGGCACAGGCGCGGGGTGCGGAGCGGGTCGGTGGCTGGATGCCGGCTGACACAGTCTGCCGCAAGCTGTTTCAAGTCGCCGATCGTGCCCAAGAACTGACAATGATCAAGCCGCTCGTCGAACGGGTCAAAATCGATGAGCGCCATTGTGAGGCGGCACGGCACTTCCACGAGATCGATCACGTCTAACGTGGGTTCGTTTGGTAGCGTCGGTAACTGGGTCTTGCGCTCGGCAGGCACGGCCTGCCCTACAGAAATCGCGGCAGTTGTGGCCGTTTTAAGCCGTCTTGCTTGGCTTTCGCAGGCTCTCTACAATCCCCGACCCTTTGGAGCGGCCACGGATGGTCCGTTCACGTCTCGCATTCTGCAAACACTTCGTCTTGGCAATCGGCTCCCTCGGACTCTGCGTTTGCGGCACCGAATTCGGGCTGCATGTGTACGAGTCGTGGGCGGAGTGCGCCGTTTGTCGGGCGGATAAGAGTGCCTGCGCGCCTTCGTGGACCGTGCATCACAACTTAAAGCCCGATGTGCGCGTGACGGTCACCGACCCGGATCAGGGAACCGAAGTTCGCTGGCGCACCAATAGCCTCGGCCTTCGCGGGCCCGAGGTCGACGTCCCGAAGCCGCCCGGCACCTATCGCATCTTGTGCCTGGGTGATGAATCGACGCTGGCGCCCGAGACGAATCAACCCGAGACGTTCTGCGCGCGGCTCAAGGAACTCTTGCCGACTTCGAGTTCGACCAACCTCGAGGTGATCAACGCGGGCTGTCCGCAAACTGGGCCGCTGCTGTCTTACTTGTCGCTCCGACACCGACTGCTGTCGTTGGCTCCGGACCTCGTGGTGTTCAACTTCGACATGTCCGACGTGTCCGACGATCATCGGTGCCGTCGCCACGTGCGGATGAGCGGCACACAACCACTCTATTGTCCGCATCCGGAACTCGAGCGACAGCGGACCACCTCCGAAGTGTTTTGGGTTGAGCGGCTTTTGCTGTGGCAACACGGCAAGCGGGGCTTGGGCCATCTGTTGGGAGCAGAGGACCAGGCCGAAGACATTCGCGACATTGACGCCTCGACCGGCGCCTACGCCTGGGTCCGCGACGACGCCCCTGACTGGTCGGTCTACATCGACCAAACGCTCGAAATGATTGGCCAGATGGCGGCAGCCTGCCATCGGGCGAATTCGGAGTTTGTGTTGGCAGTCGTTCCCAACCCTGGGCAGGTCTCCGCTGAGGCCAGCAATGGGCCGAACGTGCGAGAGCGAACCGGCATGCAGGCACACGTACTCTATAAGAGCCGGTTGCCGTTCGACGCCCTCTCGGGCTACGCGGAGAAGGAAAATGTCCTTTACTGCGACCCGTCGCCGACGTTCATTCGCACGGAGCACGCGGAACGCCTGTTTCAGAATAACGCCGCTCGCTTTTCAGCCACGGGACATGAATTGTATGCTCGCGTCCTGGAACGGTTCTTGGTGGCGAATGTTGTCGGGCCTTGGCGGACGTCGGGGTCAACCCACCCCGATCGCCGGATGTCGTCCCGCGATGCCTTTCAGCCGGAACGGTCCGAAGTGCGACGCGCGGAGATACAGGGCGACCGAGAGCCGGTGGCCCCGGCCCAATTCAATCCGTAGCCCGTTCAAACTCGATTCAATCCACAACCCAGTTTTGTGCGTAGAATGAAAGGATGACGTCCGGTACGTTCACCCTCGGCCCCGCATTGGTGGGCCGCGACATTTTGTTAGCGTTTGTTCGCTCGCGCCGAGAGCTCTCACTCCAACTCGCGCTTTCCTAGAATCCGGCAACCAGCGAGAGTCATCAGTCGGTTCGCCAGGCCGGAGGGAGCTTCGATGAGCCAGTACGAGACGACCGTTCGGTATTTTGATCACGCCGCCAACTTGATGGGCCTGTCGAAGAACATGCAGGCCCTGCTGTTGATCCCGGAGCGCGAACTCACGGTCCAAGTGACCCTGGAGCGCGACAACGGCGAGATCGCGACCTATATCGGCTACCGCATTCAGCACAACAGTGCCCGCGGCCCCAAGAAGGGCGGCCTGCGCTACCACCACGAGGTCGATGCCGAAGAAGTCCGCGCGCTCGCCACGTTGATGACTTGGAAGACGGCCGTCGTGAATATCCCCTACGGCGGGGCCAAAGGCGGCATCGCCATCAATCCCCAAGAGCTGAGCCAGGGCGAGCTCGAGCGGGTGACGCGGAAGTTCGTCGACGCGATCCACGACATCGTCGGCCCCGACAGTGACATCCCCGCGCCCGACATGGGAACCAACGCCCAGGTGATGGCTTGGTTCATGAGCCAATACCAAAAGTACAAAGGCTTCAATCCGGCCTGCGTGACCGGCAAGCCGTTGGAGCTGCACGGCTCGGAAGGGCGCGAAGAAGCGACTGGTCGTGGTGTCGCAACCTTGACCGGCGCTTTGCTGGAGCGCGTCAAACAACCAATCGCGGGGGCAACCGTCGCCATTCAAGGCTTCGGCAACGTCGGTTCTTACGCCGCCCAATTTCTCCACGCGAAAGGGATGAAGGTCGTCGCCATTAGCGACAAGGACGGCGGCATTCACAACCCGCAGGGCCTCGACATTCCGGCCCTGCTGCAGTTCACGCGCGATCATGCGAGCGTCCGCGAATTTCCAGGTGGCGATGCGATCAGCAACGACAAGCTGCTGACGTCGCCTGTCGACGTTCTGATCCCCGCCGCTCTGGGCGGAGTGCTCACCAAGGACAATGCGAAGGACATTCGAGCCCGGTACATCGTCGAAGCAGCAAACAATCCGACCGTCATT
Organism: Planctomycetaceae bacterium; assembly: GCA_035687365.1. Taxonomy (GTDB): domain Bacteria; phylum Planctomycetota; class Planctomycetia; order Planctomycetales; family Planctomycetaceae; genus DASPSM01. The sequence continues at coordinate 12,329 of DASRXU010000431.1, read as the reverse complement.
GATGCCGACGCGATTTTCGAGCAACGGAAGTTGCTCGTTTTACCCGACATCCTGGCCAATTCCGGCGGCGTGACGGCCAGCTATTTCGAGTGGGTACAAAATCGGCAACATTTCCGCTGGGATTTGACTCGTGTGCGAAACGAGCTCGACCGCATCCTGCTTGAAAGCTTCGAGAAAGTTTGGAAGATCGCCGAAGACAAGCACGTTTCTCTGCGCACGGCAGCGTACTTGCTAGGGATTGGCCGCGTGGGCCGGGCGACGGTCCTGGCCGGAATCTCATGATCAACTCTCGATGCGTTTATTCGTCGAAGCAGTCACTGTGGCAAGCCTTCGAGGCTCTTGAGGCCTAAGACGGGCTGTGGTCCTGCTCGATGTTGCTCCAAATAAGGGCCGTCCATGTCGAACGCTAGTTCCGTTGTCTCACCAATCTTCGAGGGCTTTACGGCCGAGGAATACCAAGGCACGTTGGCCCTCTTGGAACAGCGGTCTTATGCCAAGGGCGATGTGATCCTGACCGAGGGGAAATCCGAGCAGGCGCTCTGGATTCTCGTCAAAGGGACATGTGAGGTCGTTAAGCGGAACAAGACTGAACACACCTTGGCCACCTTGGAGGCTGGGTCCGCGTTCGGCGAAATATCGTTTTTCCAGAAAGCCCCACACTCGGCGACGGTCCGCGCTGCCGCGGCCGTCAAGGTGTTGCGGATGACGCGGGAGAGTTACGAACAATTGCACACCCGCAACCCGACTGCCGCTTACAAGATCACCCAGATCGTCGTCTCGCTGATGTCCCAGAAGCTACGTCGCATGGATGAATGGATTTGCGACCTCGTCGAACGCCCCGACGGCGCCGATCACCGCGAAGAGTGGCACGACTTCCGTGCGAAGCTCTATTCGGGTTGGCCGTTCTAAGTCGAGACCCAATCAAAAGCCTCTATGGTCGGCGCCTAAACCCGCGTTGACTCAGATTTTGCGTTGACCGATACTGCTAGATATGAACGTCGGTCTCGAAGTTTCGGCTCCCACCGATTTGGCGGCGTATGCGCGGCAGGTCGCCTTGCGCGCTCGCCAGGCGGCCCGCCGATTGGCCGTCGCCACCGGGGCCCAAAAGAACGAGTGGCTGACGCGCGCGGCTGCCCTGATCCGGGAGCGGACCGCCGTTTTGCTTGAGGCCAATGGGCGCGACTGCACGGCGGCCCAACAGGCCGGGCTGAGCGCCGCGTTGATCGATCGCCTGCGGCTGAACGAGTCGCGACTCGAAGGAATTGCCCACGGGCTGGACCAAGTCGCCGAGCTGCCCGAACCGGTGGGCGAAATTTTCGAGAGCAATGTGCGGCCCAACGGCCTGCTCGTGACTCGCGTCCGTGTGCCGCTGGGAGTCGTGTTCTTCATCTACGAATCGCGGCCGAACGTGACCGTCGACGCGGCCTCGTTGTGCGTGAAAAGCGGTAACGCGGTCATCCTCCGTGGCGGTAAGGAAGCGCGAGCCAGCAATCGCGCTTTGTCGGATCTAATGATCGAAGCGCTCGAGACGGCCGGCTTGCCCCGCGATGCCGTGCAACTCGTCGAGACGACGGATCGAGAGGCCATCGGTCACTTTCTCAAGTTGCACGATCAGATCGACGTGGCCATACCTCGCGGCGGACGTTCGCTGATTGAGCGGGTCACTGCCGAAGCGACCATGCCCGTGCTCAAGCATTTCGACGGCGTGTGTCACGTCTACGTCGATGCCGCGGCCGATTTGAACATGGCCGAAGAAATTCTCATCAACAGCAAGTGTCAGCGGCCGGGCGTGTGCAACGCGGCCGAGTCGCTCTTAGTCCATCGCGACGTGGCGGCCCGGTTCTTGCCGCAGGTCGCCAAGAATTTGCGAACGAAAAGTGTCGAGCTGCGCGGTTGCGACCGCACCCGGGCCTTGGTTCCTGATTCCCGACCGGCGACAGAAGACGATTATCGCACCGAGTACCTCGACCTGATTCTTTCCGTGAAGGTCGTGGATTCCCTTGCGGATGCGATCGAGCATATTGAAACGTTTGGCTCGCACCATACCGACACAATCGTTACGAACGACCTCTCCGCCGCCCGCGAATTCACGGCCCGAGTCGACTCGGCCGCAGTGCTCGTTAACGCCAGCACGCGGTTTAATGACGGTGGAGAGTTGGGCCTGGGCGCGGAAATCGGCATCAGCACCGATCGCTTTCACGCCCGTGGACCGTGCGGCCTGAAAGAATTGACGAGTTACAAATACGTGGTCCACGGAAGCGGACAAATCAGAGGCTGAGAGACAAGGGGAGGGCGAAGCTCCTGCTGAGCCGGTTTTGATTTCGGTTCGAGGACAGCTCGGCAGGAGCCTCGCTCTCCCAAATTCAGCAAAAGAGTCGGGCAGGCTGAGCCTGCCGGTCGGCGAGGCAGGAGGCCAGGCATGGCGGACATTCTCAGCCAGTCAGAAGTCGAATCGCTCTTGGCTGCGCTCGATACCGGTCCCCAAAAGGCCGACCCGACGCAAAGCGCGTCCTCAGGCCGTTCGGACGGGTACGGCGCGCAGGTCAGCGTTTACGACTTCAAGCGGCCCGAGCGCGTCAGCAAAGAGCAGATGCGCGCCTTCCAGGCCATGCACGACGGCTTCAGCCGCGAGTTCGGAGCGGTGCTCAGCGGAATGCTCCGCACGATCGTCGAAGTGAAGCTCAGCAGCGTCGATCAACTCACTTACGGCGAGTTTGTCTTCAGCCTCGAGAACATGACCTGCTTCAATGTGATGCGGGCCGAGGGGCTCGAAGGCCACATGATTCTCGACCTCACGCCGTCGATCATCTTTCCCATCGTCGACCGACTGCTCGGAGGTGGAAAGTCGGCGAAGTACTCGATCCCGAGTCGTCCGCTGACCGAAATCGAGCTGCGGCTGATCGATCGAATCATCGTCCGGGCCATCGAGGGACTCGAAAAAACCTGGGCGAGCGTCTGCGAATTGAAGCTTCGCGTGACGCAGGTCGAATCCAATCCGCAGCTCGTGCAGATCGTGCCGCCGAACGAAGTGATCGTGCTGATCAGTTTCGAGATTACGATGGGCGAGATTCGCGGGATCATGAATCTGTGCATTCCGTTTAATACGATCGAACCTTTGATGGGCAACCTGTCGTCGGATACCTGGTCTGCTTACACCAAGCGGACAGTCGATCCGCGGCAAAAACTCAACCTGCAGACGGGCGTCGGCAAGGGGAAGGTCAAGATGGTAGTGGGCCTGGCCGACACGCGTCTCACGGCCCAGGAAATCATGGGTCTCTCCGTCGGCGACGTGATCATGACCGAGCGGGGGCGCGAGCAGCCTTTGGAGGTTTATATAGAAGGCCGTCCGTTATTTCGTGGTTCCGCCGGCCTGATGAAGGGACATAAGGCGGTGCAGATCGCGACCTCCATCGCGCGCCCCGAAGACTTGATCGATGCTCAACTGAAGGCGGCGCAAGCGCCCGCTGCTGCTACTCCAGCGCCCGCCGCCGCGGCGCAGAAACCGGCTGCCAAGCCGCCGGCCCCCAATGCGGCCGCAGCGGGACGGGGCCGCTCCTGAGCGGGGATCGAAGCGGCGGGTGGCTCGTGCTGGTGTCGTCGGCGTTGTGTCGGCACCGATTGCAAACTTTGCACCCGCCAGTGTCTGCGCTCGCTTTAGCCACGCGCCGATCGACAAGCAAGGGTAGGACCGTCGTCGCGAGTAAGCGCGAGGTTCTTGACTGTGGCGGAAGGGGGCGGTAGAAGGGGATTTACGTCAAATTTCCGAACGCGGTGGGCCGCCGCGCGATTGGATGTGACCGCTGGCCTGCGGTTTGCATCTCGCGCGTCACAGACCCGCCGCGGTCATTTTCCAGGTCACTGAGAGGACTGTAACGATCGAAAACTCGCATCGCGTCAACGAACAGATTCGCATTTCTCCTGTTCGCGTCGTCGGCGCTAACGGCGAAGTGCTGGGCATCTTGGCCACGGCCGAGGCCCAAAAAATGGCCGTCGAAGTGGGATTGGATTTGGTGGAGGTCGCTCCCAATGTCCGTCCCCCCGTCTGCAAGATCATGGACTTTGGCAAGTTCAAGTACGAACAAAAGCGCAAGCAGACGAAGAGTGCCAAGCAACATCAGCAGCAATTGAAGGAAATCCGGCTGCGCCCCAAGACGGGCGAGCACGACATCGGCTTCAAAGTGAAGCAGGCCCGCACCTTCCTGGAAGGTGGCGACAAGGTGAAGGTGAACGTGCTGTTCCGCGGCCGCGAGAATGCCCACCACGAAAAGGGCCGCGAGATCCTGACACAGGTCATCTCCGCCCTTGAAGACATCTCGAAGGTCGAGGCCATGCCACGCATGGATTCCGGCCGATCGATGTCCTGCGTGTTGACGCCCAAATAGGCCGTTTTCACGTCTGAAGAACCGGCCGGCTGACACCGGCCGCTCGCCTGGAAGCGTATCTGCACTGGCCCAGGGATTTTTCGGCAGGATCGGTGGTAAGGCTCGGGGGGCGATCGCTATAATCCCCGATTCCCGCCGTGGGGCGGAGGTTTCCCGAGGCCCGTCCAATGAGGGCTTCGCGGGCGTCGGAGGCCCGTCTCCCCCGGCTCGAGGTGATCGGATCAGCGGCCATGCCAAAGCAAAAAACGCACAAGGGAATTCGTAAGCGCTTCAAGCTCACTGCTTCGGGCAAGGTGAAGCATAAAAAGGCCTATCGCGGCCACAAGCTGGCCCATAAGGGTGGCAAGCGGAACCGTCAGGCCCGAGCCGACCGGGTGGTGGAAGGCTTGCAGGTGGCGATGATCCGCCATGCTTTGCTCCCGTCCGTATAAGCAGACAGCCATCCGGCGTGACCAAGGGCGTCATTCGAAACTCGCTTTCCCGCATTGATGATTGAAGTAAGGCCATGAGAGTACGAGCAGGAAAAGCACGGCACCGCTCCAAGAAGCGGTTGTTTAAAGAGGCTCGCGGCAATTTTCTCGGGCGGCGGAAGCTTCTTCGTAGCATGAAGGAGACGGTACTTCGCGCCCGCGCTTTCGCGTGGATACACCGCCGGCTCAAGAAGCGTGAGTATCGCGCCCTGTGGATCACCCGTTTGTCGGCCGCCTGTGGCCCGCGTGGTTTGAATTACTCGACGTTTATCCGAGGGCTGACCTTGGCCGGCGTCGAGCTGAATCGTAAAACTCTCAGCGAGCTGGCCATTCACGAGCCCGAGATCTTTGACGAGATCGTCGAGATCGCGAAGAAGGCCGTCGCGAAGGCCTCGGCCGCCTGACCGGCTCGAGTGTCGATTGGCTCGAATTTCTGAGTGGGACGTCGATCCATGGATCCGATCGGCGAAATTGTCGCCTATGAACAGGCGGCACTCGCGGCCATCTCAAACGTTACCGACGCGCCCGCGCTCGAGGCCGTGCGAGTCGAATTCGCTGGTCGAAAACACGGCCGGATGCGCGATGTGCAGGCGCTGCTCGGGAAAGCTGACCCGGCCGAGCGTCCCCTTCTGGGCAAGCGGTTCAACGAGGCCAAGACGAGCGTCGAGACGGCGCTTGAAGCGCGTCAGAAGGAACTGGCGCGACCGAAGTCGATCGCCGGCGGGCTCGATCTGACGCTGCCAGGCACGCCGCTGCGACTCGGGAAGAAGCATCCCCTGGTGCAGACGATCGACGAACTCAAGGACATCATGGGGCGGTTCGGCTTCTCGGTCGCCGAGGGGCCGGAAATCGAGGACGAGTGGCACAACTTCGAGGCGCTCAATATCCCCGAGGAGCACCCGGCCCGCGATCCGCTCGACAATTTCTATCTGGCAGCAGCGTCGGTTGCGGCCGCGAATGCCGGGGTGCCGGCGTCGGCTTCCAGCGGCCCCGTGCTGCTGCGGACCCAGACCTCGACTGTGCAGATTCGCGTGATGGAACAGCAGCAGCCTCCGATACGCGTGGTGAGTCTGGGCCGCGTCTACCGTCCCGATACGATGGACGCCTCGCACTCCTGCATGTTCCATCAGATGGAAGGCCTGATGGTCGATCGTAGCGTGACGATGGCCCAGCTCAAGACCGTCATTCGGATGCTCTTCTCGAGCTACTTGGAGCATGACGTCTCGATTCGGTTCCGTCCGTCGTTTTTCCCGTTCACCGAGCCTTCGGTTGAAGTCGACATCCCGTGGGGCGACGACTGGATGGAGATCGGCGGAGCGGGGATGGTCGATCCGCACGTCCTCGCGGCCGTCGGCTACAATCCCGACGAGTTCACCGGATTTGCCTTCGGACTCGGCATCGAGCGCCTTTGCATGAAGCGGCACGCGATCACCGACATTCGTCGCTTTTACGAAAACGACGTCCGCTTTCTGCGGCAGTTCTAAGCGCGCTCGCCAAGGCAGTTCGACAGGAGCCTCGCCCTCCCGAAGGCCGACGCCGCCGAGAATCAGTTGCAAGCGCTCAGTAACAGCGACGCGTTATTGCCGCCGAAGGCGAACGAATTCGACATCGCATAGCGGATGCGATGCGGGCGGCCTTCGTTGGAGACGTAGTCGAGGCCGACAGACGGATCGGGATCGTCGCAGTTCATCGTGGGCGGCACGAATTGCTCGCGCAGGGTCTGGATGCAGATCGCGAATTCCATCGCTCCGCTAGCGCCAAGTGCGTGCCCGAGCGTCGATTTGGTCGAACTGGCCGGCATCTTCGAGCCCCGTGGTCCAAAGACTCCCGACACCGCGCGACCTTCGGTTTCGTCGTTCGCGCGGGTGGCCGTGCCGTGCATGTTGAGGTAGTCGACGCAGTCCGGTGACAGGTCAGCGTCACGCAAACAGGATTCAATGGCTCGCTTCTGCCCGTCGACTGTCGGCGTGGTCAGGTGACGTGCGTCGCTTGCGGTGCCGTAGCCGGCCAAAAAGGCGAGAGGCTCGACTCCGCGGCGTTCGGCATTCTCGCGCGATTCGATGACTGTCATCGCGGCCCCTTCACCCAAGACCATTCCATTGCGGAGACGGTCGAACGGGCGCGAGGCCCGTGTGGGGTCTTCGTGCTCGGCAAGAACCCGCAGCTTGGTCCAACCCGAGAACAGCGGCGTCGTCAGCGGGGCATCGGCGCCGCCGCAAAGGACAATGTCCGCGTATCCATGACGCACCATCATCAGCGCCAGGCCGATGGCCGTTGTGGCCGACGAGCAGGCCGAGGCGATGACGTGGTTGGCGCCGGTCAAACCGAAATGAATCGAGACATTACTCGAGAGCGAGTTAAACATGCATTTGGGAAGCGTCGTCGGCCGAATCGCGGCCGGCCCTCGCAGAAAGTAGGCCTCGTAGCCCGCTTCGGTTTCGTGGCACGGCCCGTGTCCACTGCCGATGATGACCGAAACCCGCGAGTCCGACTCGAAAACGTGCTCATTCTCATCGAGCAGGCGAGCTTGCTTTAGAGCCTCTTTTGCGGCAACAAGCCCCATTTTTGCCGTTTTGCCCAAATGGCCAGGGCAATGATTCTTCAGGTGATTGGCGGCCGTGAACCCTTTGACCTCGGCGGCGTAACGCACGGGATAAAAATCGGGATCGAGTTCACCCAGGCAATCGATCCAGTCGACGGCACTTTTCCCGCGGCGCACATTTTCCCACAGGGCCAAAACCCCAGGGCCAAAAGGCGAAACGGCGCCCAACCCACTAACGACAACGTCCCGACAATCCGTTTTCATCGATGACCCAGCTCCCAGCACTCAATCTCGGTTGCATTCGGACCGCGCCGTCACAAGGCAGGTTCCGCACAGAAAGATTGGACAATGTAGTGGTGCGGGCACTGATTGGGTAGTTTGTGAAAGCGCCTGGGCAGGGCCGCCCAGAAACAAACCCGAGTCCCATCGGGTCGAACAGGAACCACGTTGACGGAATCGCCTCAGGCCGGTAGAAGCAGCACACTTCTGCGACCCAAGCCGCGAATCACTTCCGGCAGCCTTCCGTGGTCGCCTTTCCCCCAGCCAAATCGAAGCTTTGTGGCGAGCGCACCAGTGCGAAAGCACTTGTGGCTATCGCTTTCGCGCCTAGTTGTGGCAACTTCAATGCAAATGCCGTTCCTGCATCGATCCAGCGTCCTAGTACTCGTCACCCTGACGGGTTGCGCCACCCTTTCGACGCAGATCATTCCTTGTCCGCTCACTTATTCCGAGCAGACCAAGGAAGTGCTCAACTTGGTCCCGAAAGGAACCCGTCGAGAGGATGCCCTTCAGAAGCTTGCGGCCGCTGGCGTCGAAGGAAGCTTCGGGATCAGCCGACGGGTCTACTATTGCGAACTTTGGAACAGACCCGACGGAAAGCGTTGGCAGATGAACGTCGCATTACTCTTCGACGAAACTGGGAAACTGTATAAGACCCAGACCGCCGATTGCGATGTCACGACCTCGCCGGACAAAAGCTTAGCGACGCCGGGGAATCAAAGCAACGAGCCGGGACCATTCACTGGCCCGCCCAAAGCGTCCGCAGCGGCGACTCGCTGACCGGACGTTCGCTGACTCGCACCGCTTTTGGGAGTGGGCGTGCCTCAGGCCGAGGGATCCACGAAGTGAATCTTGCCGCCGCAGCGCTTACACGCGACTTTCATCCCTAAGTATTTGGGGTCGGCGCGCAACTCTTCTTTGCAGTGCGGGCACTCCGCGAAGAAGGCCGCCATCTTGAGCTTGGGGTTCGAGAAGTCCATCGTGAACTGCGAGTCGCAGAACTTGCACTGCACGTTCTCGTCGACGTACTTGCTACCGACACGAAGTTCGCGTTTGCAATGCGGGCATCCGACGTAGTAGCCGCCCAATTCACACTCGACCATGCTGACGATCTCCTGCAACGGAATGAACTCGGGGATCTCGATGCTGTCCGGCTCAAGATCGGTATTCAGCAAGGTGCGGCAGTTCTGACAGTGTACGACATTGGAGGGCATATCTTCGCCGCAGGTCGGACAGGGGCCGCCGGGCCAAGCTGGCATGACTGTTCTCGTCCAGAAAGAAACGAATTGCGGAATTTGACAACGGGAGCAACCTCAATGCAGTAGTCCGGCCCGGCCTGCAGCTTCCAAAGTTCGCGCGGGCTCCGTCATTTTAGAATACGGCCCCTTCCATTTCGATGACCCGCGCATGGTCCATTTTAAAGCACAGATCGACCGAGGGGGGGCGACAACTGACCCCCGAAAATCAAAAAAACGGGCAAAAAGACCGCCGTGGGGGCAGGCGATCAAAGCGAGGGCGGGCTGCTCTAGGGTCGCGCCGCGACGCACGTGAGATGATGGAACGTGCGGAGGTAGAGACGGCCGTTGGCCACGGCGGGCGTCGAATTCGAAGGCTCGCCCAGCGGTAGCTTGCCCAGCAGTTTGAATTCGGGGCCCGCCGCCAGCACGACCACGTTGCCTTGCTCGTCGACGTTGAACAGCATGCCCCCCGCACCGATCGGCGAACCGCTGAAATCGCCTCCGATTCGCTTGACCCAAAGATCCTTTCCCGTGGTCGGATCGACGCAGCAAACGGTGCCGCGGTCGCACCACAGGAACAAGTAACTTTGATACATGAGCGGAGTTGGGACATACGGGAGCAGTTTGGCGCGTTTGTAGCGAACCTCGGATTTGGAAACGTCCCCATGCCCGCTCGGATCGACGGCGACCATCAGCGATCCCTGCCCACCCGAACCGCAGGTTTGCAAGACGAGACCCGCGGCGAGGACCGGTGAAGCGACCGTCCGCTGCGGCAGGCGGTGCGTCGTCCAGATCGTCTTTCCGGTTTTCGGGTCGAGTCCCGAAATCCCCGAGAAGCTGCTCGAACAGATCAATTGCGGCGGACCCTCCTTCGGCCGATAGATGAACGGCGTCGCGTAAGACGTCGACTGGGCGCCGGAATTTCGTTCGGCGGTCCAAACCGGCCGCCCCGTTCGCTTGTCGCGGGCGACGATCGAACTGGGGCCATCCTGGTCGTTGGCCATGATTACCAAATCGTCGAACAGGATCGGCGAGGCGCCTTCTCCGTGCTGACTCTCAAAGCCGCCCAGGTCCTGCTGCCAGAGTTCCTTGCCGTCGAAATCGTAAGCGAGCAGGAGGTAGCGCTGGACGTCAGCGAAAGCGACGAAAACTCTCTCTCCGTCAACAGCAGGAGTGGCTGAGGCCCAACTGCTCTTCGGATGCTTCGGGTTCGCTTTGAGTTCAATCGACTTCGTCCAAAGCTGCTTGCCGGTTTGTGCGTTGAAGCAGAGGACCGAACGCGTCGTGCCTTTCTCACTGGCTGACGTGAGGAAGAGCTTGTCGCCCCAGATTACGGGACTGGAATGGCCGGTACCCGGCACGGGGACAGTCCATCGCACGCGATCAGGATTCCAGGGTGACGTGAAGCCCTGTTCGTCGCTCACGCCGGAGCCGTTCTCTCCGCGGAAACGAGGCCAATTGGCCGCTTCGACGGGGCCGCTTGCGAGGGTCAGACCAGCGGCGAGAGTGATGAGCCCAGCCAGTCCTCGGAATTCGCGCAGTCGTCGCATCGACGGGGTCCCAGTTATTGCGGAAAACGCACACTCTGGACCCCGAATGCTCCTGCGGGCGTCCCGCGTGTCGATCTTAGAATGACAGGCCTCACAAACCCGTGCAAGCGGCCTCGTAGTGTCTCGCGGCGCTGGAATCTTGGCGGCAGTGTTGGTTGGCAGTCGGCGCGCTAGAATTGAACGAGAAGGGCCGCACGCGACCAATCAGGCCATGTTCCCTGCGAGGGGGCGAAAAAGCGGTTCTTGTCAGTCTACGCGAAGGTCGTTTATTCTGGCTTCCATGGAAGCGGAGCAGAACGTGCCTCAAACTCCGGACGCCCGCGACGCTTATCTCGTCGTCCGTGAGGGAGACTCGTGGCGGGACATCTTTCGTTTGTCCCCGGCGCAGGTCATGACCGTCGGGCGGGCCACCACAAATCGAATCGTGCTGCGCGACGAACTGTGCAGCCGCAATCATTGCGAGTTATATCGCAACGGCAGTACGTGGGTCGTGCGCGATCTGGGCAGCCGCAACGGGACCACCGTGAATGGTGGACCCGTGGTCGGCGAGCGCGAGCTGGAATCAGGCGATCTGATTCAGATTGGGCCCTACGAACTCGGGTTTACCTTTAACCTGGGCGAACCGTTTCCGCAGAAAGAGGCCCCGCAGGAAATCAGCGAGTCCGATACGGCCCTGTCTCTGGACGTGGTCGACCCCAAACCGTCCGAGCGCCCGGAAATTGTCCATCGGGCTCGCAGCTCTCGTTACCGAATGCAAGAGACGGTTTCAGCGGGTGGGCCGGATCGCGCTCAGAGTGAGCTGGCTTCGCTCTATCGTTTGGCGCTCGACATGGGGGCCGCAGGAGGAGCCAAGGAACTCGCAGAAGTCGTGCTGTCTGGACTCAGAGCGGGGATAAATTTCGACATCGGGGCGGTCCTGCTGCTGCCCAAGGCGGCAGGCGACGGAGCCAAGGCTTCAGAGCTGTCGGTAGTCGCCTACAGCGCCCGGGGCGAAAGTCCGTACCACATGGTGTCGAATTACCTGTCGACGCAAGTGCTCTCGACGCGAGAAGCCATTCTCGCTCGCGACGTGCGGGACGACGATCGCATTTCGCAGCGGGATGCTCTGGGTGAGGTGCGGGCCGACAGTGTGATTTGCGCGCCGATCCAGCTGGGGCCGCTGATTCATGGTTTGATGCATTTGTATTGCACCGATCCGAAGCGCCCGTTCCAGCCCGAAGATTTGGAATTCACCATCGCGGTCGCCGACCAGATGGCCGTCGCGCTGCGGAACTTGAAAGAAAAAGAGTCGCTGGCCCGCGGCTTGGATCGCATCAAGACCGACTATGAGACGCTGCGCCAGCAGCTCCAAGGCGAAAGTCACATCGTCGGCCAAAGTCCAGAGATCGAGGAATTGCGCTCGACCATCGCCCGATTTGCTCCGACCAATGCGACGGTCTTGATCCGGGGCGAAAGCGGCGTCGGCAAGGAACTCGTGGCCCAGGCGATCCACTTCAGTAGCGATCGCAAAAGCCATCCGTTCTGCACGATGAACTGTGCCGCGCTGGCCGAGAGTCTGCTCGAGAGCGAATTGTTTGGCCACGAGAAGGGGGCCTTCACAGGGGCGACCGAACGGAAGATCGGAAAGTTCGAGCAGTCGAATCGTGGCACGCTGTTTCTGGACGAAGTCGGAGAAATGAGCCTGGGAATTCAGGCCAAGTTTCTCCGCGTGCTCGAGGGGCATCCGTTCGAGCGCGTCGGCGGCGGGACGCCGATCAAGGTGGACGTTCGCGTGGTGGCGGCCACGAATCAGCCGCTGGAGCAGGCGGTCCGAGAGGGTCGGTTCCGCCGGGATCTGTTTTTTCGCTTGCAGGTGGTGGAGATTCGCG
>DASRXU010000430.1:0-78012 GCA_035687365.1 Planctomycetaceae bacterium | reverse complement strand
GCTCTCGATCGCGGCGACCCTGGCCAACCTCAACACGGCTCTCAACGGTTTGACCTACAAGCCGACGAGCGGCTACTCAGGTCCCGACTCCATTTCGCTCTCGATCACGGATCCCGGGGATGGGCAGTCGGCCGCGACCAGCATCACACTGACCGTCAATGCGGCAACCGCGCCTGCAATTACGGCTCCCGCGTCGGCGACGGTGACCGAGAATTCGACTCAGGTCTTTTCGTCCGCGAACGCGAATTCCATCTCGTTTACAGACCCGAATGCCGGCACGGCCAAGACCGAAACGCTGACGCTCTCGGTCGCGCACGGCACGGTCAAGCTGGGAACGACGGCCGGGTTGACGGTCACGGCCGGCGCGAACAACTCGGCCACGATGACGGTGACCGGCACCCTCACCAATCTCAACAACGCCCTGAACGGTCTCAGTTATAAGCCGACGACGGGCTATATCGGGTCGGACTCGCTGGCGATTTCGGTCGCCGATCCGGGCGACGGCCTCTCGGCCTCGACGAGCGTGGCCTTGAACGTCGCGGTTGCTCCGCCGACGTACACGGCCCCGACGACGCAGTCGGTCGCGCAGAATGGAACACTGGTCTTTAACAGCACCAACGGCAACCAGGTCCGCGTCACCGACATCAACGCCGGGACTGCGATCGAGCAAGTCACGCTGTCGGCCACGAACGGAAACCTCAAGCTTGGGGCGACCACGGGGATCACATTCAACTCGGGCGCCAATAATTCGGCGGCGATGACGATCAGCGGCACACTGACCAATCTCAACAACGCGCTGAAGAATCTGACTTTCACCCCGACGACCGGGTACTCGGGCTCAGCATCCGTCGCGCTCGGATACACCGATAACGGCAACGGCCTCACGGCCTCGGCGAACATCGCCATCACCGTCGGAACGAGCGGTGCGGTCGTCTCCGGTGGGGGAGTGTCCAGTCCGAAGGCGGCCGCGGTGGCTGCTCCTTCCACCTCGCCGTCCTTCACGACGACAGGATCGCACGGAGGGGAGACGGTTGATTCCGACGCTCAATGGGCGGGATTCGCCGCGGCTTGGGAGGCCCTGAACGGTTAGGTCGCCCAGGCCGCCTCGACACTGCGTTCGGTCCGTGTTTCCGCAGGGCTCGCTCTGGGTGCGCACGGGCCGCGCAGCCGTCGACCAGGCGCGGTTGGCATCAGTACCCGAGCCCCGGGGTCGGCACGGTTGTTGCCTAATAACGCCCCGTAAGGGCTGCGCCGGCGCCGCCTGAAGGACATTGACCCGCTTTGGGTCAGGAAATAAACTTTGGCGCAGACGGCGGTTACGTTTTGCCGGCTGCGTCCGCCCCGCGGATCGCCCGGTGCTCTTTCGCGTTCCGCGATCCGCTTTTTGACGTAGCGAGCAAACGCCGCTGCCATTGTGACAGTTGGGGTGTCTGAGTCATGGATTTTCTCGATCGGATCGGCGATTGGTTCACGGTGTTCACCGGGGTTATCGAACGGGTGATCACGGCCATTTTTGGCTCGTCCAACCGCCGGCGAATTCGCAAATTCGGCTTCGAGCGGGACGAAAAACGCGCCACGTCGAAGATCATTCCCGGATCGCTGCTCGATCAGATCAACTCGCAGGAAGCCGACTGGCAGAAGCTCTCGAACGAGGAGCTAAAAGAGACAGCGTCGAAGCTTCGCGCGCGATTGGCCGCGGGCGAAACGCTCGACGATGTGCTGCCCGATGCCTTTGCCGCCGTCCGCGAGGCGGGTCGCCGCTTTCTCAAGATGCGGCACTACGACGTGCAGATGATCGGCGGCTATTTCCTGCACAAGGGAATGATCGCCGAAATGGTCACCGGCGAAGGCAAAACGCTGGTGGCGACTTTGCCGGCGTTTCTCAATGGGCTGGCCGGCTCGGTTCACGTCGTGACCGTGAACGACTATCTCGCTCGCCGCGACATGGAATGGATGGGGCCAGCGTACTTGGGCTTGGGGCTCACCGTCGGAGCCATTCAGGCGAACATGGATTCCGAAGAGCGCAAAGTCGCTTACGCCAGCGACATCACTTACGGCACGAACAACGAATTCGGCTTCGACTATCTCCGCGACAACATGAAGCCGTCGAAGGAGAGCCAGGTCCAGCGTCCGCTGCACTTCGCGATCGTCGACGAGATCGACAACATTCTGATCGATGAGGCACGAACCCCGCTGATCATCTCCGGCTTCGCCCACGACGACACGTCGAAATACCCCAAAGCCGACCGCATCGCCCGCCAATTGCAGAAGGGCGTTCACTTCGAGGTCAAGGAAAAAGAGCACACCTGCAATCTCACCGATGCAGGCGTCCGCGAGGCCGAAAAACTGGCCGGTGTCGAAAGCTTTTACACCGCCGGCAACATGGAATGGCCGCACCTGATCGATAACGCCCTCAAGGGGCATTACCTCTACAAGCGAGATGTGAATTACGTCGTCGAGCAGGGCATTGTGGTGATCGTCGACGAGTTCACCGGCCGCAAGATGGAAGGCCGCCAGTGGAGCGACGGGCTGCACCAGGCGGTCGAAGCCAAAGAAGGCGTGACGATCAAGGCCGAGACGCAGACTCTGGCGACGATCACGCTGCAGAACTACTTCAAGCTTTACAAAAAGCTCGGCGGCATGACGGGCACCGCCATGACCGAGGCGACCGAGTTTTGGAAGACCTACAAGCTCGACGTGGTAACGATCCCCACAAACAAGCCGCTCCGCCGCATCAACACGATGGACGTGATCTTCAAGAGCGAGCGCGAAAAGTGGGACGCGGTCGTCAACGAAATTCGCGAAGTCCACGAAACGGGCCGCCCGATCCTGGTCGGCACGGTGTCGATCGAGAAGTCGGAAATGCTCAGCGACAAGATCAGTCGCTACGGCATCAAGCACGCCGTCCTGAACGCCAAGTATCACGAACGCGAAGCGGAAATCATCGCGCAGGCGGGCCGACAGGCGGCCGTGACGATCGCCACCAACATGGCGGGCCGCGGCACCGACATCATCCTGGGCGGCAACCCGGAATACATGGCGTGGGACCAACTTCGCCATCAGTACGCCACCCGACTCGACGTGCCCAAAACGGTGTGGGACGACTTGACGTCCAAAATCGCCAAAGAAGAAGGGATGATCGAGGAAGGGCGCAAAGTCGCGGAGGTCGGCGGCCTGCACGTGATCGGGACCGAACGTCACGAGGCACGGCGGATTGATTTGCAGCTTCGCGGGCGCAGCGGTCGCCAGGGCGACCCCGGCTCGAGCCGCTTCTTCCTGTCGCTCGAAGACGACCTGATGCGGATTTTCGCCGGCGATTTTGTGAAGAACATCCTCACCCGGCTCGGCATGCAGGAAGGCGAAGCCATCGAGAGCCGCATGGTGAACCGCCAGATCGAGGGGGCGCAAAAAAAGGTCGAAGAGCGCCACGCCGACATGCGGAAGCATCTGCTCGAATACGACGAAGTCATGGACGAGCAGCGCAAACAAGTTTACAGCTACCGCCAGCGGATTTTGGACGGCGGAAATTGTCGACAGCTCATTCTCGACATGATCGACAAGCAGATTCACCAGATGGTGCCGAAGCTGCTCGATCCGGCCTACCGATGGGAAACGATTGCCGGCTGGGCCTCGCACTCGATGGGGATCGAGGTGGACGCACGCTCGGTCGATGGGATGGATCGGCAGCGGCTGCAGGAATTCTTGATCGACGAAGCGGGCCGACAGGCCGAGGGCGACATCGCCGAGAAGATCGAAGAAGACCTTCCCCTGGAGACCGAAGACTCCTCGGAATGGAATTGGCTCGCGCTGTCGCGCTGGGCCAATGTGCGCTACGGCCTCAACACGAACGATCGCGAGCTGAAGAAGATCGGTCGCGACGCCCTGATGGGCGATCTGTTGCCGCGGGCTCAAGAGTCGATCGCTCGCTTCGATTTCACGCCGGCCGATGTATTGCTCGATCCGCAATTCGGGCAGAAATCGGTCTGCGGCTGGCTGCACCAGCAACTCACTCTCGAGATGCGGCCCGAAGATTTCACCGACCTAAACAGCCCGGACGACGCGGTGGAGTTGGTGCGCCGCAAGATCGACGATCTCTATCGGGAGAAAGAGATCGAATTCCCTGTTTCCGTCGGCATGACCAACTTCATGGCCGAAGGACCGGGAGGTGGCGGTGAGCGCTACAACCGGGAAGGCCTCGTGCACTGGGCCAACGAACGTTTTCAGACTGTGCTGCGGGTCGAAGACTTTAAGAGCCGCCCTCGTTCCGAAATTGAAGTCATCCTGCGGGAGACCAGCCAGAAATTCTTCCTCAAGGGCGACGTACTTGATAAGGCCGACGAGTATTTGCGAAAGGCCGAAGCGCAGCGCAACGGCCACGTGGCGCCCCAGACGTCGCCCGGCCGCAGCCAGGCCCTGGCCGAACTGGCCCGCTGGGCCGACCAAGATTGTCGGTTGAA
The DNA here is from genome assembly GCA_035687365.1 of Planctomycetaceae bacterium. GTDB lineage: Bacteria > Planctomycetota > Planctomycetia > Planctomycetales > Planctomycetaceae > DASPSM01. The sequence goes on along the minus strand of DASRXU010000430.1, from coordinate 73,555 downwards.
TCTCGACGCCAAAGAGCTCGAGCCGCTCGACGAAGAGTCGGCCAAGAACCGAGTGTTGCAGGCTTACGATGCCCGGTATCGCCCCGAGCTGGCGCAAACCGAGCGGGCTCTAATCCTCGAAATTCTGGACACCGCGTGGAAAGACCACCTGTATTTCATGGACCATCTCCGCTCGGGGATCGGTCTGGTGGGCTACGCGCAGCTGGACCCCAAGGTCGAGTACAAGCGGGAGGGGCGCAAGACCTTTTTGGCGATGTGGGAGCGGGTCGACCAGCAAGTGACGTCGGCCATCTTCCGGATCGAAAAGGAGAGCCCCGCGTTCGTCGGCTCGTTGTGGGAGATCACCGCGGTCAACCATGCCGAAGCCGCTCCGATGACCAGCGATGGCGAAATGATTGAAAGCTCAGACGGCGGCGGCCACAGCCCGACGGCAACCGTGGTCGAACCCATTCACAACCGTTTGCCGAAGGTCGGTCGCAACGACTTGTGTCCTTGCGGCAGCGGCAAGAAGTATAAGAAGTGCCACGGAGCTGGCGTCTGAGTGACAGCTGGGAGGCCGAGGCTCCCGCCGAGCTGTCTTGGATTAAGGAGCCGCGCACGAAGTAAGCGGCGATTTTCAGGTGCGAAGACCGCTTACTTCGTGCGCGGCTCTTAAGACTCGAATTAAAATCCCTGTCGAGCTGGGAAAGGATGCCCGCTCAATGCCCTGGCTGTTGAATCTCGGTTACTTCGCACTGCTCGCGGCCGTCTCGCCCATTCTCGGCTGGCGGATTCTCGTGCGTGGAAAATACCGCACGGGCTGGCGCGAGAAGCTGTTGGGACAAGTCACCCGACGCTCGGGAAATCGTCCCTGCCTCTGGTTTCACGCCGTCAGCGTCGGTGAGGTTCTGCAGCTGGAGCCGGTATTGAAGGAACTGCGATCGCGGCTGCCGACGGTCGAATTTGTGATCTCGACGACGACGCCCACCGGCCGGTCCGTGGCCGAGGCGAAATTCTCTGGCGACACGGTCTGCTATTTCCCGCTCGATTTCTCCTGGGCCGTTCGTGAAGCCATCTCGCGCCTGCGTCCGACGGCCATCGTGCTGGTCGAGTTGGAACTGTGGCCCAACTTCATCCTGCACGCGCGCCGGCGCGGCATTCCGATCACTCTGATCAACGGACGGCTCAGTGAGCACAGCCTGCGCGGCTATCGTCGACTGCGGCCTCTCGTGTCGCGACTACTCGGCAGCTTGCACGCGATCGCCGTCCAGAATGCCACCTATGCCCAACGTTTCGTCGAACTGGGCGCGCCGCCAGAACGACTTGAGGTCACAGGCTCGATCAAGTTTGATCGAGTGACGACCGATCGCCGGAATCCAACGACGGCCGAGCTGAGAGCGGCGTTCGGAATTGCCGAGTGCGACCGCGTGTTCGTCGCCGGAAGTACCCAAGAGACAGAGGAGTCCGCCGCCCTTGATACGTATCTGGCGCTGCGCGAGCGATTCCCCGTTCTGCGATTGATCCTGGTGCCGCGCCACAAAGAACGGTTCGAAGATGTTGCACAGTTGGTCGAATCCCGCGGACTGCCGCTACGTCGTCGCAGCCACGCCCTGAATGAGTCTGCTTCGGCTGGGCGGTGGCCGCTTGCCCCCTCACCCCCGGCCCGTCTCCCGCGAGGGGAGAGGGGAGCAGATTCGGGCCGAGCGACTCCCTCGACAAACGGTGCCCATACTCAGACTCTTTCCCCCCTGTCCCCTTGCGGGAGAGAGGTCGGGGGTGAGGGGTCCCCATCAAAAAATCGTACGAGCTCGGTGGGCGAGCCCGTAATCCTGCTCGACACCTTAGGCGAGCTATCAGCCTGCTGGGGCCTGGCCGACGTCGCTTTCGTGGGCGGCAGCCTCACCAACCGCGGCGGACAAAACATGATCGAACCGGCTGGCTACGGGGCCGCGGTGCTGTTCGGACCCAATACGCAAAACTTTCGGGACGTCGTCGAGCTGCTCCTGTCGGCTGGTGCGGCCCGCGTCGTGCGGAATGGGGAAGAGCTGACCGCCGCCGTATCTGAATGTCTGGCACATCCCGACCAGGCCCAGAAGCAGGGGGCTCGGGCCCAACACTTGGTCCTCTCCCAACAGGGGGCCACCCTTCGTACCACGCAAATCTTGGCCTCTTTGCCTGGTCTATCAGCCGCGACGCCTGGGGTTGCCGATACGGCAAAGGCGGCCTAGGCCAGTGAGCCAAGAATCGTCGAATGAGCGGGTATTTATTGTTGGCTGTGGCTCGGGGGGTTAGAATCATTCGTCCGCGATAGCGCGCCCGATCATGGCCGAGTCGTCCAGCAGCCGGCGAAGAGTTGGACAGAAGGCGTCATCCGGAGAGTTTTGACCATCTTCCAACCAGCCGACTGTTGTGTGCGGAGCGAGGTTCATGTCGAAGTTTCTGTTCAGTAGCGAATCGGTCAGCATGGGGCATCCGGACAAGGTCTGCGACCAGATCTCGGACGGGATTCTCGACGCGCTGATTGCCCAAGATCCAATGTCCCGCGTCGCCTGTGAGACGCTGTGCACAACCGACCTGGTCGTGCTGGCCGGGGAAATCACGTCGCGGGCTCAGGTCGATTTCGCCGATATCGCGCGGAAGGTCGTCCATGACATCGGCTACAACGGCGAGGACGAGGGCTTTAACGCCAGCACCTGCGAGGTCAGCACCAAGATCCATCGCCAATCAGGCGACATCGCGATGGGCGTCGACCGGGACGGGGCGGGCGACCAGGGGCTGATGTTCGGCTACGCGTGCCGCCAAACCGACGAGCTGATGCCGCTGCCGATCGCACTGGCTCATCGTATTCTCGAAAAGCTGAATGAGGCGCGCTACAAAAAAGAAGTCGACTGGCTGCGGCCCGACAGCAAGAGTCAGGTGACCGTCGAGTTCGAGGGGCGCAAGGCGATTGACATCACGGCCATCGTCGTTTCGACACAGCACTCCGACAAAGTCGAGCAGTCCGAGATCGCCGAGTTCATTCGCAAGAAAATCATTCCCCGCGCCGTGCCTGAGCACTTGCTCACGCGCGACACGAAATATCACATCAATCCAACGGGTCGGTTCGTAATCGGCGGGCCGCATGGCGACTGCGGCCTCACCGGCCGCAAGATCATTGTCGATACCTACGGCGGTTGGGGACGCCACGGCGGCGGAGCCTTCAGCGGCAAAGACTCGACAAAGGTCGATCGCTCGGCCGCCTACATGGCGCGGCACGTTGCCAAAAACGTCGTCGCCGCGGGCCTTGCGGACGAATGCGAAATGCAGATTGCCTACGCCATCGGCGTGGCCGATCCGGTGGGTATTTGCGTCGACACCAACGGCACCAGCAAGGTGCCCGAGGAGCGCATCGCCACAGCCGTCCGCGAGATCTTCCCGCTCACGCCCAAGGGAATTATCGAGTATCTCAAGCTGCGTCGGCCTATCTTCCGCAAGACGGCCTCCGGCGGGCATTTCGGCCGGAACGATCCCGACTTTACTTGGGAGAAGACCGACCGGGCTGCGGAACTCGGCAAAGCGGCCGGTTTGTAGTTCGTCCGACCTCGGCAAGGATGCCATCGCATGTCGGTTATCAATCAACGCGTCGAACGGCTGCGCGGGCCCGATGATTTCCGCAAGGTTTTCGCGCTCGCCACGCAGACGGCCGTCGCGCTCATCGCAGTCGTGGTAGTCTCGCGCCGGATGTCTGGCGCATTGCGCGGTCCCGTTGATCCTGCCGTTCCCTGCTTCGTGGCAACGCTCGCGACGCTGCTTTCGCTCGCCGCACTGGCCCTGTGGAGACAGGCCACACGAACTGCTCCAAAGAAGACTTGGATTCTCGGGACAGCGATGGCTATGGCTGTGCTGTCGCCCGTGGCCTTGGGCGCGGCCCTGTGGATTGTGCCGTCGACTTTTGTGGGTGGCTATCTCGCCGCGTTGGCAATGACCTCCCTGGTTTGCGCGCTCGCAATCGAAGATGCGGCTGCCGACTTCCGGCTAACTAATCGGCTACGCCAATCTCTGTTCGAGAGAGAGTCGCCCTCGGCGGTCAATGGGCCCGCAGCCCCAGTGAGGGTTGCTCCTGTAGAAGTTGCGACCCCCACGTCCGAAGGAGAGGCGACTGTTGGTTCTCTGTTGGAAGAAGATCTTGAAGAAGATGAAGATTCTGAGGCGGTGCGTGACGAAGAAAGCGATGCCGACGAATCGATCGTGCAGTGGATGACCCGTCGAAGGTTGCCCGACGGCGGCGAAGTCGTCGAAGGGGCCGTGCAGATCGAACTGAACTCGGCAGAGAAGGTCGGCGTGGCTCACCTGGCCTTCTTGCCGCCGCTGTCGTGCGATCCACGGGCCGAGTGTCACTTGCTCTCGAACTTTGACGGGCGAGTTCGCATCACGACCGCCAAGTCGTACGGATTACGGATCGAGGCTCGCCAATCGGGAGATCCGACGACCGCGACCACGATCAACGTGGCCTTCACGGCCGAGGCCCCTCCAGCCGCCAGCCACGCGGCCGCGGCGTGAGGTGATGGCTCCGAAACTCAGTTCGCGGCCGTCTCGATCAGATACGTCTTGCCATCGAGTCGCACGAGCACCGGGCCGTCGAGCGCGAGGTACTTGGCGAATCGCCCGTGATCGTTGGCCGCCAGAGCGAAATAGGCGTCGCTGAACTGCTGGACCTTAATCGGGTCCTTCTCGTTCTCGGCAGTAAGCTCAGCATCGCGCCATTGATTGTTCTTCCAGTAAAACGTCTTGTCCACGACGTTTTGCACAGGCGGCTTGCCCGAAACCGCAGAGCCATCTTTTGTAGGGCTGTCCATGCCGACGGATGTTCCGGAGGCCGGCCATTTGCTCTTGTTCACGAAGCCACCGTTTGCGGAGTAGGACAGTTGAGCGGGGGCCGGCGCATTCTGAGCTGCTTTGAATTGATTCTTGAAATCGCGCTGGCCGAATCCGGAGACGCCTTCGGTCTCGTGAAGTTGCATCAGCGACGTACCGGCTTGACGCTGGAGCCCCATGTGGTCGACGAGGTCGACGCGTTCGTCAGCGAGGAACGACGTGTAGGGCGTCATGATCCCGTGCTTGAGGGAAAGCTGCACCAGTTCGTCGGTCAGTTCGTGGTTATTGCCATTGAGGTCGATTTCGTCGATCAATTCGCCGATTCGTCGCGTGGCCCAGACTTTTTCGACGAAGGAGTTGGCGCCCGGTGTCGAGTGCGCGGCAAGCTCCCCCGTCAGCGTGTAAGTCTGCCGCGTGCCCGCCAGATCCCCGGAGAGCGTCAGCTTGACCGAGCCCGCTTCGCGGTACCGCCCGACCCACACGAGCTGCTCGCCCGCGAACAAATCGGTGAGTTTGCGCGGATACGTCCGGGAAATGGGCGGAGCCGCAAGCGCCTGCGGGCGGTCGAACTCGAACTTCACGTCGACGTTCGCCAACACAGGTGCGGCAATTCCTTTGGCGAGCGTCGAGACATACGTTTCAATGTTCTCATTGGGCCGGACGTAAACGGATTGACCGTTCAGCTCCCGCGACAGGCGATCGAGCAGCCGGCCGTTGACGTCGTAGCCGATGCCCAGATTGAAGATTCGCGCGTGGACCTTGTCGGCCTCTTTTGCGTGCGCAACGATCCTGTGCTCGTTCTGCTCGCCAACGGTCGGCATGCCGTCGGTGAGAAACAGCACGTAGCTCGGCCGCTTGTCGTCGGTGAGCATGGCGAGGGCCGCTTTGAGCGCGCCGTCGATGTTCGTGCCGCCCCCCGCGCTGATGCCGTCGGCGAAGCTGGTCGCCGCCTTAATGGTTTCGGGAGTGACGCGTTGCAGCTCGGGCCGGAAAGTTTCGACCTCCGAATCGTAAGCGACAATGTTGAACGTATCGCCCGGCTTGAGTTGGTTGAGGAAAAACTTGACCGCCTGCCGCGCCTGTTCGATCTTCTGCCCACTCATACTGCCAGAGCGATCAACGACGATCAGGGCCGTCTTCGACAAGGCGGCGGCTTGCGGCGCCTTCAGCTCGGGGCTGGCGAAGAGCAGAAAGTATCCGTCTTCCTTCTCGTTCGGTCGATAGCTGATCAAATTCATGCCGACGGCCCCGCTTTGCGTGCTGTAGAGCACGCGCAAGTCGTCGGGCGATGTCACATTGTTCAGCGTGAATTTGCCGGTCGCGTGATGCTCGTCGGGCCGTTCGATGGTAACCGAGTGCGTCGGACAGTAGACGGTCTTGAGGGGATCGGTCGTTTCGAGACGCAAGCCGACGGTCAGCGAGTCGATCGCCTGGTTCGTGTGTTTGAAAGTGCCCAGCGGCAACAATAAGTCGACGAGGCCGCCCGTCTTCTTCAACAACTGCGTGTAGCGGATCTCGACCGTGCGATCCGAATGCGGGGGAATGGGAAACACGCTTGTCTGGAACATCCCGTTGCCGAGATATTCCAACAGGGCCGGGTCGCGCTGCCGGCGCACGATCTCTTCGTAGATCCGCCGAGCCTCCTCTTTGGCAAGCAGTCGGCCGGGCAATTCCTTGCCGTCGTAAAGCAGTGTCAGATCGCTGATGGCCGCGTCTTCGGGGATCGGAAATACGAATTGCGCCTCGACGGGGACCGAGCCCGTGTTCTGAAATATTTGCGACAGGCGGATCTTTGCGGCCTGATCGTGCACGGCTGCCTGCACGTCGATCGAGCGAATTTTGTACGACGAAAAGACCGGGCGTGGCGCGGGGTGAATGGGCGGATGAACCGGCGGACGCACAATGATGACCGCCGCAGATTTTTCGGGGACCAGGATTTGAGCAGGCGCCAATTTGGGCAGACCAGCGAAGATGGCGACGAAGGAGGCGGCGGCGAAGAAGGTGCGTGCGCTCATATGCGTTCCTTTGCCCAAGTGGTTCAGACGCAACTTCGACGCCGGCAAGCTTGGGAAAGTTCCCAGCTCGGTCACTGGCAGAAATCAGATTCTTGAATTTGAAGAGGAGGTAACAGAGGGAACGGAGAAAGGCGGAAGAGCCGGCCGCAAACCATTCGCGTTTGCAATTTGCCATTCGACCGCCTCCGTTACCTCTGTTACCTCCTGTTCAAAACTCTTAGCCTTAGGCTCATGTCGCCAAAACATATTCCCGGCGTCTTTCTCGTTCTCATCCTGTTCGTGAATCTGGGCGCCTCAGCAGCCCGAGGGGACGTCGCTCCGCGCGTTGCCTCGCCAGGCGCTTCCGTAAACTCCCCGTTTCCACCGGGAGTCGGGCTCAAGGGGCTCCAGGTGCAGATGATCGACGATGCTCTCAAGCTCGGCATCAAGCATGCCGCTTTGAACGTCAGCCTGACAGCGCTCATCGATCTCGATGCGCATCCAGACAGCTTTCGCTGGAAGAGTGGCGGACGCACGTTTTACTTTTCACGCGGGGCCGTCGAAGGTATTCCCGTCTTACCGCTGAGCACCGCGGGCGTGCGCGTCTATTTGATCCTGCTGTCCACGGTGACTTCCGAACCGCGACTGAATCGCATCGTGCGACCCGCGGCGGCTCGGGAAGTGCCCAACGGTATCACCGGCTTCAACGTGACGGACCCCGAAGGCCGACGGTGCTTCGAGGCGTGCGTGGAATTCTTGGCCGATCGTTTCTCGCAACAGAACGGACGTTTCGGGCGCGTCGCGGGCTATATCGTCGGCAACGAAGTCAACTCGCACGGCGAGTGGTATTGCCTCGGCCCGGCGAAGACGGCGCAGGTGGCTGCCGAATATCTGCGAGCCGTGCGGATCGCGCACACCGCCGTTCGTAGATCATCGTCGGACGCTCGCGTTTACATTTCGCTCGAGCACAATTGGACATCGCGAAATAACGCCGACCCGTTGAAAGCCTGCCCCGGTCGTGAATTGCTCGACGAGATGAATCGCCTGTCGAAGGCCGAGGGCGATTTCAATTGGCACATCGCCTTCCATCCGTATCCGGAAAATCTGCGCGACCCGCGAACCTGGCGTGACAAGAGCGCACTGCCGCGGGCCGACAGTCCCAAGATCACGTTCAAGAACCTCGAACAACTGACCCGCTATCTGCGGCGACCCGAGCTGCTCTGCCAGGGCGAACCGCGGCACGTAATTCTTTCCGAGCAGGGCTTCGACACGCCCGATAAGCCCGACGGGCAGGCCGTCCAGGCCGCCGGCTTTTGTTACGCGTGGATCAAAGTCGCTCGAACACCGGGCATCGACGCCTTCATTCTGCATCGGCACGTCGACAACGCGCAAGAAGGGGGCCTGAATCTCGGACTCTGGACCCATCAGCCCGGATCGATCGCCACGCCTGGCGAGAAGAAGCAGATCTACGAAGTCTTCCGCGCGGCTGGCACGACTGACTGGGAGCGGGCCTTTCGCTTTGCCTTGCCGATCATTGGAATCAAAACTTGGGATGAAGTGACGAGCGGCACGGATCGACCCTAAGGAGCATATCGTGGAACACATCGACACAACGATTCGGCGTCGCGAATTCGTCGGGAGACTAGCGGCGGGTACTCTCGGCCTGATCGGCATGCAGGCTGGCTCGTTGGCGCAAGACCGGAACAAGAGGCAGAGCGAGGCGACGCGACAGCGAACGACGTTCGTCTACAAACGCGTGGGCAATCTCGACATTCAAGCGGACGTCTATCGACCGGCCGGCGATGCTGTCTGCCCAGTGCTGCTGTGGATCCATGGCGGTGCGCTCATCATGGGCGATCGCGGCGGCGTCGATCGGCGCATCCGCACGCCTTTTCTGAAAGCCGGATACGCGGTTGTATCGATTGACTACCGCCTTGCGCCCGAGACAAGACTGCCGCAAATCATCGAGGACCTGCGTGACGCCTACGCCTGGCTGCACGACCAGGGTCCCAAGCTGTTCAACGTCGACACGACGCGGATCGTGGTCGCGGGTGGTTCGGCGGGCGGATATCTGACGCTGATGACCGGCTTTTGCGTGAAGCCGCGACCGGCCGCGTTGGTCTCACTCTGGGGCTACGGTGATATTGCCGGGGATTGGTACATCAAGCCGAGCGAGTTCTATCGCAAACAGACGCTTGTTCCGAAGGACGCGGCCTGGAACGGCGTGCGCGGGCCGGCGGTGACAACTCGCGCGCGAGGTGACAAGGGGCCGGGCCAGTTCTATCTCTATTGCCGGCAGCAGGGGCTGTGGACGACGAACGTGGCTGGCATTGATCCGCGGACGCAAGACAAAGAGCTGACTCCGTATTGTCCGGTGCGCAATGTGACTCGGGACTATCCGCCGACGCTCTTCATTCACGGCACGCGCGATACCGACGTCCCCTTCGAGCAGTCGGTCGAGATGGACAACGAGTTGTCTCGCGCCGGCGTTGAGCACAAGTTGATCGCGATCCTCAACGCGGGGCACGGCATCGGTGACGGCGAACCGAAACTCGTCGCGTCGGCCTACGCGGAAGCACTCGCATTTGTTGAGAAACACGTCCGCGGTTCGGCGTGACGTGCGCTGACCGCGGCGAGCGTCGGGCGTCAGCCCGGCCGTGCTTCAATTGATGTCACGATCAACGGGGGATCGCGCGCATCGTAGGAAGCACCCGACAGCTTACGCTGTCGGCTCGCCTACGCTGACAGGCTCCGGGGCCGAACTCTACTTCTCCTTCGCGACGGAATCAGCCGAGCCAGAGCCCGTTGACGCTCCGGCTTTTGAATCCGACGCGGCGTGCGGCGGTTCGAGATTCGGGCCCGCGTTGTGCCAGGCTTCCATCACGGCGTCGATGGCGTCGAGCTTGGCCTGCCGGAAGTGCGGGACCGCTTCGATTTCGTCGGTAATCAGCAGACAGCGGTCGTTGGTCGACGTATAGGCCGGCCACTCGGGCAGTCCCGTCTTGTTCGGGTTGCCCGTCGCGGCAAACTGAATCCAATAACCGATCACCGCATCACGGATCTTTTGGTCAGCCGGCGAACTTTCTTTGCCCAATTGCAGATTGTCGAACACAAAGGCGAGTTCCGACCCGTGATGCGCTCCCAACATCTTTCCGAGCGATCCCGAAGCCACGTGCGAAAAGTTGTAGAGGTAGGCCGGCGCGTGGGCATGCTCGTAGTTCCGCGCGACAAAGCGGGCCGAATCGACGAACGAGAAATCACCCATCAGCTCGGTCACCGATTTCTTCGCTTGCGCGGGCGGATACAGTTCCTTGAAAGTGACGGCGAACTTGGTGCCAAAGTCGCGATCCAGAATCGCGTCGAACGCTTCGGCATTCGCCGGCAACTTCGAGATGAGCGTAAACATCGATCCTTCGTTGCCATTGGCCCCCACGATCATCGGCACGGCATTCACTGTTCCCTGCTGGAACATCGTCATCGGATCGTCGGGAAGCACGTAGCCGTCGACGATCGGCGCCAATCGCATGCCGGCGTTGCGGAAATTAATCGTCCGCGAACTGTCGAGACCGGGGACCGACTTGAGCAGCACATCGACCGGCAGGGCTCGCAGCGCGGCGGCCTGTCCGGGGCCGTCAGGCACGCCACATTTCTTCGCAAACTCGATCCCCTGCTGTTCGGCCGACTCACGACCGTAAGCCGATTTCTTTAATTGAGCGAAGTTGAGCGTACCACCGCTCTCGGGAATGGCCCGCTGAAAGAGACCCTTGGCCAACGGCGTGAGCAGCAGCGAATAGACGCTGTTGCCGCCCGCCGACTCGCCAAACACGGTGACTCGCTCGGGATCGCCGCCGAACGCCGCGATATTTTTCTGCACCCAGCGAAGGGCTTCGATCTGATCGAGCAGACCGTAGTTCCCGGAAACGCCCTTCTCCGATTCGGCATTCAAAGCCGGATGAGCGAGGAAGCCGAGGGCTCCGAGTCGGTAGTTCATGCCGACGACGATCACGCCTCGCCGCGACAGATTCGTCCCCTCGTAGAGCGGTTGCGAGTCAGCACCGAACGTGTATCCGCCGCCGTGGACCCAAACCATGACGGGAAGTTTCTCGGCCGAGTGATGGGCGGGGGCCCACACGTTGAGGTAGAGACAATCTTCGCTAGTCTGGGCACCGAGGCTCATACCCGGGAACGAATTCAAAAGCGGACTGACGACTTGCGGGGCAGCCGCACCGAACTTCGCACACTCGCGGACGCCTTCCCAAGCCTTGGCCGGTTGCGGCGGACGCCATCGCAAGTCGCCCACGGGCGGCGCGGCGTACGGAATGCCGCGAAACGCCACGACATCCCCCGATTCACTCGCAGCCACACCCTGCACCAATCCCGTGTCGATCTTGACCGGTTCTCCCGCGGACTTCGCTGTTGCCGTCGCGTTGGTTGGGTTCGTCGGTTCAGCGGCCTGGGCCGAACAGGCGGCCAGCAGGCTGACGGCGAGCCCGACGGGTAGCAGAGCCGAGCGATGCAAGAATCGGAACGCGGAGCGATTGTCTCGGGTGGCTGCGCTCGCCATGGTGCAGTCTCCGTAGAACGGCCGGAAGTGGTTGACGGATTCAGAAAGGCGCCCGCATCTTCGCAGACTGGGGGCGTGCATTCCAGGGGTTGTGCTTTCAGGGGCTGGCGGCAAGAGCGCACGTGCTCTATGCTCAAGTCCACCTGCCTTCCCGATCCACCGCCCTAGCCCGCCAAAGGATCTGCGCCGTGTTGCAGATCGGCTCGAATTCCGCATCGAGGCGCGACTTTCTCAAAGTCGGCACCTTGGCGCTCGGCGGGCTGACTTTGCCGCAATTGCTCTCGGCGCGAGTCTCGGCCGCGAGTCAGAAACTGCCGATCACGGACAAGTCGGTCGTCTTCGTATTCATGCAAGGCGGTCCGAGCCAGATCGAGACGTTCGATCCGAAGATGACGGCTCCCGCTGGCATTCGCAGCGCGAATGGAGAGATTGTGACATCGCTGCCGGGCGTGACATTCGGGTCGGCCTTTCCGAAGTTAGCCGCGCGGGCCCATGAATTGGCGATCGTGCGATCGTTCACGACCGGCGACGCGAATCACGACATCAAGCCCATCGTGTGCAAAGCGACTGGCGGAGCCAACCTGGGCTCGCTCTATTCGCGCGTGGCCGGGACGAATCGGCCGACGACTGGGATGCCGACCAACATCGCCGTTTATCCACAGGCCGTCGACCCTTCGACGCGTCCGCCGTTCAAAACGTTCGGCGATTTCGAAGCGACCGGTACGTTGGGGAGCGCCTATTCACCCTTCGCACCCAGCGGCGGCGGCGAACTGAAGAAGGACTTGCATCTCGGATTGCCGTTGGCTCGGCTCGACGATCGGCGACACTTGTTGGCTGGATTGGATCGCATTCGCCGCTCAATCGACTCGGCGGGAATGATGGCAGGCGTCGACAGTCTGCGCCAGCAAGCGTTCGACACGGTGATCGGCGGTGTGGCCGACGCGTTCAATTTGTCGAAGGAATCTCCGGCGACCATCGCCCGTTACGACACGGCGCCGCTCATGCGACCCGATCACATCGATCCGAAATGGCACAATCATCTGCTGTATGAGGACAACGCCAAGTCCCTCGGGAAGTTGATGTTGTTGGCGAGGCGGCTGTGCGAACGCGGCTGCGGATTTGTGACTGTCACGACGAATTTCGTGTGGGACATGCACGCCGACATTAACAACGCGGGCATGGAAGAGGGGATGCGGTATCTCGGCTTGCCTTTCGACCACGCGATTTCCACGTTCCTAGCTGACGTGGCTGAGCGAGGCTTGAGCGACAAGATCCTGCTCGTCTGCTGCGGCGAGATGGGCCGCACGCCGCGAATCAACGCTCATGGCGGACGTGACCATTGGGGTAACCTGGCGCCGCTGTTGTTGGCCGGCGGTGGCTTGAAGATGGGCCAGGTGATTGGCCAGTCGACCCGCGACGCCGGGCAGCCGCTGACTGAGCCGATGACGATCCCGCATCTGGTCGCGACGGTCCTGCATTCCGTGCTGGACGTCGGCGAGCTGCGCGCCGCTCGGGGCATTCCGCGCGATGTGCTCGGCGCCGCAACGGGTGACACAATCCCCGGCCTGACATGACCGCTCAGTCAAATTGGCCGGGCGAGCCGCCTGCGTAAGCTGGCGGGTGCTTCAATTTGCGAGTGATTCGCACTCCGAAAAGGCTCTGGCTACTTCAAGTTCTCAAAAAACCGCACGTACTCGGCTTCGAGCGACTTCAAGTTGCCAAACGCTTTGCGAAAGTCGGCCACGCGTTCGTCGTCGCTGTACACCAAGAGCGGATTGCGGGCCACGAGGGTCTTGAGATAGCGGCCATACGACCCGTGCCGTGTCTCGGCGAGGAAGAACGTGAGGGCCCAACCCTCGGCGTAGGCATCGAGCGTGGCCGAAGCGTACAGGTCATCGGTCGCGACGAAATCTTTCAACGAGTGGGGCTCGCGGCGAGATTTCAGATAGTTCTCGAACCAGAGATAACGGCTGCGGTTGATCCGCGTCAGGGACGCGGCACTCTTCTGTCCATCGTGAATTCCCGGGGCCTCAAACATCGTCGCCATGCCCTCGACCACCCATTTGGGCGTCTGTCCGATCCGCGAGTGCAGCCCCGTGTTGAACGCGACCTGGTGCGTTGTCTCATGCACGATCGTGCTGTGCAGATCACCTTCGACAATGCCGTCGAAGCGCACGGGCTTTGACGCGTGGCTGCTCAGCTTGTCGCCGAGCGACAGCCCGGTTCGAGCATCGTCGCGATGATCGAAGAGCGAGGCCAATGATTGCGACTGCGTCGGACTTGCCGCAGCCAATCCGGCATCATCCTGATCGAACAGGGCGATGCGATTGGTCAGCCGCATGTAATACCCCAGCAGGCCGGCGGGCGGCTCGATCTTGTCTTTGCGGCAGTAGCGCACAAACGCGTCGCGATCGGGAAACACGATCACCACCAGCGGAAACTCCGGCTCGCTGATCTTGAAACCTCGGACGGAAAAGTAGCGACGGAACGTGCGGTAGGTCTCCTCGCAAATCTCGCCGATGCGGCGATTATTCTTCTCGGCACAAATCAAGAAGTGACCGCTGCCCTCGATCCGAAAGTGCTTGGGCAATTGGCGGCGCAGCTGATCGCGAAGTTCCGCCGATGTGAATTCGTGGAAGTGGTCAGCGATCGTTCGGACCGATTCGACCTGGCTGAGCTCGAATGGTCTGAGCTGCCCGTCGCGTGCCATCAACCAACAGGCGTTGGGGCTTTTCGCCTCGACCTTCCCTTCGAACTGTTTGCCGTCCTGGGTCAGTTCCACGAGCTTGGGCGCCGCAGCGGCCGCCCACTGTGGTCCGACCCAAACAGCGGTGGCGCAGAGCGCCGCACGAGCCCACGTCATCGTGGAAACGCGCCGTCGAAAAGGCTGGACGGACCAAGTACGCAACTCGCTCATACATAGCCTTTGCGCTAAGACAGGATCACCTCTGAAAATATAGGTCTCCGAACGGGTTGGGGTTCTTACGCTGGGCCACTGTTGCGTCTGTGCAGCGACGACTGAGGCAGCGTAAACTGAAGCGGGGGCTGGATTGGCGGCCGCAATGCGACGAACAGCTCGAAATGCACCCACCGTCCGGTTCGTCGCGGAGTCAACTGATGCGTTCCGTTTGCAGCGATTATTCCGGATGGCGGATGCGTGCAACGCGTGTTCACCGCGCTTGGTTGGCGCTCGGCCTCTGCCTCGTGGGGATGGCACTCATCAGCGCCGCACGCGCCGCCGACCGATCTGCCGTCGATCCGCAGAAAATCCGCGAAGTCGAACGGCTGATTGGTCAGCTCGACTCAGACACGCCGAGCGAGCGGACCACAGCTCGCGACGCGCTGCTCGCCCTCGGTCCCAAGATTCTGCCGCTATTGCCAGCAGATCGGGCGATTGCGAGCGCGGCCGCACGGCAGGCTCTGCACGAAATTCGCTTGCGTCTGCAACGCGAAGCCGCGCTCGCGTCACTTGCTCCTTCGAGGGTCACGCTCAAAGGAAAGTATTCCCTGCAAAGTGTGCTCGCGCAGATCACGTCGCAAACTGGAAACGAATTCGACACCCACGCGCTTGATAGCCGGGCACTGGCGCGAATGATCGCCGTCGATTTTCGTTCACGAACGTTCTGGAGCGCGTGCGATGAAGTTACATTGGCTGCCGGCCTAGCGTACGGAACTGCCTCGGGAAAGCGGTTGGAACTGGTCGACGCAAATCGTCGCTCGGAAGGTCGACCGTTGGCCGTGGCCGACGCCGGTGCGTTTCGCGTGGCGGTGGCCTCCGCGAGCATTCGGCCACCCGTTGTGAGTCGCACGGGTTACGTGCTGCGGATCAGTTGGAGTCTGAGAGCAGAGCCTCGGCTGCGTCCGCTGTTTGCCGCAATCGCCGGTTCCGAACTGCACGCTCAGACGAAGGAACGTCCGCCACTTCCGGCCGGCGCGCCCACTTCGGCGGCTGAGCTGGCCGTTACCGAGTTTCGACCAATCAGTCCGGCGGCAAAGTTGGAACTTTCGATGAACGAGGGCCAGGAGCCCTTGCGGCTCGAGACGGATTTCGAGTTTCCTGCGGGCCGAACCTGGTCTCCCAAAATTGACTTCAGCGGATCGCTGGGAGTTGAGATGGCGGCCGGCCCGGTGCGGTTTGTGTTCGACCAACTTGCGGCGCCCGATCCGCCCTCCCAGCGCGCAGGTGATGTCGTAGTCCGCCTGAGACAAGTCGCATTTCCTACGCAAGGGAAATCGAGCGACGCACAGGTCGAGATCAGTGCGGTGTACGATCAGGGCGGGCCGGCCTTCGAGTCGTATCGGACGTGGATGTACCACAACGAAACCTGGCTCGAAACGAAAGACGGACGCCGGCTACGCCCGCGACCGCTCGTCGCCACGCGGCAGCTGGATGACGGTGGCGTCGCCGTCGAGTACAATTTCGCCGACGTGACTGGGGCACTCGCCGACTTTCGTCTGGTGTATGTGGCCCCCACGCTGGTCACGCCATCTCCCGTGCAATTTCACCTGCGGAATATCCCGACCACTCGCGTGGATCAACAAGGAGCCCAGCGATGAATGCTCGCGATGCCATCAAAGCCTCGTTCAATTTGCCCGACATGCTGGTCAAGGGTTATCTGGACGGCCTCACCGATGCGGATCTGCTCGTGCGCCCCGTCCCGAAGTCCAATCACATCGCCTGGCAACTCGGCCACTTGATCACGGCGGATCATCAATTCATCGATGGGCTCTGTCCCGGCAAGGCGCCGGCTCTTCCCGCGGGCTTTGCAGAAAAGCACAAGAAAGAGACGGCCGAAAGTGACAACGCGAAGGACTTCTGCACGAAGGACGAGTATCTCAAGGTCTATGAGCAGACTCGGAACGCGGCCCTGAAGATGGTCGATACCGTGAGCGAGAGCGACTACGACAAGCCGGCCCCGGAGAAGTTTCGCAGCTACTGCCCGACCGTGGCCTCGGTGCTAATGATGTCGCCCGCACACTGGCTGATGCATGTCGGACAATGGTCCGTCGTCCGCCGCAAACTCGGCAAGCCGCCATTGTTCTAAGCGAATCGACCATGCCCACTCTCATCGACAAGCCGGCGGCCATTCCCGCCGCCGGTGATCCGCCGAAACAAATCACCGAGTTCGCCGGCCGCGTGGCGACCCGTGATTCTGATGTGAGCGTGGCTCGGATGGTTTCGCCGGCGGGATGGAAAGAGCCCGGGCAAAGACCCGAGTTCATGGAAATCACCGTCGTGCTGCGCGGTGCGGTTCACGTTGAGCATGAGACGGGAGTTCTCGACGTGCGGGCGGGCCAGGCCCTCGTAACGCGACCCGGTGAATGGGTGCGCTATAGCACGCCGGAACCCGGCGGAGCGGAATACATGGCCGTGTGTCTGCCGGCCTTTTCACCGCAGACGGTCCATCGAGACCCTGCATAACGCAAGCGGGAGGACCAGACCAGCGTCTCGCCCTCCCGTTGTTGCGTTCTTTGGCCATCGGCCCGGTGTACGGCTACTTCGCGTCCTTGCGCGTCAGCGTCGAACTCATCGCCTGGCCGGCCTTGCCGTCGGTGAAGACGACAAACGTCGACTTGATGGTCTTATCGTTGGCGATCTTGAAATAGCCTTCGTGGACGTGCATGTCGACCTTGGGGTCGAAGTTCGTGCCGCCTTTGAACACGAACTTGATTTCGCCCGGCTTGTCGGTCTTTTGGAACTTCATCACGGGCGCGTTGTGCAGCGCGCAATAATGCGTCATGAGCAAATCATTGCCGTCCATGTGGTAGACGCTGACCATTTCGCTGGGATCGTTCGGAAAGATCGTTTCCACGACCGAGCTTCCCGCGCCGGAGACGCGAAACGTGCTCATAGGGGACTTGACGCCGTAGTCGTGACCGCCACCGACCCGCTGCCATGTTCCGTTCATCGACTTGAGGAAGTCGAATGCCGATTCCGCATCGAAGACGACCGATTCGGGATTGGCGATTGTCTTATGTTCGGATTTGGCGTCCGCGGCGCGAGCCGCCACAGTGAACGCAGCGACGCATGCGAACGCGGTCGCGCAGGCCATCACTTTCTTCATGATCTCTCTCCGCAGTTAGGGGGCCGATGAGAAGTGGGCAGATCGCGGCATTATAGCCGCGGCTTTTGCCGCCGGGGATGACCGCGATTTAACATCGGCTGGGCTCAAGCAAGCCTGTCAAAGCAGTGTCCAGTTGGTCGTCGCGGGGGGACCAACTGTGTTCCGGCAATGCGAAGCGTGCAACCTATGTCACCACAATGGGTTGCGATTCGCGTGACGGTCCGCGCGTACTGGGCGCCTGATCCTCGTTAACCCGTTGAGTGTCGTGGCTACAATTCCGCCCAGAATGCGAGGAAAGGAACTTGCCATGACGCACAATCGAATCTTTTCGCTGCTGGCCGGCTCGGGTGAGACGCCCGGGAGTGAACCGGGACAGAATCCGCCCGCGACCAAAGTCTCGTCGGCGGGCGAAGCCCCCGCGCGCGATGCCGACCTGCTCGATGCCTATTCACAAGCGGTGATCAATGTCGCTCAAAGCGTGGGACCGGCGGTGATCGCCGTCTCGGCACGGGGCGACTCGCGCGGGGGAAGCGGCTCAGGCTTCCTCGTCACGCCGGACGGATACGCGGTGACCAATAGTCACGTCGTCCACGGACGGCAGTCGTTCACAGCCACCACGGAAGAGGGAGACCGCATTCCGGCCGATCTCGTCGGCGATGATCCGTCCACGGACCTTGCTCTGTTGCGACTCGTCGCCCGCGATCTGCCTTATGCGACCTTTGGCGATTCGCAGGCCTTGCAAGTCGGCCAGCTGGTGATTGCGATGGGCAATCCATTTGGATTTCGTTCGACCGTCTCGACCGGCGTGGTGAGCGCCGTCGGCCGCGCGATGCGCAGCGAACACGGCCGGCTGATTGAAAACGTCGTGCAACATACGGCCCCGCTTAACCCGGGGAACTCGGGTGGTCCATTGGTCGACTCGCGCGGGCGAGTCGTCGGCATCAACACGGCCGTGATCGCGATGGCGCAAGGGCTCGGCTTTTCGATTCCCTCGAGCACGGCCGCGTGGATCGTCGGAGAGCTGGCGTCGCACGGCCGCGTACGCCGCTTGTCGCTGGGAATTACCGTGACTGTTACTCAGTTGGCCCGGCGCTTGGTCCGCGAGCTTGATCTGTTGTCGGACACGGCGGTCGAAGTCATCGAAGTACTCCCGCGTGGTCCTGCCGAACTCGCGGGGCTGCGTCCGCACGATGTGATCGTGGCCGCCAATGACCGGATCATCACCGGCGTCGACGACCTGCACCGCGTGTTGTCGGGTCGGCTCGCAACGGCACAGCAGCCGCAATCGTCAGTTGTCGGGCAGAATCCCGAAACCGCTGGGCTGGAACTGACGGTAATTCGAGACGAACGTGCGGAGAAAATTCATGTGGCTCCGCGGTACAGTGAGTCGTGAAATGCGAGCGTCGGGCTGGCAACCCGGTAATTCATACCTCTGAAATGGTCATCCAAGCTCTCGCGGAGAGTCCGATGCGAGTCGAAAACCTGGCAGCACCCGACCTCAATTGGGAAGAACGGCTACTCGCGGTCATGGAAATGATGCGCGAGATGAGCAAGCAGACCGATCCGCAACTGATGGTGCAGCAATACGCGGCACGCATGAAGCGGTTCCGGCGGATCGATCGGTCCATTTCGCTGAGCCGGCGCGATCTGCCGGCTCCCCAGGTCAAGATCACGCGCTCGACCGCCTGGGAAGACAGCGTCAATCCCTGGAAGGAGCCGGACAAGCTGCCGATTTTGAACGGGGGCATTTTGAGCGAACTGATCTACGGTGACGAGCCACGGATCATCGAAGATTTCTGCGTGTCGCCCGACGACCCGGCGGCCCGGTACCTCGAGGGCTTCTCCTCGCTGGTTGCCATTCCCCTGTTGGATCAGGGAGTGGCTCTCAATATGGTGGTCCACCTGCGCCGCGAATCGGGCACGTTCGACCCCGAGCTGCTTCCCGAGCACGTTTGGACGGCCAACCTGTTCGGCCGCGCGACGAACTCGCTCGTGCTGGCCGACAAGGTGAAGACGGCCTACGAAGAAATCGATCGCGAACTCAAGGCGGTGGCCGCCATTCAGCGCTCGCTGTTGCCGGCGAAACTGCCCGACGTCCCTTCGCTCCATCTGGCCGCCAACTACGAGACGGCCCGGCGGGCGGGCGGCGACTACTATGACTTCATCCCGCTTGGGCAAGGGCTACTCGGAATCCTGATTGCCGACGTCAGCGGCCACGGGACACCGGCCGCCGTGATGATGGCCGTCATGCACAGCATTGTGCACAACTATCCCAACGATCCCGCGCCGCCCAGCCAAATGCTGAGCTTCCTCAATCAAAAACTCATGGCGCACTATGTCGGCGTGAACGGCACATTTGTGACCGCGTTCTACGGGATCTTCGACCCGAAGACGCGGCGGTTGACCTACTCGTCGGCCGGCCACAATCCGCCCCGGATGCGTCGTTGCGGCAACCAGACGGTGACCGCTCTGGACGGTGCCCAGCAAGTTCCGCTCGGCGTGCTCGACGATCCGGAATTCGTCTCACACACTGAACAGTTAGCACCGGGCGACCAGATCGTCTTCTACACCGACGGCATCACGGAAGCCTCCAGCCCCGCGGGTGAGATGTTTGGCACGGCGCGACTGGATCGCGCCCTGGCTGCCTGCGGCGCCGAACCGGCGGAGATCGTCGAAATCGTTCGCAAGCAGGTCGAAGCCCACACAGCCGGCCTGCCAGCGAGCGACGATCGCACGCTTGTGGTCGCGCGCGTTGTCTGAAGCTCGATCGGCTGGTCGCTTAACTGCTCGTGTTCCCGTCGAATGTCGATGGCACAGCCCTTGGTGCCTCCTCTCTCCCCCGAAATGGCTTCGGGGAGGGGAAGACCGGTACGCCGCGTCGCTGGTCGATAAGGGGGTTGCGCCCTTGCTCGATCAGCTGAATCGCCGCGTTGGCTGTCTCGGCGGCTTTCGTGTTGGGATGCTTTTCGATCACCTCGTGCAGCAACCGCACGGCCTCCTGAGCTTTGGCCCAGGCTTCCAGCTCTCGCACTTCCGCTTCCATCGCCTCAACTTCGCGCTTGAGTTGTTCTTCATTCAGCGCGTAAGCCTTCTTTCTCGAAAGCTCGATGAATCGCTGCCGAATGGGAAGGGCCTCCAATGCGGGGGAGGCTGCCTCAGACGTGCGAGGCGCAGCCGCGCCGAAGGTCGGAACATCTTGTGCAGCCGGTCCCAACGGGGCCGCCGCACGAATGGGTTCTGGTGCTTGTGGACCTATTGGAGCCGGCGTTTTGGGCGATTGAGCGAGCAGAACCGCTTGCGCACAAGCGACAAATCCCAGAGCCAGAACGGGCACCACCACGCCGAGCAGGACTGTGCGTCGCATCGACTGCCTCCTTGAGGAATGAGCCCGAATCGCACGCAAACCGCGAATCCGAATGACGCGCGGATCGTACCCCTCACGAAAGACAAATGTCAATTCGTGTCGCTCAGCTTAGGATCTGCCGCACGATCTTCGCCTCGTTCGTCGGGCCGATCAGTCGTTGGTCGAGGCCCTGGAACGGGAAGCTCAGGTGATGGGCATCGAGGCCCAAGAGCGAGAGGACCGTCGCCTGCAGGTCGTGGACGGTGACCTTGTCTTTGGTGATGAAATAACCCAAGTCGTCGGTCTCGCCGAGCGCCGTGCCGCCTTTGATGCCGCCGCCGGCCAGCCACATCGAGAAGCAGTGCGGATGATGATCGCGCCCCAGCAACTTCGATCCGCCGCGGGCTTCGTTCATCGAGGTGCGGCCGAATTCGCCGCTCCAGATCACGATCGTTTCGTCCAGCAAGCCGCTCGATTTCAGATCGCGCAACAAGGCGGCGATCGGCCGATCGACTTCGCCGCACTTCTTCGGCAGGCCGGTGATCAGGTCATTGTCGCGGGCCGTGCCGTGCATGTCCCAGCCCCAATCGAAGAGCTGCACGTATCGCACGCCTCGCTCGACCAGGCGCCGGGCCAAGAGGCAATTGTTTGCAAAGGCAGTCACGCCGGGACGCGTGCCGTAGGCTTCGTGCACGTGGGCCGGTTCGCGGGCGATATCCATCACGTCGGGGACGGAGATCTGCATGCGGTAGGCCAGCTCGTACTGGCTGATCCGTGTGAGCGTTTCGGGATCGCCGAACTCCGCCAGCTCGAGCCGGTTGAGTTTTCCCAGGGCATCGAGGCTGCGGCGACGCACGTCGCGCGTCATCCCGGGCGGATCGCTGACATAGAGAATCGGATCGCCCGAGGTGCGGCACTGCACACCCTGAAAGACCGACGGCAAAAATCCACTGCCCCAGACGCTCTTGCCCGCGCTCGGATCGCTGTCGCCACTGACGAGGACCACGAAGCCGGGCAGGTCCTGATTTTCCGAGCCGAGTCCGTATGTGACCCATGAGCCCATCGACGCACTGCCGAAGCGCGGCGAGCCGGTATGCAGCAGCAACTCAGCCGGCGCGTGATTGAATTGATCGGTCCACATCGAGCGGATGAGGGCAATGTCGTCGATCTGGCTGCCGATGTGGGGCAATAGCTCGCTCATCACCGTGCCGCACTCACCATGCGGTCGAAAACGCCAAGGTGTTCCCAGCAGGTTCGGATGGCCCTTGATGAATGGGAACCGCTGCCCCTTCATCAGTTCGTCCGGGCAGGGTTGCATGTTGTATTGGACGAGTTTGGGCTTGTAATCGAACAAGTCCTGTTGCGGCGGCGAGCCCGACATGTGTAGATAAATCACCGCCTTCGCCTTCGCTTTGGCGACGGGCAAGCGGGGGGCGAGCGCGTTGTCCGCGGATCCCGAGGTGGCGCCTTGGACCGGCGGTGCGTCTCCGAGCAAACTCGACAAAGCGAGTGCTCCCAGCCCGATCTGCGACTCTCGCAGGAAATGTCGGCGCGTCAACAATCGCACGCGGGCCAGCCGCGCTTCTTCAGAGAGCGAATCGTGCGATTTCATTTTTGCGACGCCTTGCTAACCCTTCGTCAACACGCCATCCAGATTCAAAAGCACGTTGGCGACCACAGTCCAAGCTGCGAGATCCGCCGCGTCCAATCCGGCGGGCAACGTCCCCTCCGCGCCGACTGCCAGGGCGCGGGCCGCGGGAAGATCGGCTTGATAATGGCGCCGCTCATCGAGCAGCAGCGCCTCGAGTTCCGCGACCTGTTCCGGCTTCGGCGGTCGGGCCAGGCACAGTCGCAATGCAAACCGGCAACGTTCGCGTGGCGAGAGTCCGCCTTCCAACATGATGCGCCGCGAGAGCGCCTGGGCCGCCTCGACGTAAACCGGATCGTTGAGCGTGACGAACGCCTGCAACGGCGTATTTGTCCGCACGCGGCGAACCGAACAGACCTCGCGGCTGGGCGCGTCGAACGTGGTCATCGAGGGATAGGGAATCGTCCGCCGCCAGAACGTGTAGAGACCGCGGCGATGCGCCTCGGCCCCGGGACTCGTGGCCCACGTGCGGTCGCTGCCGTTGAAGGCGGCCCGCCAGAGTCCGTCCGGCTGAGGCGGAAAAACCGAAGGGCCCTTCATCCTTTGACTCAACAGGCCCGAAAGCGCGAGGGCCTGGTCGCGAACCATTTCGGCTTCCATCCGGAACCGCGGCGCCCGACTGTAGAGGCGATTCGCGGAGTCCTTTTGGACGACTTCGGGCGTCTCGCGACTGGATTGCCGATACGTCGCCGACGTGACCAGCCTGCGGATGAGCGCCTTCGTGTCCCAGCCGTGCTGTTGGTATTCGACCGCCAGGTAGTCAAGCAATTCGGGATGGCTGGGCGGCCGACCCTGTGTGCCAAAGTCCTCTTCGGTCTCGACGATGCCCTGGCCAAAGATCTGCGACCAGATGCGATTGACGGCCACTCGCGCGGTGAGGGGATTATTCCGATCGACCAGC
Source organism: Planctomycetaceae bacterium (assembly GCA_035687365.1). GTDB lineage: Bacteria > Planctomycetota > Planctomycetia > Planctomycetales > Planctomycetaceae > DASPSM01. The sequence goes on along the minus strand of DASRXU010000430.1, from coordinate 50,207 downwards.
CAGCGGGCCATCGCCAAGCGATCGCTCGAGGGACCTTTGGGCAACGCGCCGAAGAACGCCGGCACACCCGGCCCGACGGCTTCGGCCGGGACGAGAAAATTCCCCTTGATCATGACGTGCGTTTCCCGATTTTTATCGCGGGGCAATTCGCGCATGACGGGAACGCTGGGATCACGCGGCTTCGAGCGGTTGAGCTTGGCAATTCGCGCTGCGAGCTTGGGATCTTTCTTGGACGACGTTCGCTTCTTCAGAGCGGCAATTTGTGCGTCGATCGCCTCTCGCTGGCCAGCCGCGGCGGGCGAAGGGAAAGAGATTGTGGGCGACTCGTTCGGCTGATCGTTGTCGGCCGTTTGATTGAAGATCGCGAAAAACTGGTAGTACTCTGCCTGCGTAATCGGATCGAACTTGTGGCTGTGGCACTTCGCGCAACCGATCGTCAACCCCATCCAAACGTCCATCGTGGTGTCGACGCGGTCCTTGACGGCCGCGACGCGAAATTCCTCGTCGTCGGTGCCGCCTTCCGTGTTCGTCATCGTGTTGCGATTGAAGGCGGTCGCCACGAGCTGATCGGTCGTCGGGTTCGGCAAGAGGTCGCCGGCGAGTTGCTCGACCGTGAATTGATCAAAGGGCATGTTCACGTTGAAGGCGTTGATCACCCAATCGCGATACAGCCAAATCGTCCGCAAGGGATCGGAGGCGTAACCCGCTGAATCTGCGTAACGGGCCAGGTCGAGCCAGGGTCGGGCCCAGCGCTCGCCGAACGCCGGATCGGCCAGGAAGCGATCGACCAGACGCTCGTAGGCCCAGTCGTCGGCATCGCGCGCAAATTCGTCGACCTCTTCGGGCGTCGGAGGCAAGCCGCGCAGGTCGAGGCTGAGTCGGCGAATCAACACGTACGCATCGGCGGGTGGAGAAGGAGTCAGGCCGGCGTCGAGAAGCTTCGCGGCGACGAACAAGTCGATCGGATTGGCGGGCCACTCAGGCCGGTCCACAATGTCGTTCAAATGGGGCAGCTTCGGGCGCACGGGCTTCTCGAACGACCAATGGCGACTATAGGGCGCGCCCTCCGCGATCCACTGCGTGAGAATCTCTGTCTGTTCTTTGGTGAGCGTGCTTTTGGCGTCGGCGGGGGGCATCCGATCGTCTGACCCCTTCGCAGTAATCCGGCGGACGAGTTCGCTTTGATCGGCGTGGCCCGGAACGATGGCCGTCTTGCCGTCGGCGAGCGGTTTGACGGCGGCCTCGCGCACGTCGAGTCGCAGGCCGCCTTCGCGATGCTTTTCGTCGGCCCCGTGACAGGAGAAGCAGGTCTTCGCCAGAATCGGTCGAACATCGCGATTGAAATCGACCGAGCGCGCCGCCACGGGGTGCCCAGGATCCGCCAGCCCCCCCTGGGAGAACGCCATCACGACGAATGCCCAGAAAGGCAATGCGAACGGCAGGCGAGGAGGGCGGGCACTCATGGCGGGTCTCGAACCGGGCGGGAACCGACCCTTCTAATCTACCAAATTCGCGCCGCTGATTCCCGCCGCCGCGGGGCTGAGACTGCCAACGGAGCCGGCCCGGCAGTCACGCGAGGTCCGATCACGTTCCCTCGAATCGAGCCGGATGCTAATCTAATAAGCAAGTCTTTATGGATTGAGGTTCGTCCCGCATGCCGGCGCTGCACCGATTCCTGCTGACGAGTCTCTTGGTTGCCGGTGCAATCGGAACGGCTCGCGGCGCAGATTCCGATCCTCGAAAGCATTGGGCCTTCCGCGCGCTGGTTCGTCCGGCAGTTCCCGTGATAAAGAATCAAGGAGCGAAGAATCAGGCGGCGATGGGATCGCCGGTCGACGCCTTCCTGTCGCCCCCTTTGGCGGAGAAAGGCCTCGGACTCTCTCCCGAGACCGACCGTGCGACGCTCCTGCGGCGGCTCTCGTTCGACCTCACGGGTCTTCCGCCACGACCCGAGGAAACCGCGCAGTTTATTGCCGACCCATCTCCCGAGGCGTATTCGCGGGCGGTCGAGCGGCTGCTGGCCTCGCCCCACTATGGCGAACGCTGGGGCAAGTATTGGCTCGACGTTGCGGGCTACGCCGACTCGAACGGCTACTTCAATGCCGACACGGATCGGCCACTGGCCTACAAATATCGGGACTATGTCATTCGGTCGTTCAATCGCGATCAGCCCTTCGATCAATTCATCCGCGAGCAATTGGCGGGGGACGAGCTATCGGGCTATGTGCCGGGCAAGCCGATCACACGCGAAGTCGTCGAACAATTTACGGCCACTCACTTCTTGCGGAATTCGCAGGATGGCTCGGGCGAGAGTGACGGCAACGCTGACGAGGTGCGGATCGACCGGGCGACCGTGCTGCAGGGGACGCTGCAGATCAGCATGAATTCGCTGCTCGGCGTGACGATTCAATGTTGCCGCTGTCATGAGCACAAATTCGAGCCGATCGCCGCCGCCGAATATTACGAGTTGCAATCGATCTTCTACCCCGCTTTTCCCGCCTACGACATGGCGCATTGGGTCAAGCCGAAGGACCGCATCCGCGAGATGCCGGAAGGCGACGAGGGAACGGCCTGGAAGAATCACGAGCGTCAGATCGACGACGAGAAAACGCGGTCCGTCAAAGAGTACATCGGTTGGCTCAATTCACACCGGCCGAAGGAAGCCATTCTTTTCCGCGACGAGTTCCAGCACCCCGGCCGTTTGCACGAAAGCTGGTGGAGCCCGACGCCGGATGCCGGCAAGCCGGGCTCCATCGGTAGCGTCGCCCTGGATACGCCGCAGGCGCCAGGCGCTCGCATCGAAAACGGAACGCTCAAGATCCAAGAATCCAACACGGGCGACCGCTGGCTCGTCACGCGCCAAGTCTTCAACTGGCATCCGCCGGGCGAAGGGGAGTGGACCGAGGCCTCGTTCAATTTGGTGGCCGACCGAGTCGACGGTTCGCCGCCGGCCGAGCGGATCGCGTTCTTCATTGCAGCCCAGACGGCCGATTCCAAGGGCGCGCAGCGCAGCCCGGGCAACTTGCTCATTGATGGCAATCCGGCGGGCAAAGCGATCCTCCATCTGGCTTATGCGAGTCCCCATTCGCGGCCCGTTGGCGAGATTGGCGAATCGGGTTACCGCCCGGGTCACCGATACGGCGTCCGCGTGACGAACGTCGGCAATCGGAAGCTGCGGCTGGAGCAGATCGTCGATCAGCTGCCCGAGAAAAACGCGATCACGCTCGACGCGGCCGATCTGCCTGACGGAGCGTTCGGCTTCGAGTACTGCTGCGGACGCAGCTTCGTCGTGAGTGACGTGCTCGTCGAAACGTCGGGGTCCGCGAAGAGTTCGTCGACCTCGCCGCGCCTGACCGCCTATCGGGACGATGCGGCGCGGCGCACGAAACGCCTGCACAAGAGGCTCAAACAGCTCGAATCTCAACGGATTTCCAAGCCCGGGGAGCTGGCGTGTGTCACCGACGTTGTGCAAAGTCCGCCCGCATTGCACGTGCTGAAGCGCGGCAACTATACGGATCTGGGCGAGCCGGTCGTTCCCGCGGGTCTGCGGGTTTTATGCGACGGTTCGCCCGAACTACGGGTGGGCGTCCCATACCCTGGTTCGACATCGTCGGGACGACGCCTGGCCTTCGCCCGCTGGCTGACCGCGTCTGCCAGCCGACCGGCCAGTCTGCTCGCCCGGGTGATGGTCAATCGTATCTGGCAGCGCCATTTCGGCACGGGGATCGTTGCCACGCCCGACAACTTCGGTCTGTCGGGCACGCGACCGACGCATCCCGAGCTGCTCGAATTCCTCGCGCACGAGTTCATCGCCAGCGGTTGGAGCGTCAAACACCTGCATCGGTTGATCGTCAACTCGGCCGCCTACCGTCAGTCGAGCGCCGCGACGGACCAGGCGATGACGGTCGATCCCGACAATCGTTGGCTCTCTCGATTCCCGCTACGGCGGCTCGATGCGGAAGCCGTCCGCGATTCGATGCTGTCCGTTTCGAGCGAGATCACCGAACGCATGTACGGCCCCTACGTGCGGAGCAACACCGACGAGGAGGGAGCGGTCGTCGTGCTCGAAAACCAGGAAGGCGCCCATCGCCGCAGCATCTACTTGCAGCAACGGCGCACCCAGGTCAATTCGCTGCTCGATCTGTTCGATGCGCCGACGATTGTCAGCAATTGCCCAGTCCGCGGAACATCGACCGTCCCGTTGCAGTCGCTGGCGCTGTTGAACTCGAGTTTCGTCCGTGCCCGGGCGATTGCACTGGCGTCAGCGGCGGTCAAAAGCCCCGCGATTCCCTCGGGGCCGAGCCGCGATGATCGAATTGGCCGCGCGATCGAACGTACATTCGGCCGCGCGCCGACGGACACGGAGCGAGCCGCTTCGTCAGAATTCATCGAGAGACAGTCGGCCACCTACGGGGCGAAGGACGATCCTGCGTGGCGTGATTTCTGCCAGATGCTGTTGGCCAGCAATGCGTTTCTGTATGTGGAGTGAACCTGCGTGAGTCTCGGGAACGCTCAATCTTAGAGCTGCACAGGGTGCGCACGTTGATGACCAGAAAACTCAATTCCTTCGCCGTCAACCGGCGAGCTTTCCTGGCCGATTATTGCGGTGGCATCGGCGGACTGGCCCTGGCGCATCTGCTGCAGAATGAGGCATCGGCCTCGAGCGGAGCGCGGAAGGATCCGCTGGCGGCCGTCGCACCGCGGCGCGCGGGGCGTGCGAAATCGGTGATTTGTCTGTTTCAGCACGGCGGGCCGAGTCAGATGGATCTGTTCGACGCCAAGCCGCAGCTCACCCGTCACAACGGAGAGCCTTATCCCGGCAAGGTCGAAGTGCACTTTGCCCACGCGGTCACGAATCTGTTGGCCTCTCCGTTCAAATTTCAGAAGCACGGCCAATGCGGGATGGAGCTGTCCGAGTTGCTGCCGCATACGGCCGGAGTGGCCGACGAATTGACGCTCGTGCGGTCGATGACGACTACCTCGGTCGATCACGAGTCGGCCTTGCGTTTGATTCATACGGGGACCTTTTTCGCCGGCAAGCCGAGCCTGGGCTCGTGGGTCGTGTATGGCCTCGGATCGATGCGGCAGGAGTTGCCCGCGTACGTCGTGCTGGGCGATCCGGGCGGGCTTCCGGTCGACGGAACGAAGAATTGGAGCGCCGGTTACCTTCCGGCCGTTTATCAGGGGACCTCGTTTCGGCCCGCAGGTTCGCCCGTGTTGCACTTGCAGACGCCGGCGGAGATTCTGCCCGAGGCGCGGCAGCGACAGCTCGATTTCCTGCGGGTATTGAATGCTGGGCATCTCCGCCGCCATCCGGCCAATTCGGAACTCGAAGCCCGGATCACAAATTACGAGCTGGCCGCGAAAATGCAGTCCGCCGTCCCCGAGGCTCTCGACGTTGCCCAAGAGTCAAAGGAGACGCATGCGCTTTATGGGCTCGACCAACCGGCGACTGAAGACTACGGACGCCGTTGCCTGGTCGCCCGACGGCTCGTCGAGCGGGGCGTGCGCTTCGTGCAAGTGTTCTTGAGCGGCCAACCCTGGGACACGCACTCCAACAATGCGAAGACTCTCGGCGGCCTGTGTGCGAAGACCGATCAGCCGAGCGCGGCCCTCGTTCGCGATCTCAAACAACGAGGCTTGCTCGACTCGACGATCGTGCTGTGGACAGGCGAATTCGGCCGCCAGCCGGTGTCACAGGGCACCGACGGCCGCGATCACAATCGCCGGGCGTTTTCCCTGTGGCTCGCCGGCGGCGGGTTCAAGCGGGGCTATGTGCACGGCGCAACCGATGACTTCGGTTATGAGGCCGTCAAAGACGTCGTCCGCGTGCACGATTTGCACGCCACTCTGCTCGACGCACTGGGCCTCGACCACGAGCGGCTCACGTACCCGCATGATGGGCGCGACGATTCGCTCACCGATTCGCCGGTGACGAACGCAGAAGTGATTGAATCGCTGCTGGCGTAAGAGAACCGTCGTGGAGTGCCGAGGCGATCAGGACACCGTCGATTTCGGCCTGCGCGAGTTGCCGCAAATCTTCCACGCCCCGGACGCCACCGCCTGTGGTAATTTTCACAGCCGGAAAGGCGTGACGGATCTGGTCGCAAAGGCGCAGAGTCGACACGCCGCCCCCGGTGCCGACGCAGCCAATGTCGAGCACAATCAGTTGCGTGCAGCCGGCGTCGACACCAGAACGCGCGATCTCGAAAGGATCACTGCCCGGCCAGGCCGAACCCTTCGATAACGGCTGCCCATCGCAAAGATCGAGACTGAACACGATTCGCGAGGTCCCGTACCGCGAGATGAGTCCGGCCAGTTCTTTCGGACTCTCTAACGTTTCGAGTCCAGCGACGACCTGATCGACGCCCGTGTCGAAAATCGGGCCGGCCTCTTCGCAGCGACGCAGGCCTGCGTCGACCAGAAGCGAGAAGGTATCCGCACAGAGCGCATGCAAGATCGAGCGGTTTGGCCGTTGGTGCAGGATCGCATCGAGGTCAGCTACGTAGAGTTGCGACAAGCCGAACCTGGTGCGGATGGCGCGGGCAACCAAGAGTGCGTCGCTGCCCTCCGCGAGTCGACTTTGCACGGGTCGATATTCATCGCGGCGACCAGCCACCCCCCGGACGACCTCAGATCCCAAGAGATCCAACACAGGGATGATTCGCATCGTGGCCTTCGCCGGCTCAAAGTTCGACAGCACCAACCCGGTTTCGGGTAAAATGACCCTGAGGTTGGAAAGGATTGGAAATGGCAAGCCTAGAGCCGGCCGAGCTTGAAGGAAATGCGGTCCCGCCACGCGCCGCCACGCCGACTTTTTGGAATCGCGTGCTGCGGCTGTGCGTCCCCATTCCCAAAGGTAAGACCTTTCGGTCCAAAATGTGGTGGACCGGGCGACGGATCGGTTACTGGTACCTTATCATTCTCTTGATGATCGGGTTCTTTCAACGCTCTTTGATTTACCAGCCGACGCGAGCGGCGACCATTGATCCGCTCGCGATTGGGCTAGAGGCGGGCCGCGTCGAAAAGGTCAGCGTCCCCACGGCCGACGGCCTGCAGCTCAACGGTTGGTTCGTGCCCGCCTTTCCCGCTCCGCACAACGGTGCGCCCCATCCAACCATCATCTATTTCCCGGGGAACGCCGGACACCGCGCTCACCGCGGCCTGGATCTTGACCAACTGTCGAGGATGGGGGCTGACGCTTATTTGGTCGACTACCGCGGCTACGCCGACAACCCCGGCAAGCCGAACGAAACCGACTTCGCCGCCGATGCCCAAGCCGTTTGGAAATTCGTCACGGGGACGCGCCGCGTTCCTCCGTCGCAAGTCGTGCTGATCGGCGAGTCATTGGGCGGTGGTGTGGCAACGCGGCTGGCGTCAGAGCTATCGATCGCGGGTACTCCGCCCGGCGGCCTGATTCTGCGGTCGACCTTCTCGAGCCTGGTGGACGTCGCCGCCTTTCACTACTGGTGGCTGCCCGTACGGCTCCTATTACTCGATCGCTACCCGTCGACGGAACGGATCGCGCACGTGACGTGTCCGATCCTCGTTCTGCATGGCACGGTGGACACGATTATCCCGTTCAGCTTTGCGCAACGACTCTTCGCCGCGGCTCCTGACACTTCGAGCGGCGGCGTTCCCAAGAAGTTCGTGCCGCTTGCGGGCGCGGATCACAACGACATCGCAATCAAAGCCCGCGAGCCCTATCGCGCGGCAGTGAAGGAGTTCTTGGACCGACTCCAAGCGACGCCCCAGAGCACCAAGGCACCCGCCGTTCACTGAGCGCGCTACGGAGGCGGCGCAATTTCACTTTCGCGCGAGCCAGTTGCGATACTCGCTCCGGCAGTCTTCGGCGGAGACGAATTTCTTCCAGACGAGGCGGCCCCGAAAGCCATACGAGCGGCCGCTGACCACCTTGTGGACGACGTATTGAAAGTCCCACGCAGGTCGCTGGCGCCGTGGCAGCTTGAACTTGAAGAGGCTGAAGCGAATCTCGTCTTCCGGCGAATAGGCACGGTCGAACATCAGAATCAGCGTCATGCCGTGTGCCGCGCGGCCGAAATAAAACGGTTCCGTGTACCGCGGCCAGTCGTAGCTCCAAGAATTCAGGCGAAATTCCAGATTGTCGTCGTATTGGATCGGCGGGGCGGCGCGATGGGAGTACGTGCCGCCGGAATTCCAGTCGCGGGGGCCGGGTGGGGCGTCGGCGGCGATCCATGTTTCTGATCCGCCCGACTGCGTGACACCTCGAAAATGCAACGCCACGTCCGTCACGTCGTTCATATAGTCGGCGAAAAAGAAAATTGCCGAACCGCGGCGTCCGAATAGCTCAGCTTGCTGAGGCGTGCAGCGAAACTCGAAATCGATCGCATGGGGCCCGACGACACGATATTCGAGCGTGCTGGCGACCTTCCATGGATCGTCTTCCGCACGCCGCACGAGCCGGGCGCCCGCTGCGTTCGGCAGGACCCCGAGCGTGTAGCGACCGCTGCGCGGGGTGAACTTGTTGTTCGGATTGCGGTGGCCCGAAATGATGTGCTCGAAATTGAGCCCGGCCGAAGCGCCGCGTCCGTCGGGATCGAAAGCATCGAAGCCCGGCGCGTCGCGGACATTGACGAGCGAGTCGACACCCGACAAGACGCGCGGCGACTTCGAGTTGTCTCGAAACTGAATCTGCAGGTCGCCGCGACGAACATCGAGCGTCGCGGGTTTGGGCTCGACGGAGTTGTCGTCCGCAAGCACATTCGTCGCCGCGATCAAAACCCACAGCGAGAAAAAAAATCTGGGCCTCGCTGGAAAATGTTGGAGGCGGATCACTCGCCGACCTGAACCGGCTCGCTCTTCAAACATTTCTGGATTTGGCGAACGGCCTGCCGCAGTCGCTGGCTGTTTTCGACGATGGCCAGTCGCAGATAGCCTTCCCCCTCGTCGCCAAATCCACGGCCCGGGCTGACGGCGACGCCGCCCTTGTCCAACAGCATCAGCGAAAAATCGATCGACCCCATCTTGGCCCACGGTTCGGGGATTTTGGCCCATACGAACATGCCCGCCTTGGGGACTTCGAGTTCCCAACCGGAGCGCTGCAGTCCGTCGCACAACACGTCACGTCGCTGCTGATATTCGGCCGCCACGCTTTCGACGGCTGCATCGCAATGCCGCATGGCGACGATGGCGGCAATCTGGATCGGCTGAAAGATGCCGTAATCGTAGTAACCCTTGATCGTCGCCAGAGCCCGGACCATTTCTGCATTGCCGCTGCAGAAGCCGATCCGCCAGCCGGCCATGCTGTAGCCCTTGCTCATCGTCGTGAACTCGACGCCAACATCGAGCGCTCCAGGCACCGCCAAAAAGCTGGGAGCCTGATACCCCTCGAAGCAGATGTCGGCGTACGCGAAATCGCTGATGACGAGGAAGCCGTACTTCTTCGCAAGCGCGACCAGATCGACGTAAAAATCCGAATCGATAACCGTCGTGCTCGGGTTGTGAGGGAAATTGACGATCACAACTTTCGGCTTGGGGTAAAGGTGCTCACAGGTGTAAGCCACGTTGTGCAAGAACCGATCGGGCTTGCGGACGTCAAGCGCAATCACGTTCCCGGACGCGAGCATCACCGCGTAAACGTGGATCGGAAACGACGGAGCCGGCACCACGGCCGTGTCACCTGGCCCCAGCAGCGCCAGGCACATGTGGCTGAATCCCTCTTTGGAACCGAGGCAGGCGATGACCTCGGAATCGGGAGTAAGCCGCACGCCGTACTTCTTCCAATAACGGGCCGAGACTTCCCTCCGCAGGTTCTCGATCCCATTCGAGACCGAGTAACGATGATTGCGAGAGTCATCGAGCGCTTCGGAGAGTTTTTCGACGATCAGCGGATCGGGCGCATCGGTCGGGTTGCCCATCCCCAGGTCGATCACGTCGACCCCCGCCACGCGCTTCTGATATTTCAGTTTGTTGATCTTGCCGAACATGTAAGGAGGCAGCCGGTTGACCCGGTCGGCCACCTTGATTCGGAACGGCTTGTCCTCGAAGGGGACTTCTGTTTCGCTGCGCATGCGAGACTTCGATGATTAGAGGTTCGAGGAAGGAACGGACGACTGCAGAGAGCAAGGAGGGCCGTTTAGCCCAGACACGCGTCATTCTAGCAGGGTTCGCCGAGACGACCAAAAGCAGACGGCGTGCCATCCTTGCGGAGAGCACGCCGTCTTGAACCCACTCTCTGCGACGGGTGTTAGCCACGTCGTCAGCATTAGACGTTGGTGTCGAAGCTCACGGACCGTCGGCCTGATTGGCCGTGCGGTTCACGGCGCCGACCCGCGTGCGATAGCCGGACGCGGGAGTCACTCGCTCGCGACCTTCCGAGGTCGCGCCCGCCTGCTGCACGCCGCGTGTGGAAGTGTTGGCCAGGAAGTTGTCGACCTGGGCCTCCTTCTTGATGCGCTCGAAGACCTTCGCGACGGCGACTTGTGTCTTCTCTTCTTGGAGCTGCCGGAGCACTTCGGCGCGGATTCCCTGGTCTTCGATCGATTTGACGATCGGAACCGTGTGCCCCTCGCACAACAGGATCACGTACCGCTGCGCTTCAGGCGTGCTGACGTCGATGATGCCCGAAATCTCGCCTTCTTTCAGCTTGAAAGCCTCCTTTTCGAGGTTTTCGTTGCCGGCGTAGCGGCGAATCGGTTGGATCTGCCCGTCGAGCGACTTGCTGGTCGGATCGATCGACTTTTCGCGGGCGATCTTGCCGAAGTTCTGCGGATCGTTCTTCACCAGGTTCCAGACTTCCTGAGCTCGGTGCAATTTATCGCAAAGGATCATTCGCGCCTTGACCCGTTCGCCGTAGTCGCGGGTGAAGACTTGTTGCATTTCTTCTTCAGTCACGCTGACGTCTTTGCCGGCCAGTTGCTTCAAAGCCAGCATGGGCCAGATGACGTCTTGCTGATACTGCAGCGGACTGAGGTGGCGCTCGGTCTGAATGACGCGGAGCCATTGCTGCGGATCGATATCGAACTTCTTGGCGATTTTTACGATTTCCTCGCGAACCTCGTCCTCGCGAATTTCGATGCCCCGCCGAGCGCAGGCTTGATGGATGATTGTGCGATTGATGAAGCTTTCCAGCACCTCTGCGCCGTAGCGCTGCATGCATTCGGCAGCGACTGTGTCATAGGAGATGAGGTCGCCGTTCACGCGCGCCAACGGCTGGCGGTTCATGGCTCCGCCCATGGAGGCGCGGCCCGCTTGATCGGGAGCGTTTTCCCCCGCAGCCCCTTCGCGGGGTCGCAGGAATTGGAAGGCCACCACGGCCACGACCACGACGATTGCCGTTCCCGCCGCGATCCAGGCCGCTTTCGCGCGAGTTCCGCGCGAATTCTGAGATCCATTTGTTTGGGTCGAATCGCTCATCGCACCTGTACTCCGGAATGCAGGGGTTTGTCCGCAGCCTCCATGCCGCCGACGCTTGCGAGGTCGGTTGCGAGGGGGCGGGACTATAAGACAGGTGCGAAAACCGGTCAAGTTGTCTTGGGCGTGCCGGTTTGGCGAGCGATGGGCCTAAAAAGCCGTGCGCGAGTCGTCTTTTTTTGGGGATAGATTCTTTGAATCCGTGCGCGACCGCCAGCAGGACTTGCCCGGGCGAGAGCGACTGTCAGGTCGCTTGAGACAATTGCGCGGTGGAAGCTGGTGACGCATGTTCGGCCCGTTCGAGTTCCGGCGCGAGTCGCCCGACGATCGCCAACCCAAACATCTTGTAGTCGGAGATCAGCGACCAAAACGGGTAACGGAAAGTGGCGGGCCTATTCTTCTCGATGACGAAGTGCCCGATCCATGCCGGGCCATAGCCGAGAACCGGCGCTGCCAGCAACCACCACGGCGAGACGAACACGCCCGCCGCGATCGCCCCCAGCGAACAGACGGTTCCCAGATAGTGCAGCGCGCGCGAGGCGGGACGGCTGTGTTCCCGCAAATAGTACAACCAGAATTCGTCGTACTTTTGAATGCGCTGGGTCATTGCTTCACCTCCGCGCCGAGCAGTCGCACCTCTGTGTTTCACGCGACAGCTCACGCGTCGCCTTGCCGCCTGAGTGTCCCCAAATCGAGGCTACACCACCGAGCGGCCAAATCCAAGCGGGATGGCGCGCGGGTGCAAAGGAAGGCCGCCTACCAGGGTGCTTCCATCAGATCGACGATCTGGCGGGCCATGCCGTTGAGCGCCTGTTGCGTCGCGGTCGCCAGCGACTGCCCGACTTCGGGGGACATAGTGCCGGTCGTGAACAGGTGTGAGATTTCCGGTTCCAGCGACACTTGGCGCTGCGCCAGGATTCGCCCCGTGCGCAGGTCCTCCCAGATCACGTCGACGGCGTACTGGACCTGGAGAGACCGGGGGTCATTGTCAGCCGTGGTCCCCAGTACGGTCTTGCGAATGCTTTTGATCTTCATCGTCAGCTTGGTGTCGGCTCCGTCGCTCTTGCAGATGCGAAACGGGGTGCGTTCCTTAATCTGCGTCAGCACGGCCTCGGTCAGTTGGAACTCGGCCCCGCGTCGGAAATCTTCGCAGGTGGCGATCGGAACGTAGACCGAGCGGACATTGCCTTGAAAGGCATTGCCGACGGTATAGCCGCAGCCACTGGCGAATAAAACGGTCGCACCGAGGAGGAACCACAGCGCAGACGTCCCTGAGCCGATGGCTCGGCGCGTCTTGAATCGTGCGTGCTGCGGTCGCAACCTCATGCCGGGTCTACCGCGGGGATTACATCGGGTTTTGGCCGAAGGTTTCGGTGGCGGGCGGAGCCTTCTTCGGCGCTGGGACCGGTTCATCAAACACGCCCGGAGTATCGCCGACTGCTGCTTTGCCGGTCTTTGGCGTTTCCTCGTATTTGCGAGCTGGCGCGAAATCCTGCTTGTCTTCCGGTTTGATCTTGGCCAGTTCCTCGCGGGCCTTCACAGCGTAGTCGCTATTCGGATATTTCTTGATGACTTCTTTGCACCAGATCGCCACGCCCTTGGGCTCGTTCTTGGCTTTGCGGTAGGCGACTTCCGCCCACAATTGGGCGGCCTCCGCCAAGTCCATCTTCTTGAGTTCTGCCAGCATCCGGTCGTGATCGGGCCGCTTGGGATACAAGCGGAGCGTCGCTTCCCGAAGCTTCCGAGCCTCTCGCAATGGGGTCGGATCATATTCGGGGCCCTGGTACGTCATCAACTTGACGTAGGCGCCGAGCACATAAGCATTCTCGACGTGCGGACTCTTGGGAAACTCCTTCCGCAAGAGTTCGTACAAATGGTCGGCCTCGGTGTAATCGCCCTTACGCAGATAAAAGCTGGCCGAGAGCATCAACGCATCGTCCGCCAGAGGACCGGTTGGATCGTTGAGCCAAATCGATTTCAGTGCCTCGAGCGCGCGGCCTTCGGTGTCGAACATGGGCCGCTTGCTGTCGGTCAGGTTGGGCAGAATCGGAATCCGATAGGTCCAATCGGTCGGTTCTTGCCAGGTCGTCTGCGGCGGCGGGTTCCTTCCCGGGTCGTCGAAATTGACCGGCTTCACATCCGAAGCGGTGATGTTGTCGGGGAACTTCAACCAGACGCGGGCGATCTCGAACTTGCGCCGGCTGATTTCGTCGAGGTGCCGTGTCGCGGAGTACTCTTTGATGCACAGGTCGTATTTGTCCTGGGCCTTGGCGTAATTCTGCTCGAAGAACAAGCATTCGCCCGTCATGAAGAGGGCGTCTTCGCGAATCGGATAGACGGCGTATTTCTCGGCCGTCTCCTTCCAGAAGACGTTCTCTGCTTCGACGAAGCGTTTCGCCTTGAAGAGGTCCTCGCCCCGCTTATAGGCGGCCATCGCAGCCGGCGGATTGACGAGCTGCCGCTTCTTGTTCTTCTCCCCATCCTTGAAGCCGGCGGCGATCGCGAATCGCTCCATCGGCCCGTGGATTTCGTCCGTGCTCGTCAATTGCTGCACCTGTTCCTCGTCCCGCTTGGAAAGCGCCGAGGCATCGATTCCAGGAATCTGGCAGCCCGCGAGAACCGCGCAAACGGCCACTGTCCAGAGCGCGCGGCTTCGCGACGCGGCCCCGCATCCATGCGGCCGACAACCAAGTGTGCGAATCGTCATCCGTGACTGCTTTTTGAGGAAAGGAAGCGATGAACTCAGGAAAGGGAGATGAGATTCCGCGTTCGCTTTCTTCAATCTGAAATCAGCAAGTCGAAAACTGAAGCTCAAGCAGAAATGTAGCGGAGCATTTTGGGGGGATGTCCCAGCGCGTGGCAAATGGCGGCTGTCACTACTTCTCGCGCTTCCTGGAACTGTCGGGGTGAAAGGGCCAGGCGGTCAGCGACCGCCTCCGATTCTTCGGCCAGCCGGCGCAGCACCGCCGCCGTTCCCGCCGAAATGCGAATTCGAGCCGTCGACTCCTTTCCACAATTTGGACAGATCAGACCACCTTGCGCAGCCGAAAAGAGCCACGTCCCGCCGCTATCCGCCGCCCGCCCGCATCCGACACAGACGTCGAACGCGGGAAGTTGGCCGATCTCGCGGAGAGTCGCCAGCTCGAAACGCAGGATTGTGATTTTGGGATCCGCCTCCTGAAGCCTTTCCAGGGTTTGGATGGACTCGCGATAGAGTCGCCGGTGTGGGTCGTGTTCGGCCGTTAGTCCCGACAGAAGCTCGGCGACGTAATAGCCTCCGTAGAAGCGATTAAGCTCCCGGCCTTGCGGCCTGAATCGCGAAATGAGCCGGGCTTCCGTCAATAGGTCCAGACCACCGGACGATTTGCGAAGCAACACTATCTCACACACGGAAAGCAGGTCAAGAGCAGCATCAAACGGCCCTTTAAGCCGTTTGCCTCCCTTCGCCAAAGCCGATATTCGACCAAAATCCTCCGTAAAAAACGTGACCACGCGACTGGTTTCGCTGAAGTCGGCCAGTCGGATGATGAGGGCTTCCGTCTTTTCCGATGGCATCAAACGGGTCCGCAGTGTCGATCGAGAAAGCGACTCCCAGGAATGATAGTGCGGGGCGCGACAGCAAGGGAGCGGGTGTTGACCCTCGCCCCATAATCCAGGTGGAGTCATTTGGCCGCCGGAGTCATGGCGCCTAAAATTGAGAAACGACCCGAGGTGTGGTTGCGGCGGCCTGATGGCAAGAAGGGGGAACCATGAAGGGTCCGGGAATGCGGTTAGACCTGGACGTTCGGCGGGTCTGGGAATGTCCTGAGTGCCATCGACAGATGCGGTCGGAAGGACAGGCAACTTCCCGGATCTGTGGATGTACGAGGGAAGGGGTCCCGATGCGGCTGGTGGAGTTGCCCCGACCGAAGCCCCAAGTCCGCGTACCGGAACCAGCCAATCCCGAGTCAGACGAGTCCCAATTGGCGGACTTCCCCACGGACATTCCCGTTCATCCGCCGGTGAAGCGACCGCCGCCGACCAATCCGGACAATCCGGATTTTCCCGCCGTCAGTTGGAATCGGGAGGCGGCTCCGGACGAAAAGCCGCCGGCGGACCCTGTCGAGTAATTGTTGGCAACGCCGATCTGTTCTTGCCGCGATGGCAGGCCGGTTTGTCTTGCGTTCTTCCGCGCGTCGCTGTGCCCCTGGGTATCATGGCGACGTTGCCGTTGCGGTTCGTAATGGAGTGATGCGGTTTCGCATTTATGCCTGCGTCAGACATCATCATTCGCGGAGCCCGCGAGCATAACCTGCGAAACGTCAATCTGCGGCTCCCGCGCAACCGGTTGATCTGCATGACCGGAGTGAGCGGCTCCGGCAAGAGTTCGCTCGCTTTCGACACGCTGTACGCCGAGGGACAACGGCGTTATGTCGAGTCGCTCTCTAGCTATGCCCGACAGTTCCTGGGGCAAATGCCCAAGCCAGAGGTCGACTCGGTCTCTGGGCTCGCTCCGTCGATTTCGATTCAGCAGAAAGCCAGCGGCCGCAATCCTCGCAGCACGGTCGGCACGATTACGGAGATTTACGACTACCTGCGCGTGTTGTTCGCCCGCGTCGGCACGGGGTTTTGCGCAAACTGCGGCCGGCAGATCACCGCCCAGACCGTCGAGCAGATCATCGAGCACGTCTCCCGCATTCCGTCGGGAACACGAATTCAGTTGCTTGCGCCGGTCATTCAGCAGCAGAAGGGCGAATATCAAGACCTCTTCGAAGACCTCCGGCGGCAAGGCTTCTTAAGGGCTCGCGTTGACGGAAAGACGGTTCAGCTCTCCGACAACCTGCGGCTCGACCGCCAGATGCGCCACACGATCGAAGTCGTTGTCGACCGTCTCGTGGCCGGTGAAGTCTCCCGCACCCGGCTGACGGACTCAGTCGAAACAGCCCTCAAGCTGTCCAACGGCACTCTGGTCGTCACTCAGGAGTCGCCCGCCGCCAACAGCGCGGGGCAACGCGCAGCGCGGGACAAGAGTGCTGACGAGCCGGTGGCCACCGAAAATCGGTACAGCTCGCAATACGCGTGCACGCATTGCGGCATCAGCTATGAACCGCCGACGCCGCAACTCTTCAGCTTCAATAGTCCGCTCGGTATGTGCCCGAAGTGCACCGGTCTCGGCCTGCGGCACGATTTCTTGCTCGATCGACTGATCCCCGACGATTCGAAGAGCCTCTGGCAGGGTGCCGTCGAGGTCGTGGGCCCGATCGGCAAAATCGGTCGCTGGCGGAAACACATCTATAAAGGTGTCGCCAACTCGATCGAGAAGGACTTGGGCCTTCCCGAAGACTCGTTACTGAAGATGCCCTGGCGCGATCTGCCGGCCGAGGCCCAAAACCAATTCCTGCACGGGACGGGCGATCGCCACATCACCTACTCGTGGCGCTATTCCGGCGGAATCTGGAAGCACGGCGGCACCTACGGCGGCCTGATCGCCGAACTCCTGGAGAGCTACCGCAAAGCCAAGAACATCATGCGCCGCCGACAGCTCGAAAAGTACATGGAGATTGTGCCGTGCGTCGACTGCCAAGGGACGCGGCTCAACCCGCAGGCTCGCAGCGTGCGGATTGCCTCCAGTAGCGAATCGTTCCGCACGCCGAAGCGAGCCATGCAGCTCAGCCTCCCGGACGTTTGCAATCTCAGCATCCGGGACGCTTTCGCGTTCTTCCAATCGCTCGAGCTGGACGAGACGCGGCAGATGATCGCGGCCGAGGCGCTCAAGGAAATCCGAGGGCGGCTGGGCTTTTTACTCCGCTGCGGACTCGATTATCTCACGCTGGAGCGGAGTGCCCCTACGTTGTCCGGCGGTGAAACACAGCGGATTCGACTCGCCGCACAGATCGGCTGTGGCCTCGTCGGCGTCGTTTACATTCTCGACGAGCCTTCAATCGGCCTGCATCCCCGCGACAACACGCTGCTGTTGGATAGCCTCAAGAATCTCCGCGACCAGGGGAATACGGTCATCGTCGTCGAGCACGACGAGGAGACGATGCGGGCCGCCGATCATGTCGTCGATTTCGGACCGGGACCAGGAGTCCGCGGTGGCGAGGTGGTCGCCCAAGGCACGGTTGAGGATCTCCGCAACGAGCCCAAGAGCCTCACGGGCAAGTATCTCTCCGGCGACTTGGTGATTCCCGTCCCGGCCGAGCGACGGCCCCGCGGCAAGAAGGCTCTCAAGATCACCGGCGCGCGGCACAACAACCTCCGCAATCTCGACGTTACTTTTCCGCTCGAGAATTTCGTCTGCGTCACGGGCGTGAGCGGTTCCGGGAAAAGCTCACTGGTGAACGACATTCTGTGGGAAACGCTCAACCGCGACTTGAACAAGGGCAAAGGACGTCCCGGCGCGCATTCCAAAATCACGGGACTCGACCACCTCGACAAAGCCATCGACATCGACCAGTCGCCGATCGGCCGCACGCCGCGCTCCAACCCGGCAACGTACGTCAAGCTGTTCGATCTGATTCGCGACTTGTTCGCCCAGCTTCCCGAATCAAAGATGCGCGGTTTCAAGCCGGGACGATTCAGCTTCAACGTCGCCGACGGCCGCTGCGAGGCGTGCGAGGGGCGGGGAGCCAACCGGCTGGAAATGGATTTTCTGGCCGACGTCTGGGTGACTTGCCCCGTTTGCCAGGGGAAACGATTCAAACGCGAAACGCTGGAAGTGCGCTATAAGGGCAAGACGATCGCCGAAATCCTCGAGATGGACGTGCAAGAGGGACTCGAGCACTTCAAGAACATTCCCAACATCTGCGCCTTGTTGCAAACCTTGCACGACGTCGGCCTGGATTACCTCAAGCTGGGGCAGCCTTCGCCGACGTTGTCGGGCGGCGAGGCGCAGCGGATCAAGCTCGCACGGGAGTTGGGAAAGCGGTCGACGGGCCGCACCCTCTATCTACTCGACGAGCCGACGACCGGGCTGCACTTCGCCGACATTCAGAAGTTGCTGGAAGTGTTGCATGGATTTGTCATCGCCGGCAACACCGTTGTGGTGGTCGAGCACAACCTCGACGTGATCAAAACGGCCGACTGGATTATCGACCTGGGTCCCGACGGCGGCTCGGGTGGCGGCCAGATCGTAGTCGCGGGAACGCCTGAAGATGTTGCGGCTTGTCCCGATTCCTACACCGGGCAAGCTCTCCGAGAGGTGCTCCCGTCGACTCGTCTGACCAAGGTGCCGGCTGCGAAAGTGGTGGGCAAAAAGGCAAAGGCCGCGGGAATTGCCGCCGCCTCGGTCCCCGCTGGTCGCTGGCAATTCGCAGACGAGGTGGACACCAACGGACAAAACGGCGCGTCGACCAACGAGATCGTGATCCGTGGCGCTGCACAACATAATTTGCAACACGTCGACGTCCGCGTCCCCCGCGAACAGATAAGTGTGTTCTGCGGCCCCAGCGGCAGCGGCAAATCGTCACTGGCGATGGACACTCTCTATGCGGAAGGACAGCGGCGTTACGTCGAATCGCTCTCCGCGTACGCCCGTCAATTCCTCGGGCAAATGCCCAAGCCCAAGGTCGACCACATTCACGGCCTGTCGCCGGCGATAGCCATCGAGCAAAAAGCCTCCGGCCACTCGCCCCGCTCGACTGTCGGCACCGTCACCGAAATTTACGATTATCTGCGGATTCTGTACGCGCGGCTCGGCAAGCTCTACTGCCCCGATTGCGGCATCCCCGTCGAGACGCAGACGTCCGACCAAATCGTCGATAAGCTGCTGGCCTTCCCGGCTGGGACGCGACTGATTCTCCTGGCTCCGCAAGAGGTCGCGGTCGGTCAGAGTTACGACACGCTCTGGCAGCGGGTGCAGCTGCAGGGATTTCTGCGGGTACGGATCGACGGCAAGATCTATCGCCTGGAAGACGTGCCGCAGATCGATCGCCGCCGTAAGCACGCCGTCGAAATCGTGATTGACCGGATCGCCGTCGACCCCAAAGCCCGCTCGCGCATCGCCGGATCGATTGAAACGGCGCTCGACTCGGGACGGGGCACGATCTCTGTCGCCCGCGTTGACGACGAGCTCCCCGATGACGAGTGGATCGTCGATCGATACAGCCTGCACTTCGCTTGCCATCAATGCGGCCGCAGCTTCGAAGAACTGACGCCGAACAGCTTCTCGTTCAACAGCCCGCTCGGCTGGTGCCCGTCATGCGAGGGGTTGGGCACGGAACAGGGGACAAATCTTACGGCCCTGATCGCCGATGCCAAACAACCGCTGTCGGCCGGGGCCATCGCCGCGTGGCCGAATCCTGCACAGAATCCGGTCTTCGCAAAAATGCTCGAGGCCTGGGCGCGGCAATTCAAAATCCCGCTCGATGTGCCGTTCGAGCGGCTTGAGCCGACCCAACAGCGACTCGTGCTGCACGGAACGGGCGACCGCTGGATCACGGTCGGCAAAAAGTCGGACTGGAAGTTCCAGTACAAGGGACTGTTCCCGGCAATCGAAGAATCATCCCGCGTCTCGTACGCGTACCGGCAAAAGCTGCACGAACTGGTGGGTGAGGTTCCCTGCTCGTGGTGCGGAGGCAGTCGGCTGCGAGCCGATGCGGCGGCTGCGCGGTTCCTCGACCGCACGATTCACCAACTCTGCTCGTTGCCGCTCGATGAATCGCTGGCCTTTCTGAAAAGCATTCCGCTGTCGGCCGCGCAGAAGAAGGTGGCCGGCGACCTGATCAACGAGGCGACCAGCCGACTCGGGTTTTTGGTCGACGTCGGGCTTGAATATCTCATGCTGGCTCGGCCGCTGCCGACGCTTTCGGGAGGCGAGACGCAGCGGATTCGTCTCGCCGGCCAAATCGGCCGCGCGCTCACCGGCGTACTCTACGTGCTCGACGAGCCGACGATCGGCCTGCACCCGCGCGATAACGACCGCCTGCTCGAAGCGTTGCGTCGATTGCGAGACTTGGGCAACACGGTAGTCATGGTCGAGCACGACCGCGAGGTGCTGGCAGCGGCCGACCGATTGTACGACTTTGGTCCGGGTGCCGGTCGCTTCGGCGGGACGATCACGGCGGAAGGCACGCCTGCGGCCGTATTAGAGTCGCCGAAATCGCTCACCGGGCAGTATCTGTCAGGACGCAAGGAGATCCCCATCCCCGCGACGCGACGGATGCGGCCCTCGTGTGAAGGCGAGGAAACTCCCGGAGGTGGGTGGATCGGACTGCGCGGCGCCCGACTCAACAATTTGCGTGGCGTCGATCTGTATATTCCGCTCGGCACGTTTGTCTGTGTGACCGGGGTCTCTGGCTCGGGCAAAAGCTCGCTGATCGAAGACACGCTGGCCCGGGCGGTTTCCAAAAAACTCAATCGCGCGGGCGAGACACCGGGACCGTACGACGAGCTGCAAGGCCTCGAGCAGATTAACAAGGTGATCATCGTCGACCAGCAGCCCTTGGGGAACACGCCGGCATCCAACCCGGCTACTTACACGGGCGTTTTCGATTCGATCCGCGAACTGTTCGCGCGCTTGCCCGAGGCCAAGGTCCGCGGCTATCGGCCGGCGCGATTCAGCTTCAATCGGCCGGGCGGGCGCTGCGACGACTGCGAGGGGAACGGCCAGAAGTGCATTCAAATGCACTTTCTGCCCGACGTTTGGGTCGAGTGCGAGACGTGTCGCGGCAAACGCTACAACCGCGAAACGCTGGGTGTCAAATACCGCGGCCAATCGATTGCCGACGTGCTGGAGATGCCGATCGGCCAGGCATTGGAGCTATTTGAAAACATCCCGCGCATTCGCCGCTACCTGGCCACGCTGTGCGCGATCGGCCTCGATTATCTCACGCTGGGCCAGTCCGCCCCCACACTTTCCGGAGGCGAAGCGCAACGCGTGAAGCTGGCGGCCGAATTGGCCCGTCCCGACACGGGCAAGACGCTATACATTCTCGACGAGCCAACCACCGGGCTGCACTTCGACGATATCGACAAGCTGCTCAAGGTGCTCAACAGCCTAGTTGAGCAGGGCAACACCGTGGTCGTCATTGAGCACAATCTCGACGTCATCAAGACGGCCGATTGGATCGTGGACGTCGGGCCCGAAGCGGGCGACGCCGGCGGACAGATCGTAGCCTTCGGCACGCCCGAGGAGATTGTCGCCCGGGCCAAAGAGTTGAAAAAGGCGAACGGCAAATCTGGCAACGGCGCGTTGCGCTCGCACACCGGAGAATTCCTGGCGGCCGTGCTCAAATCGGGAACGCGATCCGAGCGTGAGGTGTTTAGCGCGAAAGAGGCGGCGACGAAGCGCGAGGGAGACCTCGACCTCAAGCAGGTCGGCCGCGAGTCCAAAATGCCCTGGCAGACGGACGGTCGTCGCTGGCATACGGTCGATCACGTCTCTCACAACGGCAAGCCGCCGCGGTGGGAGTCTGCCGCGCTCGAAAAAGTCGTCGACTGGATTGAAAGTCGGCCCGGCTTTGCATCGGCCGACTGGAATGATCGCTCCGTGGTGGAGATCACGGGCAAAGAGCGAACCGGGGCCTGGTTTCTGCACGCGCTCACCGGAGACGAATGGTTGTTGACGCTGCGGTTTCGCGTGCCGAAAAAGACCTTCGATCAAGACCGCCTGCAACAACAACTGGCTCTCAAGTCGCTCGACGATCTGGATGAGTTGCCGGTCTACGGTCGGTCTGATCGTGTGCGAGTTCGCAACGTCAAAGGCCCCTGGCAGGAAGTGGCCGTGACGGTGCACTGGCTGCGCGAGATCGAGACGCCGGCCTTCGACAAGTTTCTGGAGAAGGCCGCGGAGGCCTTTCTCGGCGCGGTGGGTCGCAAAAAGCTAAATCCGGCCGAGCTGACCCCCTGGAAGGTGCTGGGACGCAAGTGGCATGTCTCGCGCAAGGGCTTCCCGAGCGGCAAGCGAGTCCGCTGGGAGCCGGACTTGCTCGAGCGACTCTTCGATCTGCTGCAATCGGCCGATCCACAAGCCGAGATCGACTGGGGCAACAAGCAGGTCGTGTACTTCCGCCGCAAGAACTCCGAAGCGGTGTGGGCAGCCGTGCACACCAAGCGGCGGCAGGGGGTCGACTTGTCGCTCTACAACGAATCGGGCCGTGTGGCTCTCGGCCGAATTACCGAGTTCGGCGGTGCACGGGAGATCTCGACGACGGGCAACGGCCGCGATCAAATCCAAATCCGTTTCGACAAACCCGAGCAAGTCGTCGCCCAGTCGCTGGCGAGCTTCGTCAAAGAACACGCGGGGCTGTGACCGAAGGGCAGCGAACGTCTGAGAGCCGCGCGCGTCAGCAAGCGGGCTATGACGCCAGCGGACTATAGCCCGCTCCCACACGGTCGCGGCTCGAAAGGCTGCGAGTTCTCGCCTGCAGACCGTTCGATCAGCTGCCGACGTATCGCGAGTAAACGCCCCGCGCAATCCCCAAGTCGTCGGTCCCCTTGATGATCGCCCGCCCGTCGCGAAAGACGGTCAGCTCGAACGGGCTCCCGTGGGGCGAGAGTCGCAGTAGATAATCGTTGAATTGGACTTCGCCGGCGCTCGTGAGTCGTGCAGCCAGGTCCTCGAGTACAAGTTCGCCACGTTCGGTCGGCGAAACTTGGACCGCGTTGCGGCCACAGAGCACGCTCGTGCGCGAGCCCATCTCTCCTGAGAGCCACAGCCGCTCCCCGTGCTTGCAGGCCGGGCAATCGGATTTTTCCCGCAGGTCGGCGACATTCAATTGTCGCAACGTGCCGTCCCAGACGTCGACGTAGCTCAGCGTTCGCGCAACCTTTTCGGGCTGACCTGAGAGGAACTTCAGCGCGGCCACCGCCTCGAGCGAGGCCACCACTTGGACGGCCGGTCCAAGAACGCCGGCCGTATCGCAGGTTTCGGTGCTACCCGCGTCGGGCACGCGCTCGATCAAGCAACGCAAGCAGGCCGACTGGTTGGGAAAGATCGGCATTACTTGACCATGGCTGCCGATGACCCCCGCGTAGAGCCAAGGGATGCCAGTGTCGAGTGACGCGTCGTTGATGAGAAACCGCAGCTCGAAGTTATCCGAACCGTCGAGAATCAAATTGAACCCCTCGATCAGCGAGAGCACATTCGTGTGCTCGACGTCGACGACGACCGGTTCGATGCTCACGCTGCTGTTAATTCGTCGGAGCTTGGCGGCGGCGGCGACGGCCTTAGGCAGCCGTTCGGCCACGTCGGACTCGTCGAACAGGACCTGGCGCTGGAGATTGCTAAGTTCGACGAAATCGCGATCGACAATCCTTAGGTGTCCGACGCCGGCGCGAACCAGTGTCTCGGCCAAGACGCTGCCGAGCGCTCCGCAGCCGAGCAACACGGCCCGGCCCGCCAACAGTTTGCGCTGGCCGGCTTCGCCGATCTCGGTGAAGAGAACTTGTTTGCTGTAGCGTTCGAGATCCATCAAGAACCGGCGGGCTTACACCCGCCGCTCGCCTCGGTTGCTCAAGAATTGCGGTGATTCTTAAGCCTATCCGAGCGCAGCTGTTGGAACCACTTGGGTCCGTTTGCCGATTCGGGGAGTTCGAACGTGTGAATCGGTTCGGCGCGCTCGGCAGAGAGACGCAGGCTTTCGGGAAAGTTAGCCGGTTCGTCGGTCGTGCGCAGGATGTTCGCCCCCAATCGAGACAGCTTGGACTCCAGCCGCTCGTAGCCTCGGTCGAGATGGTAGATGCGACGGATCACCGTCGTGCCGGACGCCGCCAGCCCCGCGAGCACCAACGCGGCGCTAGCTCTCAGGTCGCAAGCCATCACGCATGCGCCGCTCAGCCGCTCGACCCCGTCGAGCACGGCGCTGTTTCTCTCTCGCCGAATGCGCGCCCCCATCCGCACGAGTTCCGGGGCGTGCATGAAGCGATCCGGGAAGATTTTGTCGGTCACAATGCTCACGCCGGGAATGGTGGCCAGCAGCGCGGTCAACTGAGCCTGCAGATCAGTCGGCAGCCCCGGATAAGGAAGAGCCACGCAATCGACGGGGCGGAGCGGTCGATTGCCGTTAACCGTAACGACGTCTCCCCCGGCGTCGATCGACACGCCGATCTGCCGCAACTTTTCCAAGACGTTGGTCAACTGATCCGTGCGAACGCCCGTGAGCGTGACCTGCCCGCGGGTGATGGCCGTAGCGATCATGAGCGTTGCCGCCTCGATGCGATCGGGAATCACGGTGTGCTCGGCGGCCGTCAGTTTTCGCACACCTTCGATGCGAAGCACGGGCGTACCCAACCCGTTGATGCGGGCTCCCATCGCGTTGAGTAAGTTTCCAAGATCGACGACTTCGGGTTCGCAGGCCGCCGCCTCGATGGTGCTCTGGCCGTCGGCAAGCGCCGCCGCAACCATCACGTTGCAGGTGCCGGTGACCGTGCTGCCGAAGGGACCGCGTAAATCGATGTGCGCGCCGCGGAGCCGTGCGGCTTGGGCGACGACATAACCGCGCTCGATGGCAATCTCTGCCCCCAAAGCGCGAAGGCCTTTCAGGTGCAGCTCGATGGGGCGGTCGCCAATGTTGCAGCCGCCGGGCAAGGAGACGCAGGCTCGGCCACGACGAGCCAGCAGCGGCCCGAGAACGCAGAAGCCGGCCCGCATGCGGCGCACCAATTCGTAATCGGCCACGTGCGGACGTTCGTCAACGACTTCCAGGGTCAGCCCGTCCTGGTCGTCCCGTCGCACTTGCACGCCAAGCGTTTGAAGCAGGAGCGACAGCGTCTCGACGTCGACCAGGCGAGGGACGCCGCGCAGGACTGTCTGTCCCTCCGCCGCGAGGGCGGCCGCCATCAACGGCAGTGCAGAATTCTTGGCGCCACTGACGGCCACCGTGCCCGCCAGCGGTATGCCTCCTTGAATGACGAACATCTCCATCCGTAGATCTCTCGATTGCTGCAGCTCGTTAGCAAATTGTCCCAAGAAATGCGTTTGGACGCACTCTCAGTTCGCCGTCAGCACTGTTTCGAGCATCGCGGAGGCGTCAACGATTGTGCCTGCCGCGCGATCTGTAGGGGCATTCGGCGCCTCGTAAGCCCCACTTTCTTACCGCGTCCGCAGGAGTTGCCCAGCCCCCGGCTCGTGTGGTCTCGGCAGGACTGGTCCGTCGTTTGCATGACTTAGCGACTGTGCTGGCAGCGATGGCAACGGTTTTTACAAATCGTTTGACACCCCTCATCTACGGCTTATATTCGACGGAATCATGTCGCTGCCGAGGGGGAAAGATGATTTTTGCCTCAAGAAGTTGCACCCGAGTTTTTCAAGCCGTTCTGCTGTTTGTCATTTTTGCATTCGTCATCCCTTCGCAGGAGCTGCGAGCGGGGCGAGCGACCGGTGTCGATCAGACGCCCGCCGATGTGGCGGACGCGATTGAGCTGGGTCTGAAAAAGGAGCGAACGCGGCGCTGGCTTGATGCCATCGACACCTACGAACACGCTCTCAAGCACTTTCCCGACAACGGCGAAATCAAGTACGGCCTGCGCCGATCCAAGATCCAATTCGCTGTCGAACGCCGATACGAAGACAATAGCTTCGACAGCCGACTCCTTCAGCTGCCGCGCGAATCGGCACTGAGTCTGTTCGATCGGGTCCTCGAGTACGTGCGACAGAACTATGTCGACGAAGTGAGCGCGACCTCGTTCGTGGCGCATGGCACCGAGAGTCTGTATCACGCGCTGGCCAACGAAAAGTTCATCGCCCACAACCTGTCGCAAGTCGATCCCGAGCGGGTCGCTCATCTGCGGCGGACGCTTCGCGAGCGGTTTTGGAATCGGCCCGTCGAGGATTACTCCGTCGCCCACGATACGGTTTCCGAGGTCTGCAATCTGGCCGGGTCCGAGGTCAACCTTCCTCCCACGACCGTGATCTTTGAATACATCTTTGGCGGCTGCAATTGCCTCGACGACTACAGCAACTTCCTCACGCCCGACCGGCTCACCGATTTGCACGGTAATATCAACGGAGAGTTCGTCGGTCTGGGAATCGAGATGAAGGGGGAGCCCGGTAAGGGCATGTTCCTGGTCAACGTGCTGCCGGACAGCCCCGCTGAGCAGGGGGGGCTGCATGCCGGTGAATATATTGTCGGAATCAACGGCGCAAGCTGTGTGAACATGACGACGGACGAGGCCGCACGCATCCTGCGCGGCCCGCCGGGCACCCGAGTGACGCTGGCGATTCAAACCTCGCCTGGCGACAACTCGCGTCAGGGCGAATTCGTTCGCCGGGCTGTCGAAGTCAAAAGCATCCCCGTAGCGCAGATCGTCGATCGGCAGCGGGGAATCGCCTACATCCGAATGACCGCATTCCAAGCCACTTCGCCTCGCGAACTCGACGCGGCCCTGAGCCGACTCTCTCGCGAGGGAATGCGTTCCGTGATCTGGGACCTCCGAGGAAATCCGGGAGGATTGTTGTCGGCGGCCACTAGCGTCCTGGATCGATTCATCGATTCGGGCGTGCTCGTATCGACTCGCGGCCGCTCGCTCGATGGGAATTCCTCGTTTTCCGCCTCTCCCCACGCCAAGTATCACATTCCGATGGTGGTGCTCGTGGACGAGAACAGCGCGAGTGCCAGCGAGATCGTTGCCGGTGCGGTTCACGACCACAAGCGGGCCACGCTCGTTGGCCGGACGACTTTCGGGAAGTGGTGCGTCCAAAGCATCTTCTACATGCCCAACGGAGCGGGCCTGCGGCTGACCACGGCGAAGTTCTTCTCGCCGCAGGGTCACAATTTTTCCGAGATCGGCGTTCGCCCGGATGTCTCGGTCACAGCCGATGACGATCAATACATCGCGCTCAAACCGCCCGTCGATGGACAAAGTGCCGTCGCCCCGCGCGGCGACGGGCCGACTGCCAGTGCTTCGGTGCGGCACAAAGCGATGCGTATTCGGCCCAGCCTGCGAGAGGTGCCTGGTCCCGAGGACCAGGACATGCGAAAGGCCCTCGAGGTCCTCACTCACCCGGCGCAGTTGACGGGACGATGACCGAGTCGGAGCAACGCTGGTTGGACCAAGGCCGGGGACTGAGTCCCGAATGGACCTGGTCCTTCACCGCGGACGCTCCTTTGGTCGGGCTGGACCTCGCGCGAGAAAGCGGCGATACCGTGGCTGCCGATGCCTCGGGAAGCGTCTATCTGCTCGACCGTCGGGGCCGAATCGTCACGCTCTCCCGCGGTTTGCACGAGTTGATGGATATCGCCTGGTCCGACGCCGGGAACACCGGCGCCGTGGTGGTTGGCGAAACGACACTCGCGGTCTTGAATCGCCAGTTACGTCTCGTCTGGACGTCTGACTTGCGCGAGCCGATTCTCGCCATCGCTGTCGACCCGTACGGCCACCATTTTGCGGCGTGCCTCGAGAGTGGCGAAACCCGAGTTCTGAGTTCGACCCGCAAAACGCTCGGACGCTTCAAGACCACACGGCCTCTCACGCACATCCGTTTCGTGACGGCCCAGTCCGACCTGGTTGGCGCCGCGGACAACGGTTTGGTCTGCCGGCATCACCTCGACGGAACGCCTGTTTGGGGCGAGCCCTGGTGGTCGAACATCGGCGATTTGAGCATTACGGGAGACGCCGGAGCAATTTTCTTGGCTGGTTTGAATCTTGGCATCCAGCGATTTGACGGCAGCGGAAACTCGCAGGGGACTTACATCGTCGAGGGAACGCCGAAGCGAGTTTCAACCAGCTATATGCTGAGTCGGGTTGTCACCTCGACGGTCGAAAAAGGCTTGATTTGGCTCGATTCCGACGGCGAGATTCTCTGGGCGGTCGAAACTCCCGAAGAGGTTCTCTCGCTACGCTGCGACCCGCTGGGTGCAGGGTTTGTGTGCGGTTTCGAGGGGGGACGGGTCGTGCGGCTCGACTGGGGCACCCCCTTCCCGTGACCTCTGCTGCTCTGTCCAAAATGACGCTGGTCAGCGTTTTGACGCCGTTTACCGGGCTTTGGTAGACTGGCTTGAGGCGGGCAACAAAGCTTGTAGCACTCACGTATCGTAGCTCTCGCTGACCATCCGGCGGCTCTTCTAGCTTGCGGCGGGCCCAGCGGACGTCGGTGTTACGCGCTCTAGATTTTCGAGGCGTCGATGTCTTCTGGATCGATCGTCCCGGGGGGACAGCGCGCTTCCGACGCGTCGCGCCAGCCCTCGCCCATGGCTGGCCGCACTTCTCTCGGCAAGTACGAAATCCTGCGAGAACTTGGCGCCGGCGGGATGGGCACGGTTTATCTCGCGGTCGACTCGAATCTCAGACGCACGATCGCGCTCAAAGTGTTGCACAAAGAGCGTGCCTCCAATGAGACCCTGGTCCGGCGTTTTGAATCGGAGGCACACGCCGCGGCCCAGCTCAAACACGAGAACATTGTCACTGTCTACGACGCGGGGCAGATCGACGGACACCTGTTCATTGCTTTGGAGTTCGTCGACGGCACCGACATCCACGAGCTGGTCGCCAAACGCGGCGCCATTCCGCTGAAGCGGTCGGTCGGATTCATCAAGCAGGTCGTCCGCGCCCTGGAGCACTTGCACAAGCAGGGAATCGTTCACCGTGATATCAAGCCGTCGAACCTGCTTTTGACCAAGGAAGGCACGGTGAAACTGACGGATTTGGGCCTGGCCCGCGCGGTCGACGAGTCGCTCGAATCCAACATCACGCGGGAAGGGACAACCGTCGGCACCGTCGACTACATGGCTCCCGAGCAAGCCCGCAACAGCCAAGCTGCCGACATCCGTAGCGACATCTATTCGCTGGGGTGCACATGGTATCAGATGCTCACGGGCGAGCCGCCTTTTCCTGAGGGAAGCGTCACCAACAAGCTTTACTCGCACATCTCCAAGCCCCGGCCCGATCCTCGGAGGTTCAATTCGTCTGTGCCGGAAGAGATCGTTGCCGTCATGCAAAAGATGATGGCCCGTAAGGTCGACGATCGTTATCAGACACCCACGGACCTGCTCAACGATCTCGATAACCTGGGGACCGGATACAAGCGGCTCGAAGAGATTCTGGGCAGCGATGCCGACGACAATTCGCCCAACGCGCCCTCCTACTCCCAAGCGACGCCCGCGCATGGCTCGCCGCTGCCTCTGCCGCCGCGGCATGCGCCGAGGCCGGGTGCGAGAGAAACCGAGAGCGGCAACCGGGCCGAATCGGAACGGTCTGTACCCGAGTATCGGATGCCGGCCCGACAGCTGCCCGCGCCCGACCGACATGCCCCCCCGCCACCGCGCAAGACGCCAGCGTCGGCCCGTGCGGTTCCACCTCCGGATCGCTCGATGCCTTCGTCCGGTCGCCAAACTCCGACGCCCGCGGGGCCGATGCCCGCCCGCGTAGCCGGTGAGCGCCAAAGTATTCGCGGCGAGTCTGCTCCTTCGAAAGTCGGTGCCCTCAACCGGAAAGCGCCGACCCGGCGCGCAGGAGTCGTGTCGGACGAGCCCGTGGGAACGTACCGCGATCCGAACCAGCCGCTCGAATCGAGTGGGTCGTCGATTCCTGACTGGCAACCGTTGGCAGTCAAAGTCGGCATCGGTGCGGCGGCGGTGGCCGCGATCGGATTGCTGGCTTGGTTCACCGAGCCCTATTGGAATACGGACAAGTCCCGCAACGCGACTGCGGTCCGCAATCCGTTCGATCCTTCGGCGCCTGTTTCCGGCGGCCAGACGGCTACGGCTGACGACGAAGCGACGAAGAAGACCGACAAGTCGGCCACAAACCCAGCGGCGGGAGCTGAGGAGAAGGCGCGGTCGACGTCCAAACCTCTCAAGCCCGTCGTCGTCGCCGTTGCCAAGAAGCCGGGCGGGGGTGTCCATGCGACGTCGATTCCAGCCGGGCCTGCGGAACGCGCAGCATTTCCGAGCTGGATTGACGAGTTGTGGGATGCCCGCGGAGCCGGTGCCGCGAAAGGACCTGCCCTGACGACTATCAAGGTGGGCCGAGCCGGGAAAGATCCGGGCCAAACCTCATCACTCACTGAGGCGCTTGCCCGACTGCCCGCCGACGGCGGTGTGATCGAGTTGCGCGGACCGGGGCCCTTCCTACTACCGGCGCAGCGAATCGACAAACGACACCATGTGATCTTCACGGGAGTCGCCGGCCGAAACGGTCCGACGCCGGAAACGCCCGATCGAAATGCCGCTTCGACAAGCCGCGGGGGCGGAGCGACTGATCCACGTCCCTTGATCGTCATCTTGCCGCCGGCGCGGTCGGCCCGCCCGGCCGGTGCAAAGGCGGCCAGCGGTCTCCTCGCGACCGACACATCTTTGACATTTTATGGAGTCGATCTGGTCGCCTTCGCGGACGAATTTCGCAGCGAGAGTCCGTTGCGATTCGTCGAAGTACGTTCCGGGGATCTGACAGTTCAGAAATGCTCGTTCACACTGGTCGGCAGCCGGGTTGCTCCGACGATTGCCTTCGCCGTCTCGCCGCCCACGGCCGATCGCCCACCGCGGCTGCTGTTGGATCGAACGGTCGTGCGCGGCAGTGAGTTGGCGGCGATCGAAGTCGACTTGCCGTCGGTCGATTTCTTGGCGATCAATTCGCTGTTTGCGACCAGCCACGCGCCGATCCTCAACCTGACGGCCGATTCCTCCTCCCAAGGATCAGCGCCCGCGCCCCCCGATGGCGCTTCGGCCCGGATGATTCGATTTTTTTCCTGCACCGCTTGTAGCGACGAATCCACAATTTTGCTGCGTGCGGGCTCGGATGCGTCTGACCCGCCAACCACGCGATTCCAGGTACTCAACTCGTTGTTTGGCGTCGCGACCCAAACGCAGTCTCCGATGATCGCGCTCACGAACTGGCCTGCGCTGTCTGACTCGGCCGATCATCGCGTTCGCTTCAAGAACCTGTCGTGGACGAGTCAATCGTTTGTGGCCCGCGGTTGGCAGGACAATCTGGTTGGCACTACGGCGGGAGCTCACTTGTCGGTCAGAGACGCCCAAGACTGGGGACAATTCTGGGGTGACACCCGCTCGAGCGTCGACTATCAAGCGGCACCTTTTCCGCCCTTGGGCGACCTCTCCGCTACGGCGCCAGTCCAGTTCAAATCAGACAATTCGCTGCTCCACGACACTGGCGGGGACACCTCGCAGCCGGGTTGTGACGCGGCCCTGCTCGCCGTCACGGGTGCCGACATGATCCGCCGTGCGGATGCTTTTTCTCGACGGCCGGCCGTTGGGCCCGAGCTGGATGCTGAAGCGACGCCTAAGCGCGTCGTGCGCGAGATCGATCTCGATAACCCTGGCGTTCCCGCCAAAGCCGATCTGTCGAAGACGATCAACGCAGCCGATTGGCCGAGCGGCACGCGGTTTCTGGTGCGCGGGACCAAACGGAAGACCTGCGGTCCGATTCACGTGCTGAACCGATCGCTTTCAATCGAATTCCTCGACAAGGGAATGGTGCTCACTTTCGACGACCGCAAAATCGATTCCTCGGGCGATCGCAACGCGTTCGTTACGGTCATCGGGGGCTCGATCGAACTCGTGAACGCGAACCTACGAATCGAATCGTCGACGCGAGCTTCCACTCACCGCCTGTTGGATGTGCGGGCGGGCAATTTTTCGATCCGCAATTGCACTCTCGTCGGACCACGCCGCGAATATCCCGCCTACGAAGAGCTGATTCGATTCTCATCCAGCCAGAACGAGGCACTTACGGCCAGCGAAGGCGAGACATTCTCGGGTCTGGTCCGCAACAGTTTCCTGTCGAGTCCCAAGACCCTGTTCCGGGGTGACCTCTCTGCGCGCAATCTGATCTGCGAAAACTCTTTGTTTGTCGCAGGAAATCGTATTTTTGACTTGCGCTTGCCGATCGGTCCTAGTCCGTCGGCCCTCGATCTGAGATCCTGCACGTTGTCGGCGGGCGGGGAATACTTTCATTTCGGCACGAAGTCCGCGGAGGGCTCAGCCAACCGGGGCCGAGTGTTCGTCGAAAACTCGCTCTTTGCGCCGCCCGTTCATCAGGCCGATACCGGATCGCCGCACGCAGTGCTGATCGGCTCCATCTCGGCCGAATTCTTCCGCGAGCGCGTCGACTGGTGGGAGTACGGGAGTGCCTACAGCGATTTGATCCGACTCCCCGGGTCTGACCCGCTCGCCGAGGCATCCAAATCGGACGGAACCATCGAACCGCTGCAAAGCTGGCAGCAGGTTGCCGGACCCGCGCACATCGTGCGTTCGATCGGCGGAGCGGGAGCAGTCCTGCTTCCCGGCGACGTGTCGACCGTCAAGGAGGCCGACGCCGCGGACTTTCGACTGAAGCCCGAAGCGCAAGCGGCCACCTGGTCCGATACCGGCAAAGCCGTCGGAGCCGAGCTGAATCTGAATGTGCAGCCGCCCCGCCCCGTGAAGCGTGCGCCGGCGCCCAAAACGGTCGCCCCCAAAAAATCGACGCCGCCAAGTTCGGGGAGTGGCATCTAGCCACTCGCTGGTCCCCGTGCAATGAGCCTCGTCGCGGACGGGTCGAAATCAAGTCAACAAAAAAACCCGGCCCTGTGAGGGCCGGGTCGATCGCGCGATCAAATTGTCTAAAGCAACTACTTCACGTCGCCATCGGTCGGCTGGCCGTAAAGCGTTCCCGCAGGTGACAGAGCCCGCATGTAAACGTTGGCATCCATATTCTGCGACAGCGGTGTGGCATGGCCATCCGTAAAGCACACGCAAAACACGCCTGGATGGTTCGAGGCAGGTCGGGGTGCCCTCCCTTGCGTGGCTGTGAGCAAGTTCGAGTTGGGAGTCGCGTCATTTGAACCGGCCGTCCCGTCTGTCAGAGCGTATGTCGGAGGAGGGCTGCCGGCGCTTGTCGGAGTAAACAACTCGGTATTTGCCGGGGGCGTGATAATGTTGAACGAGCCGGTCGGCTTGGTCTGGTCGACCGTATAAAGGGCGGGCACCGACGTGGTACCGGTTCCCGCGACGAGCGTCGCGGCGACGCTAATTCCGAAACCGATGTAGCCGGTCTGCAGGTCGCGCCGGTTTGGCGCCGGCGTCGTCGTCGTCGGGCTGGGCCCGGCGATATCCGCCCAGAATCCCGCGTTGACGTTCTCGGCAAGCATGATCGTGTTGCTCCCCCCGTCGCCGCGCTGGACAAAGTCCTGGGTCATGCGGAATCCGGTCGGATCATTTCGCCAGAAGATTCCAGTCGAGTAACCGATCTGCCTTCCCAGCGCCGTCTGTGCGATTGGTGTTGCAGTCGCACCCTGTCCATCCCAATCGATCAGCGTGGCGTCTTGAGCACCGGTTCCGTAATCCGGAAGCGGCGCAGCCGAAGTCCCCAGAGGCCCAAAGGCCCAGTTCACCGAATTGATGTAGCCCGCGTTACCCGCGTAGCTCAAGCCGCCGGGGACGTTCTGATTAAGGGCATCATCGGGGCAGGTGAGCGGTCCGATCACCGGAATCAGGCGGAAGGCGGCCGTGTTCGTCGGGTCGACTCCGGTGAACGAGTTGAATCCGGTCGCTGCCGCATTCGGTACGATGATGCCACCGTTCTGAATGATTTGCCGCGAGATGGCCGGTTGATCCATGTAGCCGATGATCTGTGCCACCCAGGACATGCCGTGGTTGGGGATGGCCGTGTCGGTGCTCAGTCGGTTGGCTCCTGGGCCGGTCGGGGGCGGGGTGCTTTCCAGCAGTGGGTAGCGATCGCCGCTGCCGGTGGCGAAGTTGATGGTCGCCAGACCGAGGTTGCGGATGTTGTTGAGACATTGCGTGCGGCGGGCCGCCTCGCGTGCGCTTTGCACGGCCGGCGACACCAGTGAGATCAAAACGGCGATGATGGAAATCACCACCAACAGCTCGATCAGCGTGAAGGCCATGCGGGCCCCCGCGCGCGAGCGACGTGATTGCAAACGACTCGACTTCATTACTGTCTCCAATCCACGAGGGAAATTTTGTGTTGTTGGTACGTACCACGTTCGATGCGATGCGTGGCCCGTTCAAACTCGCCGCGCGTTACGCGGCTACTGAATCCTTGCCGCGGCAAGCGCGGCTCAGCTGAATCCTGCCGCGGCAAGCGCGGCTCGCCCAAATCCGGCCCCACTTGTGCGGCCGATTTGGATTTGGCCGCGGTGATCCGCGGCGATTTGAATCTTTGCCGCCAATCGGGGCGGCTGAATTCGATTTCGATGCCGGCGATGGCCCTCGCCCCGCATCGTATTTATTTCGATCTATGATGAACCTGCCTTTGTCGCCGTCTTCAGAACGAGACAGCGCCATTGTCAAGAATCAGGCATGGTGACTTCTCCATTATGCCGACTTCCGCCGCGAATTCGAGACCGAAATCCGATGGAAGCCCCCACTCGAGCCTTCAAATACACTCAAGTGTACATTTATCCACATAGTCGCTGGGGCGTTTCACTGAAGCCGCTGTCGGAACAACACGAGCGATTGGTAGTTAAAGGACTGGTTCAAAGAGAATACAAATGGCGTCGCGCCGCTTGTCGGCAAAAACTGTTGCCCCATCAGACCCATCGCCTGAGAGCGATCAATCACAAAAAAGCCGCGATACGCGGGCGACGACGCCAGCTTGGCACCAATCCGCACCACGCCGTTGGGCGGATTAACGTCTTTGGCCTGGAAGAAGTCGATCTGCATCCACACGAGAAAGACATTGCTGCGCGTGGTCGTGTTCTGGAGGATTTTCGACAACACGCGGTTTCTCGTTGCGTAATCAATGGTGTCGCTGGCGTGTTCAGTCGCCATTCCCACTTCGAAGATCCGTCGGCGACTGTCGGGCGTATTAGGCGGCGTCGTTGCCGTCGGTATGGTGGCTGGGTCGCCTGGGAGCGCTCGCAAAATATTCGAATCCAGGGTGCCGTTGAATCCGCTGGCATCCACTCCTCCGATGGTCGACCCGGCGGCGTTGGCATACGCCGAGAATCCCATTCCTCGGAATGGATGTGATCCGGACGGCACATTCCAGCCCGCCGGCGGCGGAGCAGTCCCCGAGGGACTTCGTGGCAAGCCGGGCAGCGCCATATTCGTGCCGCCAAGCGCAGGGGGAAGCGGATCCGTACCGTCGCGGGCGGTGACGAATTGCAACCACCAGTCGCGAACCTGCCCCGCCATGGGCGAAGTCACTTGGCCGACCAGTGCCGGCGGAAACGTATCCAATGCATTTTGGTCTGGTACTGAATACGGCACCGAAAGGCCACTCGTAAAGTTCAGACCGGCGGGGAACGCCGTTGAATATTGAAGCGTGTAGATGTCGCCAGAATCCAACAGGCCAGCGAGTACGTCGGCGTGGCGCAGCGTGTTGAGATTGATCTTGCCTGGCGTGCGATAAAAGCCGAGCGGGCCACCGATCGACCCGGCAGTGACCTGGTAGGGAGGTTCCTCGAGTTGACGATGCGATCGAGTCGGCACTTCAACCAAACCGAGCAGCCGGTGCCACCGGTTTTCGGTCACGTCGACGGTTGGATTTGGCGGTGTGGTGCCACCGCCTTCTGGATGCTGGATGCGGTAGCCGGCTGTCCCAAAGCCCAAGGAATGCCCAACGACCTGCGGAGGAGGAGGAGAGGCGGTAACGAAAATATATGCGACAGGGTTCCAGTCACCCCCTGCGAGCGTTTCTTGACCGATCGGCGTTCCCGTGTCGGTCGATCGAGACGCCATTCGATAGGCGAGACCCGAGTTGGGCGAGCTATTGAGCGCGGTATCGGACGAGGGTCCGTAGGGGCCCCATAGCGGAACATTGAACAGCTCAATGATCGAGGAGAAATCGCGGTCGTAATGCGGTTGGAACAGTGTGTGCGGCACAATGGCGTTGGTCCCGTCATTGTCCTGCCCGAGACTGTTCGCCTGCCAAGTCGGCGCGATGTCGGACACTTTGCCAGGGGTGGGAGCCAGCCCATTCGCGTGATACAAGGGCTGCGAACGCTCGGTGCTGGCGACGGGGAACGGAAACGCTCCCGTGGCGGGCAGCGTGAGCTGTGGCTGAATTTGCAGGTAATTATTCCCCGGATGCAGCATGAGCATGCTAACCGGGACGTCCATATAGTCGACGACGATCCAGGGATTATCCTGGGCTTGCGTTGTATTTTGCGATTGAGTGAGCGCGTCGACGGGGAGTACGGGTGGCAGCCGCCTGAGATCGGCGCGCCGACGGAGTTCAATCCGCACGGTAATCGCCGAATTCGGCAGGATGTTGCCCCAGTTAAAGAATTGGACGAATTGCGTCCCATTCGGGGCGGTTGGCGACGAGGGAGTGAAAATGATTCCGTCGTTCCCTCCCGTGGCCGGCATCACGAAGCAATTGTTCGGCTGCAATACCATGTCGAGACTGAGTGCAGCGGGATTGGTCGTCGTCGGCCCTGTGAACGCGGCTCGCGGCGCGATGGGAAAGCCGGGGTTCGTGCCGTGATTATCGAACGGCGTGCCCCCGAAGACGGGATCCCCGTCGTTAGGATCGACGACCAACCAACTGGGATACGGAGTCGCCGGCGTAGCCAACGTATTCATGTTGGAGACGTAACTGCCGCCATTGAGAGTCGCGCCGGCTGTGCCGACCGTGAATCGCGCATTGGGGCCCGGCTGCACGTCCGGCTGATTGGCCCCGATGATCATCCGCGTTTCTTGGCCATACAAACCAGACGGAGCATTAATCGGCGATTCCTTGATCGCGATTTGCCAGCCTTGGTTGGCGAACGTCACCGGGAACGGGCTGACGTTTTCGAACTCTGAAAAGAAGAAGCTCCAGTAGCCCTGGTTCTCGTCGTACTGTGTATCCGGGTGGTCGGCCGGGACGTTGCCGACGGGATTCGTGCACTCGGCAAACGTGACCTGCGCCTCATTGAACGCGAGTTGCTGGCGCTCAACGCCGTACACCACACCGCGATCCGCCGGGATGATGCTGAACGGAGCCGCAAGGTCAGCCGTGCTGTCGTAGGCGTTGTCGTCAAGGTTCCAGCCGTTGGACAGATCCTTGTCGTACTCGAACACGGTGATGTTCGTATCCGGGTCCATCGCGTCGACGAGGTTGACGGCGAACTGCGCCATTTCCCGCAACTGATCATCGGTGTAGAGCGGACGCACAGCGGGCGTACCAGTCGGCTGATTCGAGGCGGTCGCATAATTCACCGAATCGTTCCCGCCGCCCGTTAGATAGAGCAGCGTATAGATGTCCCGCGCCAATCTCTGGCGATCGTAGCGAGCGAGCCATTCCTGGTTGGCGGGGGTGGCGTTTGCCCCGATCAAATTGTCCGGCCGATTGATCACGTAGCCGATCTGATCGGCGGTATGAGCCGGAGGAACAATCGGCGTGTTGGGCAGCGTGGCCGGGGGATTTATCGCCGTCGGATGCGGGGTCAGCGGGCGGAACCGGAAACCGGTGTAAGGCAAACCCGTCGTCGGATTGGTGAGCTGAACTTGCTCCACGAGATGATTGATACTGAGCGGACGCTGAGACAGTAGTTGGGTGTTCGTACCGAGTTGATTGGGATCTGCCAGCGTCCATAGCAGGTGAGCGAGATCCATGCGCAGCGGATAGGGGGTGGAAGCCGTAGCCGTGAGTGGGGGTGCCGGGATCACGCCCGTGCCGCCGAAGTCGGGTGGAAACCGGAAGGGTCCAACCCCAGTCGCGCCGGGGCTGGTATCGGTGAATTCCCACAAGCGGCGCGCGTCGTTGAGTCCCGTGTAGGTTCCCAAAAACTCCTTCCCGAACGACTTCAAATCCCAACTCGCCGACGTCAATCGCTGGCGGATTTGCCCGGCCCGATTGCTCGACACCAAATTGAATGGCGCCAAACCGGCGGCACGCGACGAGCTACCAAATGATGTGAAGTCGGTCCCGTTGAGCGCAAGAACCATTTCTCCCGGCCCGAAGGTTTGGTCGTTGGGCTGGGTCGCCACGGCAGATGGTTCGGTATAAGTCTCGTCGGGTTCATCGACCAAGAGCTGTCCACCACCGCCCGACATCAACGCGCCGGCGAAGAAGCCTGTCCACTGCACCGTTGGGTTCGTGAAATAGTTGGCGTACTGCGGAATCTTTTGAGCGCCTTCAGTGATCAGCACCCGCGCTTTACCCTGGGGTGCGGCAGTCCAAGTACCCGACCCGAAGAAGTCGAGCGGAGTGACGAAAGCCGGATGAATAATCATCTGCTCGTCAGTGAACGTGCCTGATTCGGGCGAATTGTTGTTGTCGTCAACACCGGAGGTGCCGGGAAGCGGCCACGGATCGCCCCCAGGAGTTCCGAGGCCTGCTTGGACGACGGCGGTCCCGCTGAGGACCGCACTGACGTTCGGGTCGAGCCGCGGAATGTTCTCACCCCAACGACCGGGCAGGCTGGAACCGGACACCGAGGCCGCGATCGTGGTCGGCGACGCGCTGGGAGTGAGCTGCGGCCGACCGTTGAGAATGTTCCACCATTCCATGTTCGCCAACTCGTAGTTGCCGAGGCTATGGTCGTCGGTGGGCAGCGTGCCACTTTGAGCGGGGCTACGGAAGAACGAAACGTACTGCGTCAGGGCCGACAGGAGGGCAGCCGGCGTCCCTTGAAAATCGGGCGTGCCCGCAACGGGCCGCGCGTTGAAAGCCCATTCCACATTCACTTCCGAAGCGCTGATCCCGAGATTGGATCTTGAAAGAAACTGCGTGGTTGCCGGCAACGTTCCGTTGCCGCCGAAAGGAATGGGGATGGGTGCCGGCCCGAGCACGACGTTGCCGCTGCGATTGCCGTGGGCGTTGAGATTGAACAAAG
This sequence comes from Planctomycetaceae bacterium, assembly GCA_035687365.1. Taxonomy (GTDB): domain Bacteria; phylum Planctomycetota; class Planctomycetia; order Planctomycetales; family Planctomycetaceae; genus DASPSM01. The sequence continues at coordinate 11,170 of DASRXU010000430.1, read as the reverse complement.
CGTCAGCGTCGATCAGCTTGATCGCAGCCATGGCCACGAACTGCTGGCTGCCGTCAGGGGTAGTCATCAACGGAAAACCGACATCAATGTAGTTGGCGTCGGGAATGCCGTCGTTATCGGTGTCGACAAGGAAGGTCATGGCAGGCGGTGTTGCCGGATTAAACGGCAAAGCTCCCGTGGCTGTCCAAACGCCCTCTGAGGTGATCGGAGTCGCTCCGTCACCAGGGATTGGAAACGCTTGGACAGAGGTGTCACTCCAAATGACCGTGCCGTCAGTAACCGTCGATCCTTTTACTGTGGGCCAAACCGGTGGGGCGGCCCCGCTGTTCCCAGCTTGCGTGCAGAGATAGTTGTTCCCATTGGCGGGACTGGGTTGGACCACTTGTCCCACGGTATAAGCCGTCGAGGCGGCCCAAGTGGTAGCAGTCGTCGCGGTATCCGGATGAGTGTTCGTCACGAACCGCTGGAACGTGGTGATGTTTCCGTTGTTGTCAATCGCCGTATGTTCGGCGTGCGGATAAAGCACCAACGGAGCAGTGAGCGGATCGATATACCAATTCTGGACCGCAACGCTTCCGAGACCACCGGCGGCGGTCGCGTTTCGCAGAAATTGCGGCCGGTGAAACGACGGCGTGTAGACACGGATCGGAAGCAACGGGCTAGCGGAATTGGGAACCAGCGCGTCGTACGCCAAGAACGGACTGTTGATGTCGGGATAAGTTGCGTTGACGTCTGGATCGGGGTAACTGCTGAGATTCGGCGCCACTGCCGCGGTCCACGTCACACCACCGTCGGTAACGGTCGATCCGACCGTTGCCGGCCACGTGGGTTCGCCTCCGCCCGATGTGCCGGGTGCTGTCGCGATGTAGAGGAATCCGGTTTGAGTCGTCGTCGGCCGGACGAGTGCGCCCGTGACAAATGCCGTGTTCGCCTGCCAGGCGATTGCGGCCGCGGGGGACGTATTGAGGAAGGCCAAAACCCGATTGTCCGGCTCGCCCGCAGTGAGGTCGTCCGGCTTCGCATTATAGTTCTGGTCGACCGAGGCTTGGTTGAGAGTTGAGTTCCAGATCAGGTTGACGCCGGCCCCGTTGAATGGCGAGAGATCGCGGCCAAACATTGTGGGAAGCAGCGACTTGTTGCCGCCGTACAGCACGCTCTGTTTCTCAGTGGCTGCGGGGCCAATGATGAGTTGCCGCAGAACGTTGTTAAAAAGTGCGTCTGCGTCGATAGTCGGCGTGGGCACTTTCGCGCTGGGATTATTGGCAAAGTAGGTGGCGCTCTGGTTCTCCGACGCGGTGAACGCGAAGATAAAGAAGCCGATGAGCGTTAGCATGCCCAAGAGGGCCAGGACCACAATAATAACGGTGCCCTGACGTGATTGAGCCAAGCGGTGCCAAGGGCGTGCAAGCGGGTGGCCGATCCGCGCCAGCAATTGATACGTTTTCATCGAAGTCGAACTCCTGCGAACAAAAGGCCGCGGCCCGCTCGGCCTCATTGTGATCGCGAAAATGTCGATCGGTTATTGCGTCAGAGATTGAACGATGGTGACCTGACGCAACAAATTCTGGGTCGGATCCAAGTATTTCACAGTGATTTGGATGGCCTTCACACCAAGTGGGGGCATCACCGTCCACGTCACCCCATTATCGGTGATCGTCCCACCCACGGTGTCAGACAATGAGAAGGGTTCCGTCCCGCTCGCAACGCCCGAGGTGATTGCGGTGCACTGGTAGACGTAGCCGTTAGCCGTGTTCAGCGGATCGACCAGCGCGCCAACAGCATAGGTAGCGCCCGCTGTCCAAGTGGCGCCCGCGCGCGGTCGGTAGGGAGCTGGCGCATAAAACAGCCCGGCGTCTGCGGCGTCATATGTGCGTGCCAGGTTGTCGAAATTGAAAAACGGATACCATGTATCAAACACGTTGTTGTAGTTATAGAGCGTGGTGTTGACCGTGCGGGTAAAGGCGGGGGCCCACAGCGGCGCCGCCGGAACCGCGTAGCCTGTGTCGATACGCGGCCCGTAAACCGGAAAGATGTTTTTGGATTGCTGAAAGTCACCTGTGGCGACATGGCCGATGTCCGCAAAGGCCGGGCCATTGTCGATCACACCGTTGCGGTTCACGTCGTAGGCTACGGTTGTCTCCGAATAATGCGGGTCCCACAACTTGACGTCGAAGCTGACGACATTGGTCAAAAGAATGTCCTCGCCACGTCGAGCGCCACCCGCGAGCGATACGGGAGCGGTCGGCGTCGGAGTCGCGTCGAGCATCCACATTGTGTAGCTGGTGGAATCGAGCCCCAGCAGCGTGTTCGATCCCATCGGCGACACTGTCGTTGCGCTTCCCGTGGGCACGGTAGGCAGGTTGCCGGGAAACTGAAACAAAAGATTCGAGGTTTCCTCTTGGGTGTAACGGCCGAAGAAGAACATCAGCGCCGGGGCGGATCCCGTCACCGAGTTTGCTGCGCTGTTGTACTGGAACGCAAACTCGCGTGGCGCCCCGTTGGCGACCGGGCCTCCCGTTGTGACGAAGGTCTGATCGAATCCGAAGCGATTGTCCGGTCGGCCGATCGGCAGCGACGCCGGCAATGCCCCAGCCGCATTCGTGTTGTCCAACGAATTGAAACCTGGTGGCTGAAGAACGCCGAGGAATTGAACGCCTGTCGCTGGCGCCGCGCCTGTTGGCGGCTGAATGCGCGCCGAGTAATCGAAGTCCGTCCAAAAGTTTCCAGAGACAGCGTTCGAGGGGTTGGGATAAACGCCGGGGATCATCGACGTCGCAGGTGTATCGGTGTCATAGGGCTGAGCATCCGTCTGGCCTCCCAGGTCATAAGGCTGACGGATCAGCAGTACGCGGCGATATAGATTTCCATGCCGCAAAAAATAGGTGACTTCCGCATACTGAGAGCCGCCAGTGTTGTTCGGGTTTCCCCCGGTGGGGTCGAGCGTTCGATTCCCCAGTGCGTCATAGGCGATCGAACCATCGTCGCCATCGGGTTGATCAACGGGAGAAGCCAGGGCAGTCCAAGTTCCGGCGCCGTCGGCGACCGTGGTCAGCGTCGTCGGCCACGTTGGCTCGGTGCCGCCGCTCGTAAAAGCTGCGCCCTTGTTTTTGAAAACAAAGCCAGCCGTATTTTTCGTGGCACTTGAAGGACGTATTAAAGCACCCGGACCATAATTCGCGCCGGACACCCAAGGTGTGGCCAGGAACAGCGCGGCGCCGTACATTTGGCCTCCCGCCGCCGGGTTGTTAAGCGCAGTCAGCCCCGTTGCGTTCAACCCAATCGTGAACTGCAGCACATCGTCGGTATCATCGGTCGGATCGTTTTCGGAAACGTAGAAGTATCCCTGTTGGTTGCTTGCGAATGCCGCAAGCGAGGCGGTGCTCATATTCGGATGAAAAGGAGCCAGGAGACGCATCGTGCGCGCCTCCAAATCTGTCTTGAGGATGGTCGTCACGATGCGGGCGCTTTGATCGTTTTCACCCACACCCTTCTGTTTGGTGACGAAGGTTCCCGTCATCGAAAAAATTTGGGCGAACGCAGCCATCATGACCAAGGTCAGCGCGAGCACGACCATGATCTCGATCAGCGTGAAGCCGGGCGTGTGCGGCAGCCGCGATACGCGATGACGTTTGCTGCGGGTCCGTGTACTCATACGATGGGACCAATCACTTAAGCACCAGGGGGAACTGATCGACGACGCCCCGCATGAAGACGACGCCGAAATTCAAATTGGTAAGCACGTCGGCTTGCGGCCGCGCGCTATCCACGTAGATCTGGACCTGCGAACCCGTGTCGTTCGCGACATTGACGATGCGGTACCAGCGGCCGAAGTAGCAGTCGAACATGAAGCCGCCCTTCTTGAAGAGCGGCTTTTGGCCGGCCGGATAGTTGACCGTGAACGGGCTCTGCGTGCCGTCGGCACCGGTTGCCTGATACACCTGCTCATCTGGGGCGACGAGTGGCCTATTAAAGAAAACGGTTGCAGTCACATTCCACGAGGGCGAGTTGGAGCCAGGCTGGGCGGGTGGATTCGGATGTACCGTAAGGAGCCACGTGTAGCGCATCACCTGAGTCTCCACCCGGGCCTGAACCGGGGTGAAGCCACCGGGGAGCGGATCGCTGGTTCCACCGCCCCACGTGACCACGCCCGTAGCCGGAGTGACTAAGGTGATGATCCGCGTAACGCTCACCCTGCCGGTGGCGTCGAACATCACGACTCGCGACATCGTTGGGATGGGGAAAGCTCCAACGAGTGCCGCAGGCGTTGAATAGACGACCCCGTTCAGGTCGGGACCACTGATCGTGACTGTGTTCGCGGTGAAGGCCGTCACCGGCCCGCGAGCTTGCTCGACCCAACTATCCGGAAGTGTGACTGCTTGCGCCGCCGCACCCGCCAAGGAAAGTTCGCCGTTAAAGCGCGGCAGCGCGTTGGGATCAACGGCCCCCGCGCCATTGTTTCCGAGTCTTGTCTGCAGCGGCGAGCCCAATGTGTTCCATCCCAGGGGATCGATCACAAATGCCGTCGGAGGGGCGGCGATTGTAGTCCACGTGACTGTGCCGTCAGTTGTGGTCCCTCCCACCGTTTGGTTCCACAGAGTGCCGGTGCCCGTCACTTGAGGCGCGACAAGGCCAGACGTTCCGCCGGTCGTGCACTGAAACGCGACGGTAGTGAGCCCTGAAACCAGCACAATATCGCCGGTGCCCGGGAGGGCCGTGACAGTGGTACTGGAATAGGTCTGATTCGCCTGCCACCGCAGCAACAGACTGGGGTTGATGTCCGAGAGACATTCAGCGTTAAAACGCAGGATGGTCCCGTTGGTGAGATTGGTCGCCTGGATGGCTCGGACAAACGAAAGCGGCAGGAGCACGATCACCGACAAGATGCCAATGCCCGCCACCATCATCGACATCAAGACTTCGACGAGAGTCAGGCCGGCGGGAGAGCCAGAGGCTGTTCGCTTCGACACACGCCTCATTGTGTCACCTCTCCAATCTCGGCAAAGCGGAATTTATCCAAAGGATTGATCGGGCTGGTCGTAACACGCCCCGTCTGAGTGGCCAGCGTCACGACCAGCCGAGTCTTCGGGTTGTAGCACTCCCAAGTGAGGTTTCCGTCGGTGATCTGCTGTCCGGGCACCGCGGTGAGAAACGCCGGTTGCGTACCACCCGATTGATTTGGAGCCGTGGAGGTAACGCAACGAAAGGCGAGGTCGTTCTGTGGATTGGGAACGACCCACTGCTCGACCTGGTAGGTATGGTTGCCGATCCAAGTGTTCGTGGCATCGAGCAGCGGCACACCCGTGACTGTGCTATTCGCAGGATTTGGGATCGGCACAGTGGCATCAACATACTCCGAGAGCACCAAATGAACTCGGCCGGCGGCCGCCACTGCCCCCGTCACAATGCCATTGGGCGAAAAGAGAACATCGAGCGAACCGGTAATCGCACCTGGTGATCCCCAGGTGCTCGGCAGCTGGCTGTTATCCAAATCGATCACGATATTTTGCGGCAAGCTGCGGGGTTCCTCGCCGGGAAGAACTGTGGGCAGCAGTTGCAGCGAGTAGGCGATCGGCGTTGTGCCGGTGTACGGCTGGGAAGTCGTCAAAACCCACGTCGTCGAACCGGCGGGGTTGCGCGCCATGGTGAAAATGGCAGCCGACGCCCCAGTTCCCAACCTGATCGTTGCGCCGTCGGTCAACAGGCCGCGACTTACCAGCCCAGCCCACACGGTCGCTGTCGAGGGGTTGCTAAAACCGATGGTGGTCAGCCCCGCGGCTGTCGTGAGCGTCACCTGAAATCCGTCCGTGAACGTCGAGGGCGCACCAATGTAGACGAAGCTGTGAGATGTCGAGGCGTCGCTGGGATCTTGGATCAGACGAACACCGCGCGGTTGGCCAGCGTAGATTGCGCGGTCGCGAGCGCCGGCCAGAAACGACTGCAGCTCGCGAGCCCCGTTGCGAATGCGATCGGAGTTGAGCGTGGCGTTGAGCAACCGCATCGTCAGCGCTGCCAGAATCAAGATGATGCTCAGCGAAATCAACAGCTCCAAAAGCGTGAACGAAGCGCGCAGCCCGGTCGCTGCGGGACGCACTTTACGATGGACGCACTGGAGTTCTGTGGGTTCTGGGTTCATTGCTGGTGGTTGGTGATGTTGTCGTACATGGGATCACGGTTAAAACCCGATGGCTCGGTCGGCACCGGTGGCGATGCTCCGTTGACTGGAGAAAGCTGGGGCTGCGCGAGCATGCCGAAGTTCGCGATGTCGTAAGGTTCGAATAAACCGAGCGCGCCATCCGGCCCACACGAAATAATCAACGGCACGCTCCATGTATTGGGCGTCAGCGCAGGCAGCGGCGAACCCCCCGAAGGAACTTCGCTGATCAACGATGCTGCGATTCCATAGGGATCGTCAGGATCGACCGAAAGTGGGTCGAGCAGCACCTGCCAGGTTAATACGGGCGTTGACGTGCCGTCCGACACGATGCCGCCGATCGGCGTCGTTGCGAAGGCTGCCGGAAGACCGGTACCGGACGTCCCGCCCGTCACGCACTGAAAAATCACTGAAAAGGCGCTGGTGGGCGTGGTATTGCCGGAGACAACCTTCGCTCCAGGAACATACGCGTGACTGGGTAGCCAGACCGGCAACGACGGTCGCGGGGCGGCGCCAATCATCGCGAGCGTAAGCGGGCTGGGCTGGATCAAGACAGGTGGTGCCGTCGAAGGTTGCACAATCTCGTCGATCGGTCCGGCGCTAGCCACCAGAGCCGGGAGATTCCCTGTGGTCGGATTGGTTGGGGAAAACGCCGCGGGTCGCACTAACCGCGTGGGCCATCGGTAGAAGCGGAGCGGCTGCCCCCAGGCGTCGACAATTTCCGGGAAGCCGTCCCCATCCGTGTCAGCGGTTTCAATCGCCTTGAGGTCGGCGGCGCTGGGCGGCTCCGTGTCGAACAACGGACCATTCGAGAGGAACTGATAGAGACACTCGGAACTCTCGGTCACCGGGGTGTGATTTGTCCCCGGAGTGATCGGAGTACTGAACTCCGAAAATGCTTGCGGGAAATACGTGCGAAACGCGTACTTGACCGCCAGAGCCCTTGTCTGGACCTGATTGGCGGCAAACGCGCTGGCGAAAGGCGAGTTCGTAACGTACGAAGGAGGATTGCCCGGGCCGGCTAGTTGATCTTGTTTTTGAATCCAACGACGAAAGCCGTTGATGCGGTCGTTGAGCATCTCGTCGACTTTTTTGATCGTGGCCTTCGTGGCGGCCACCTTCGCCGAGTTGGCGACTCGCGGAATTACGGCGACAATGGCCGCGGTGAGAAATGCGATCAGGCCGATCACCACCAAGATTTCGATGAGCGAGAATCCGGCCCGCCGGCTCACCTGACCCCGCAGGCACTGTCGAGTGGATGTCGTTGGACGGGTCATCGGTGCTCGATCCAAAATGAGTCCAGATTCAGAGTCGGCCGCACGTCAGCGGCAGAAGTTACGGGCATCTGACCTTCGCCCGGGAAGTTGGACCTCGGACGACGCCTTCGGCGGATCGTGGACCTCGGAATGTTGCAAACGGCCCGTTGTGCAGGCCTATCTTAGGGCGCCAGTGTCGCCGAGGAAAAATTGGTGATGTTATCGCGCTCGGGACCGCGCCCAGTGGGCGCTGGCCCCACGAGCATCGAGCCCGCGGTGTTGGGATCGTATTGGCCACCGATCCCAAAGCCCCCATACGTGAGATCCGACGCCCCGTCGAAGCCCGGTGAAATGATTTGATAGGAATTGGCATTCCACGGCGGCGACGGAGAGGCCGAGGTCGCGCCGTTCGGCCCTTGCCGATAGACGTCCGCGAATGTTCCCGGACTGCCCGGTCCGGCGGGAAGCTCGTTGGTTATATCGTATCCCTGACCGTTGTAACTGCTGAAATACAAGTAGGGCTGCTGCTGATTGGGAATCGGGTCTCTGTAGGCATTGATGCTGTGGTGGAGGATTCCGCTCACCGTTTGATTTGCGGGGGGGTAGAGCAGCAATCGCGAGGTGTCGAACTCCATAAACCGATCCCGATTCGATCCGCCGAGAGTAAATGGGCTTGCGGGGTTTTGAGAAAAGCCTGTCGGCGCACCTCCTCCGTTGGGAGTATTTAGTGCGGGCATTCCTCCCAGGAAGAAGACCAGACATTCTGAACCGGAAAGAAAAATGACGTCATTGCTCGTTCCATTCCCGTTGATGTCGACCGCCCCGCTCGTGGCCGCATAGGTGAAGTCAAACTGCGGCCAAATTTGACGGATCAATCCCATCGAGCGCGGATCGCCGTTCCACCCCGACGCTTGCTCATAGAGCGTGATGTGACTTGGTGGCTCGACGCCGAATTTTTGCTTGAATGCGGCGATGCCCTTCGCGAGGTCCTGAATGTCGACGGACACCTGAGTGATTCGGGCTCGACTGTACGCCGAGCCGGCGACGGTCAGGATCAGGCTGGCGAGGATGCCGATGATGGCGATGGCGATCAATAGCTCCAACAGTGTAAATGCGGCCGAAGCGCGGCTAGCAGGAGCCGGGCGGCGAGCAGAGGCTGGGCGACGGGAGCGCCCCAGGGCAAAGCTTTCCATGGGCGGCGGACTCCTTACAGTCACAGGTTCAACGTCCACGGACCAAAGGCGCTACCGCAGGATGCGCGACCGGATGACGGGCGCCCGCGGACCTTTGGATCGAATGGAACCTGAAATCCTGGACGAGCCTTGGACGTTCGTGTTTCGGACTTTGAATGTTGAACTAGAAGCCAAGCCTAAGCAGTGCAGATCGACCTTGGACTGTAGCGTTCAAGCCAGGCTGTTCAGCAGCTTAATCAGCGGCATGAACAGAGCGATGACGATGAAGCCGACGATGAGGCCTAGGATCACGACCATCATCGGCTCGAGCAAGTTGATCAATCCTTCGACGAGGACCGAGACTTCCTCGTCGTAGACGTCGGCGATCTTGTAGAGCATGGTGTCGAGCGCACCGGTCTCTTCGCCGACGTCGACCATGTTCACGACCAGGTCGTCGACCACGCGGGCTTCCTTGAGAGGCACCGCCATCGATTCCCCTTCGCGAATCGCCGCGTAGATATTGTCAAATGCCCGCCGAAACACAGCGTTGCCGGCCGTGTCGCGAGCAATGATCAACGCCTCCAAGATGGGCACGCCGGAAGAAATGAGGGTGCCCAACGTCCGAGCCGTTCTGGCGACTACCGATTTCTCGACGATCTTCCCCAGCACGGGGATCTTGAGCAGGATCTTGTCGCAGATGTATTCGCCCATCTTGTTTTTGCGGATGATCTTTAACAGCAGCCAGATCGCGAGCGGGACCACCGGGATCAAATACCAGTAATCGACGACAATGTCCGAGATGAAGATCAGCCAGATGGTGACCGCGGGCAGCTCGATGCCGAAATCCATGAAGATCTTTTTGAACTTCGGAATAATCCAGTACATGATGAAGCCGACGATGCCCGTCGCGACGGTGATGACGGCGACCGGGTAGATCATGGCTCCCTGAACCTTGCGCTTGAGGCTCTGGGAGCGTTCTTTGAACTCGGCCAACCGCTGCAGAATGATTTCGAGCGCACCGCCCGCCTCTCCGGCCTTAACCATGTTGACGTAGAGGTTGTCGAAGGCCTTGGGCTGCTTGGCCATCGCCTCGGAGAGTGTGCTTCCCGATTCAATGTCCTCGATGACCCCGATCAGCGAGTTCTTGAGCGGACCCGGCTTGGACTGCCCCTCGAGGATTCGCAGGCTGCGAAGAATCGGCAGACCGGCGTCTTGCAGCGTGGAGAGCTGACGAGTGAACGTGCACAACTGCTTCGGGCGCACGCCGCCGATCGAGAAGGTCGTCTTTTTCTTGGCGGCCTTTTTCTTCTGGTCGGCGCTGGTCTTGCCCTTGGTCTTGGTGGAGCGGCCTTTCTCCTGGATCTTGGTGACGAAGAAGCCCTTCTCTTTGATCTTCTGTTGGGCTTCCGCCTCCGAGCCGGCATCGATCGTTTCCTTGATCTCAAGGCCGGTGTTGTCCATCGCCTCGTACTGATAGGTTGGCATGCCGTTCTCCGCCTTGTTCGCTCGATGCTACCGCGTCTGATTCAGCTTGGTATTCGGGCTGGGTTTAATCAGCCTCAGCCTGAGCGCGCCGCCGGCTACGAAACGCTACTCGACGTCTTCCATGACGGTTTCTCGCACCACCTCGTCAATCGTCGTCACGCCGTCGAAAATCAGTTTAAGCCCCGATTCCCGCAGGGTGGTCATTCCCTGGGTTCGGGCAAAATTGCGAATGTCGTCGACCGACGCGTCAGACGTGATCATGTCGCGCACGTCGTCATTGATTTCGAGTAACTCGTAAATGCCCGTGCGGCCTTTGTACCCGGAGTTATTACACCGCGCACAGCCCTTGCCGTAATAAAAGCTGTACTGCCGAGCCTGATCGATCGGCAATTGAAGTTCCATCAGGAGTTCATCGCTGGGCTCAAACTCAGTCCGGCACTCCGTGCAGATTCTGCGCACGAGCCGCTGGGCCAGAATGGCTTCAAGCGTGGCGGTGATCAAGAACGGCTGCACGCCCATATCTCGCAGACGAGTGATGGCCGTCGGCGCGTCGTTGGTGTGCAGCGTGCTGAAGACCAAGTGACCGGTGAGCGCGCTTTGAATGGCGATTTCCGCCGTTTCATAGTCACGGATCTCACCGACCAGAATCACGTCCGGGTCGTGCCGCAGAATCGCACGCAACACGTTGGCGAACGTCACTTCGATGTCTGGATTGACGGGGACTTGGATCAGTCCGTCAATTTCGTATTCGATCGGATCTTCCGTGGTGATGATCTTAGTCGAGACTTCGTTGAGCTCATTGAGGGCAGAGTACAACGTGGTCGTTTTGCCGCTGCCTGTGGGTCCCGTCACGAGCACGATGCCGTTGGGGTTGCGAATGATTTGGCGGAACCGCCTCAGGATAGTGGCATCCATCCCGATCTTTTGGAGGTCGAGTTGTACCACTGTGCGATCGAGCACTCGCAGAACGACCGCTTCGCCGAACATCGTGGGAAGCACGCTCACGCGGAGGTCGACAGGGTTGCCGCCGACGTTCAGTTCAATTCGGCCGTCCTGAGGGAGACGACGCTCGGCAATGTCGAGTTCGGCCATGACCTTGATACGCG
>DASRXU010000429.1:0-1988 GCA_035687365.1 Planctomycetaceae bacterium | reverse complement strand
ATCGTCGCTCGCCAGCGCCTCGATCGTCTGCCTCAAACCCCGGTACGCTCGGCTCTCGCTCACCGCCGGCGCGTCGGCGCTCAGCCCCAAATCTTTATAGACGGCATGCGCGGCGATCCCGTATTCGGCCACTTCGTGCATTTCATGCGTGCGAATCTGCAATTCCACTCGCTGGCTGCCGGGCCCGATGACCGTGGTGTGGATCGAGCGGTAGTCATTCTGCTTCGGCGTCGAGATATAGTCCTTGAAGCGTCCCGGAACGCTCGGCCAAGTCGTATGTGCGACGCCGACCGCAGCGTAACAGTCGGCGACGGTGTCGACGAGGATGCGAAAGCCGTAGATATCGGACAATTGCTCGAACGCGATTGAGCGGCGCTCCATCTTGCCCCACACGGAATAGGGCTGCTTCTGACGGCCCTTCACTTCGACTCTGATCCCGCGACGAGCGAATTGGTCGGTGAGCTCCGCCGCGATGCGCGCAATGATTGCGCCGTTCTTGGTCTTCATGGCTTCAAGACGCGTGACGATGAGCTTGTAGGCGTCCGGCATGAGGCAACGAAAGGCGAGGTCTTCGAGCTCGTTGCGCATGCTCTGCATGCCCATGCGGCCGGCGAGCGGGGCATAGATGTCGAGCGTGTCCTCGGCGATGCGGGCGCGCTTGTCTTGCGGCATGAACTGGAGCGTGCGCATGTTGTGTAGGCGGTCCGCGAGCTTGACCAGGAGCACGCGGGCGTCATCGGCTATGGCGAGCAGGAGTTTACGGAAATTCTCCGCCTGCTCGGCGTGCTTGGTGACGAAGTCGAGCCTGCCGAGCTTAGTCAGGCCGTCGACCAGCCCGCCGATCTCATCGCCGAACGCCTTGTCGACTTGTTCGCGGGTGACCGTCGTGTCTTCGATCGTGTCGTGCAGCATCGCCGCCGCGATGGTGGCGTCGTCGACCTTGAGCTCGGTCAGGATGGCCGCCACTTCGAGCGGATGGGAGAAATAGGGATCGCCGGACGCCCGCTTCTGGCTGCCGTGCGCCTTCATCGCGAAAACATAGGCGCGATTCAGCAAATCCTCATTGGCGTGAGGATTGTAGCGGCGGACCCGCTCCACCAATTCGTATTGCCGCATCATCGCCTAAAGCCGACCCGGTCCGCGCCCGCGCCGCAGATCTCGTCGTGGCGGCGCCCGCGCGGTTCAACCAGGACGGATCGGCGTAAATGGGAGAGGACGGGCCGATTTAGCCTCGCGTCCGCCGGCTCCCGCTCTCGCGCGTAAGCGCGGGCCAAACGCAATCATCGGTCCCGGCGCGCGCACGCGCAAGCTTTAATGTGAGCGGACGGGGCGCTCAGGCTCGGCTCCCATCGCAAAGCCCAACAAAAAACCCCGGAGCTTTCGCTCCGGGGCGGTCAGTTTCAACTGATCGGGCTGCGATCAGAAGTAACGGGTGATACGGAGACGGCCTTCGAAGCCAGCGCTGACGCCTTGCCACTGTCCCGGGATGAACGCGCCGGTGTTCAACACCGTCCCGATAAGGGCGCTCGGCTGATTCTGGGTCGTATGCTGATACATCAACTCGAGGTCGAAGTTGAGGTTGGTGACCGGGTTCCAACCAACGTCCGCACCGATGAGCCAAGTGGTGGTATGGGGCGAGAGCACGCCGGTGCCGACGGCCCCGACGCCGGGGATGAACACTCCCCCGCCCATGTTGCTCCAGAGGAGTTGGCCGACGGAGGCTTCGAGATCGGTGTAGAAGGTCGGCGTCCAGTGATGCTCCAGCAACCCGGAGACCGACCAGGCGGTCGGGGTCGACCACGAGTTGGTTATCGGATTGAAGTATGAGTCAGCCAAGATCATCGGCTGACCGTTTCCGTTGACCTGCCCGTTCTCACCATTCATGGCGTCCGGCAGACCCGAATACCACACGGCGTTCCGAGTGTAGGCGCCGGTGAGAATGACGTCGTCGCCGGCGCCCCACCAACCACCGAACATTCCCCCGTTCG
>DASRXU010000428.1:0-24404 GCA_035687365.1 Planctomycetaceae bacterium | reverse complement strand
CCAAGACGGGGAACAAGCGAGCATGAGGAGGAAACAGAGACAACAGAGTTAGGCCAGAATTGCCTCTGTTCGCTTGCCAGCATACGCTACAAGCAATGCTTGGCAAACCAAGCGCATCGATGCCCGACACCCGCCTCGCTCGGCCACACGCAGCCGTCCCTTCCTCCACGAGAGCCCTCCGATGAAATCGTTTCGCCTACTGATGACTCGAACTGCTTTCCCTCGGCTCGTGGTGGCTGTGGCGATTTGTCCGGCGCTGCTCTCCTTCGTCTCCGCTGCTCCACAGAAAAAACCGCTTCCCCAAACGACGCTCGTCGACGATTCGGGTCCCGATATCCGCGACGATCCGCGGTACGGCCGCCTGCGGCTCTTGAGCGATCACTATCACCCTTGGACACCCGCGGGAACGAAAGAAGCCTGGGAGAAGCAGGCTCGTGCCATTCGCGAACGCGTGCTCGTCGCCAATGGTTTGTGGCCCATGCCGCCGAAGGAACCCCTCAAACCGGTGATTCACGGCAAGATCGACCGCGGTGACTACACCGTCGAAAAGGTCTTCTTTGCCAGCCTGCCTGGCCACTACGTCACCGGCAACCTGTACCGCCCGGCAAAAGTTGTGGGAAAGATTCCGGGGGTGCTCTGTCCGCACGGCCACTGGGCCAACGGCCGCTTTTACGATGCGGGCGACAAGGAGGCCCATAGCCAGCTCCACCAAAAAGCTGAGCAAAACATGGCGGGAGCCCGTTTCCCGCTGCAAGCCCGCATGGTCGGACTGGCGCGGTTGGGCTGCGTCGTTTTTCATTACGACATGGTGGGCTACGCCGACAATCAGCCGCTCGACCACAAAGGCGGATTGACCGATGCCGAGGCCGAGTTGCGTCTGCAAAGCGAATGCGGACTTCAGACCTTCAATTCGGTTCGCGCCCTCGATTTCTTGATGGCCCTGCCGGACGTTGATCCTCATCGCATTGGGGTGACCGGTGCCAGCGGCGGCGGGACGCAGACGTTTCTGCTCGGCGCCGTCGATCCGCGGCCGACCGTCGCGTTTCCGGCAGTCATGGTCTCGACCAACATGCAGGGAGGCTGCGTTTGCGAAAACACTGACCTGCTGCGCGTCGGCATCAACAATGTGGCCATCGCCGCCCTGTTCGCTCCAAAACCTATGGCGATGAGCGGGGCCCACGATTGGACGATCGATATTGAGACCAAGGGGCTGCCCGAGTTGAAGCAGGTTTACGGACTCTACGGGGAGTCCGACAACGTCTACGCGAAGTGCAATCCCCAGTTCGGTCACAACTACAACCAGGTTTCGCGCGAGATCATGTACAACTGGTTCAGCGCGCATCTCAACTTGGGTCGCAAGCAGCCGGTCGTCGAAGAGGACTTCTGGCCCATCGAACCAGCCGACCTCAGCGTCTTCGACCAAACACATCCACGACCGGCCGATGCGAAAGACGCGCCGGCGCTGCGGGCCTATCTCACCAGCGTCGCGGACAAGCAGTTTGCCGAGTTGCTGCCGAAGGACGCCGCGGGCCTCGATCACTACCGCGAGGTAGTCGGCGGCGCCGCTCGCGTGATGCTCAACGCCGATCCGCCGAACTCCTCTGATTGGCGCGAGAATCCGCTGCACACGACGCGGCTCGACGACGGAACCGAATTGATCAAAGGACGAGCCGTGCGGAGCGACGACAAAACCCAGTTGCCCTGGATTTTGCTGCGTCCGCAATCATTCCGGGGAACGGCCGTCTTCTGGTTCGACGGGCAGGGAAAGTCTCACCTGCTCGGGCCCGATGGCAAGCCGACCGAAGCCGTTCGCAAGCTGCTGCAAGCCGGCGAAGCGGTGGCGTCGGCCGACCTCTTTCTGACGGGAGAATTCAACGAGTCGCATCCGCCCGCGAAACCACCCAAGGTCATCGCGAAGTATGCGGCCTTCACGTTCGCGTACAATCCGACCGTGCTCTCCAGTCGGGTACACGATGTGGTTACTGCCGTGCGGCTGGCGACGAACCACGAAGCCAAGAAGATCCGCCTGGTCGGCACCGGTGAAGCCGGCCCCTGTGTGTTGTTGGCCGCTGGACTGCTGCACGATCACATCTCGGACGTGCTGGCCGATGCCCACGGATTGAGCTACCGCAAGATTCCCGCCGCGACCGACCTGATGTTCCTGCCCGGCGCGCTCAAATATGGCGGGTTGGGCGGCTTGGCCGCGCTGGCTGCTCCCACGCGTCTCGAAGTTTTCGGCACGGCTTCAATTCCTGCCGAGGAACTCGCGCCACTGTCGGCCGTTTATCACGCAGCCGGCGCGCCGCTTTCGATCGAGCCGCAGCCGCTGACCGACGCGATGGTTGTCGAACGGCTGAGCCGTTCGGAGTAGGACCGATTCACGCCGCGCGTCGCAGGCGGATCGTGTCGCGCGAGATGCCGCGTTTGGAGTTCGAGGCGACGAAATCGAGCAGTTTGCGGCCCGCTTCGCTCGTCATTTGCTCGGATAGATGGGCCACAATTTCGTGGTGCCCGATCCCCAGGCGATAGATGATGCGAAAGGCGGCTTTGACTTCTTTGCGCTCGAGCACCGACAGGCCGGCCCGCATCAAGCCGACGCGGTTCTCGCCCACAATGTTGCCTTCTTGATCGGTCATGAAATACGGTGGCACGTCCTGCACGATTTTCGACAGTCCGCCGATCATCGCCAGTTCGCCGATGCGGACAAACTGATGAACGGCCGAATTGCCCGAGATGACGGCTCGGCGTCCGACTTGCACATAGCCGGCTAGCAAGGATCCGCTGATGAGCGTGACGTCATCGTCGATCTGACAGTTGTGGGCCACATGCGAATTGGTCATCAGCATGCAGCGGTTGCCCACGACGGTTTGCGTGCCGGCAGCCGTCCCGCGATGAATGGTGACTCCCTCACGGATCACACAGTCATCTCCGATGCGGCAACTCGTGTCGCCTCCGCCAAAAGCCCGGTCTTGGGGCATGTCACCGACCACCGCATGAGAATGGACGCGGCACCGCGCGCCGATCTCCGTTCGTCCCAGAATCACTGCCGACGCGGCGATCTCGCATTCGGGCCCGATCGTGACCGGCCCATCGATCACGACATAGGGACCGATCCGGGCTGTCGGATCGATGCGCGCGTGTCGATCGATAATCGCCGTGGCGTGAATCATGTCTTCCCCGGAGGTGTACGGCACGTGTGCAAAATGCGAATCGGACGGCCGATCGATGTGCGATGGTAATGTCGAACCCGCGTAATATGAGAGAAGGGCGCGGATAGTCTCTGAACTCCCCCTTGCTGTCAATTGCAGCTGCTTCCTTTGCGGAACCACGGCATAGAGGTGTTTACGCTCAGCAATTTCGCGGAAAAAACGTCGCTGGACCATCCCGCGCTGAACAACCGTGCCGCACGCGATGAACGAGAATTTAGGAACGATCGGACGACCGAGTCGCAGCCAATCCCAAACGGCTTGTGACGAAACGCGGCGATCGAGCGATTCGGTGCGCTTAAGATCGG
The DNA here is from genome assembly GCA_035687365.1 of Planctomycetaceae bacterium. GTDB lineage: Bacteria > Planctomycetota > Planctomycetia > Planctomycetales > Planctomycetaceae > DASPSM01. The sequence continues at coordinate 20,890 of DASRXU010000428.1, read as the reverse complement.
CTTAACGTCAGTCGGAATTGTGTAAGATGGACCGTGGCCTCAAAGGAGCCGGTCCACGCCACGCCGGCCACGCGACGCAGCTTTGCGAACACATCGCCATGCGTGATTTCCCACCCTTCCTGAACGAGCACCGTGTGCTGACGCGCCGATTCTTTCTGGGCGTTGGCCTGGGTTCGCTCGCCACGGTCGGACGTCCCAGGTTGGCGACCGCCGCCAGCCCGCCGTCGAAGAATCGGGCTGAACGGCTGGTCCGGTTTGGCACTTACCTCACACCTCCCGATGGGTTCGAGGATGTGTCGCGCGGCAAGCCGATTCCTCACAGCCTGGCCGCCGATCGCAAACGGGCCGTCGGTCTGACCCGCGAAACCTGGAAGCTCGAAGTTCTCTCCGACCCCGAGCACCCCGTCCGGCTCGGCAAACCGTTGACCAAGAGCGACGGGACGGCGATCGACTTTCCGGCCCTGATGAAACTTGCGGAAACTCGCGCGGTGCGATTCGCCAAGATCATGACCTGCCTGAACCTCGGCTGTCCGCTCGGCATGGGTATCTGGGAAGGCGTTCCGCTGCGCGAACTGGTTTGGATGACGGAGCCGCACGAGGACCTGCGGCGTGTCTTCTATTATGGCTACCATAACGACATTCCCAAGCAGATGTTTCGCAGCTCGCTGCCGATCGGTCGCGTCTTCGACGACTATTTCGATCTGCCGCCCGTGATCCTTTGTTACAAGTTGAATGGTCAGTGGCTTACGAGCCGTCGCGGCGGACCGGTCCGCATCGTCGTCCCCGAGCACTACGGATTCAAATCGATCAAGTGGCTGTCGCATGTCGTGCTGACGAGTCTGCCGCATGCCAACGATACGTACGCCGAGCAGGGAAACGACGTCGACAGCCCGATGAAGACTTTCGCCGCGACGCTGTCGTATCCGGATGTCGCACGGGCGGGCGAAAAGATTCCCCTATCGGGCTACGCTCAAGTCGGCGTCGGGGGCTTGAGCAAAGTCCAGATCCTGATCGGTCCGGAAGACGACGAACCGCCCGCGGACGACCCGTACCTGACCAAGGCCGCCTGGCGCGATGTGGAAATTCTTCCACCGCCGGCGCCCAAGAGTTGGGGCGGCGGGTTGCCCGGCGACCGTCTTCCCTTGCCGATTCAGGGATTCAGCCCGACGACCGGTCTACCCAACGCTTGGCCGATGAAGCTGGCGTGCGCGCACTGGGCCGGCGTGCATCCTGGACTGCCGGCGGGTCGCTATGCATTGCGCTGTCGCGCGATTGATGAACGGGGCCGTGCGCAGCCGTTCCCGCGGCCGTTCGCGAAGTCGGGGCGCGCAGTCATCGAATCGCTCGCCTTCGTGGTGCGCTAATGGGATCGGTCGAAAGTGCGCCCGGGGCAAAGGTCGAGAGTGAATCAAAGCGCGCGTCGGCCGATCGGTTCAGCAATGCTTGGGGCCCCGTTCCACGATGCTTTCCCGATGAGTCGTGGGGCGCGTCGAGATTCTGTTTGCGGCCGGCCGATTTCGGACTGATCGTCGCCCTGTCCCTATTCTTCGTGTATGTGAGCCACCGTCCGCTGTGGCACACCGACCTGTGGGGACATCTGGCCTACGGTCGATTGATTGCCGCCAACCGGGCTATCCCGGCGACCGAGCCGCTGATGCGTCTATGTCAGGGCGTTCCCTTCGTCGACTTCTCTTGGCTGAGTGAACTTTTGGCGTACGGCGCGTACGACTGGCGGGGAATCCCCGCGCTGCAGTTCCTCTATGCGGGCAGCGTCACGGCCTGTGTCGGGCTGTTGGCCTGGTGCAGCCGACGCAAAACGAACTCGGCTTGGGCGGCCGCTTTCGCTGCTGGGATTTATGTTTGGGTCGACTGGAACCAACTTGCGATTGTGCGTCCGCAACTGGCGGGCTGCGTTTGCTTCGCCGCGCTCTTCGCGATGCTTGTCAGGCGCGTGTCCGGCTTTGCAAGAAATGTGCTGATCGCAGCGTTGTTCGCCGCTTGGGTCAACCTGCACGGGTCGTTTTTGATCGGGCTCGCCACGCTGGCTGCATTCGTCTGCGGACGCGCGGTGGACCTCTTGCGGCGCACGGGCAGTCTGCGCGCGCTGCGCCACGACCGACACCTCCGAAGGGGATTCGTCTTCCTCGCATTGGCAGGCGCTGCTGTGTTGCTCAATCCGTATGGTTGGAGAATTTACGAAGCGGCGTGGCAACTCTCATCGAATGCCAATCTGGCCGACCTCGTGGAATGGAAACCGCTGCGGCTCTGGGTGGGACAAGGCTGGGCCGCGTTGTGCGTTTCACTTGTACTGCTGGGTCTCTACGGACTGACGCCGCGCAGAATCTCGACGACGGAGTTGCTACTGCTCGTCAGCCTCGGCGGGGCGACGCTGGCGACCTCGCGCCTCATCGTCTGGTGGGGACCGGTCGCAGCCTATTATGCGGCGCTGCACGGGGCCGCGATTTGGAAGCGCTGGCGAAGCGCGCATCGCATCCAATCGGAACAGCTTACGCTGAGCATTCCCGGGAGATTTGCCGCTGTCACCGTCTGCGTGGCATTACTTTGCACGCCGCTGACCGCGGCCCTGACGCGTCGCCCCCCGGTCGATTTGCGCGAAAGTCTTTCATCCGCCACACCGATCGACGCGACCGAATTCCTGCGGACGCATCCGCCCCGCGGGCCAATCTTCAATACGCTGGAATGGGGCGATTACCTGCTTTGGGCCGGGCCGCCGGGGCTCGACGTGTTCGTGGCCTCGCACGTCCACCTCGTCCCACGACCCGTCTGGCAGGACTACATCCGCGTCATCACGCTCGACGAAGGCTGGCAGCAGATCCTCGAGCGACACCGCGTCAACACGGCCGTCGTCGATGACGATCAGCACGCGGCTTTGGCCGACGCGCTGCGCGCGGATCCTGCCTGGTCAGTCGTGTACGAAGACGCAGAGGGACTGATCTTCGTTCGGCGTCGCCCGCTCTGAACGGATCTCAATTTGTGAGTGGGCTCAGCCAGTCGAGCGGCACAATCGGCGTCGAAACCGATTAACGAGCGTTGTTCGTCGAACCGACCGCCGGGAAGAAGAAGTCGTCCGGTCCCTTGCACGTGTAGTACGGGTACTGAACGATCGCACCCGGAGTCGGGTTGGCCGGATAGACAAGCGGACCGCGATCGCCGCAGGTGCTGCAGGGGAACGGGCTATGCAAGCAGAAAGAGCCACAGCCGCCATCCAAGCAGCAGTTGGCGGCATCGGGGGGAGTATAGTGCGACCAGACCCGATGATGCGGGTTGTGTGCACAGCCACCGCTGCAGGAGCCGTCGGTCGATCCACACTCGGGGCACGGATGTGCCGGGGAGCCGTAAGCGACGCCATCCGGAGATTGCGCGCGAACGACGCCGGGAGCCGACGTGCAACCGGCAGAGGCCAGCCCGATCAGGCCAAGAGTCAGTCCCAAGAAAATTTTTGCGTTCATCGTTTGGTCTTCCTGAGGGCTGGTATCCAACGCCATCGTGCCCGCACCGCGCGATCGCAGCGCCTGTCTTCTTTATCGACCAAAGAATCCGCAAAATGTGGACAATCACTGCGAAAGACACTTTCGGCCGCACCGGTAAACTTCCGCGATCTTGCAGAATCGGCGTAGTCGCGATAGATTACCGAGACGATTTCAGCAGCCGATCCGGTACGGGCGGCGTGACGTAACGGTTTGCAACAAAAGAAGTTATCTCGCACGCCTCGGTTCGGCTTCTCGATCTCGTTGGGAGATCGATCGAAAGCACCACGATTCGCGACCGCAATCGGTCGCCGGCACGTTCCAGGTTCCCCACAACGGAGTGACGGGGTGTTCGTTTCAGCATCGACTCATTGCTTCGCCGACCGCACCTTTGAAGAGGCCTGCTCGCTCTTCGTCGAGCTGGAATACGACAAGGTCGAACTGTGGCTCTCCAGCGAGGGGCCGCACCTGAAGCCCGCGGAAGTCGCCAAGGATCCCGAACAGTTCTTCGCGCGCTACCGTGAGACGACCCGCCTGACCGCTGTCGGCTTTTGCCTCGCGCAAGACGTGCCCGCTGCAACACTGGCCGGCGTCACCAAGGCGGCCAAGCTGATGCGCATCACGCAAATCACTATTCCCGCTTCGCCTCTGGGAACGCCATTCAACACCGAAGTCGATCGGCTCAGAGAGTTCGTGCGGCTGACTAGTGCGGACGGCATTCGCCTGTCGATCAAAACCGAGGCCGGCCATCTCACCGAGGATCCGCACACGGCCGTCGAGCTATGCCAGGCGGTTCGCGGATTGGGGCTCACGCTCGACCCCAGCTATTACATGGTCGGAAATAACGCGGGCCGTTCGTACGACCAGGTCTTCCCGTACGTCTATCACACCCACTTGCGTGACTCGACATCTCAGAGCCTGCAAGTACAAGTCGGGTTGGGCGAACTCGATTACACGCGGCTGATCAATCAGCTCAAACGGCAGGGATACAACCGAGCGCTGTCGGTCGACATCCTCCCGTCGCCTGAGAACGCCGCTGAACGGCCGCTCGAGCTGCGCAAGCTGCGAATGCTGTTGGACACGCTGCTCTAAGCGCGCCGTGTGCTACAGAGAGCCGGATTTGCCGCGAGCGATTCGAGTCGCAACAAATCAGTGGAAGTCGGTCGGATTTCCGAACAGTCCGCCCGGCCCGCTGCTGCCCGTTCCACCTCGGAGCGGGCCCTTCCGCTTTCGCTGATAGGGCTCGACGGCGGGCTCTTCGACGGGCTTGGGCGCTTCGGGTTTGGCTTGCAGGGCTTTAAGGGAGAGGCTGATCCGCTTGCGTTCCGGATCAAGCTCGAGCACTTGCGCCGTGACGACTTGATTGACTTTGACCACGTCGGACGGATGACGCACGCGACGATGGTCGAGTTCGCTGACGTGAATCAATCCCTCCAGCCCCGGCTCGAGTTCGACAAACGCCCCGAAGTCGGCGATCCGGGTCACCTTGCCCGTGACCTGAGTGCTGGCCGCATATTTGTCTGGCGCGGTCGTCCAGGGATTCTGTGCCAGTTGCTTCATCCCGAGGCCGATCTTCTTCTTCTCGGGATCCAGCGACAGAACCTTGACGTCGACCGTCTGGCCTTCTTTCACTAATTCCGACGGATGCTTGATGCGGAACCAGCTCATTTCGCCGATGTGCAAGAACCCATCGACGGCCCCCAGATCGACGAAGACTCCGTAGTCCTTGATGGTTTTGACCTTGCCGGTGAAGGTCTGCCCGATTTGGGCGGCCTGCCAGAACGCCCCCTCGCCTTCCTTCCTCTCGATCTGCAAGTAGTTGCGGCGACTGACGACGAGGTTGCGCTTCTTCGCATTGACCTCGACCACCTCGACTCGCAGTTTCTGACCGATATAAGGTTCCAGTTCGGAGACAAATCCCAGCTCGATCTGGCTCGACGGCAAGAAGGCCCGCAAGCCGCTCACGGTGACTTCGAGACCGCCCTTGTTCGTGCGGTTCACAAGGCAGTCGACGATCTGCCCTTTCGACAGCGAGTCCCAGTTCCCGGCAATCCGCCGCAGCCCCTTCGGCAAATTGAGATAGATGAGTCCCTCTTCCGGGGCTATGCGGTCGACCAGCACCTCGATCCGCTGTCCCACTTCGGGACGCTTGCCCGACACGAATTGCCGCAACGGGACCATGCCGGGGGAGCGGTAACCCAAATCGAGCAACACGCCATCGCCGTGAATGGATTGGATCTTCCCCGCCAAATGTTGGCCGCTTTCCAACGACTCCTCCGGCGGTTTCTCATGTGTCTCTTCTTCGCCTTCGACGGCAGACGAAGAGATCGATTCCACCTCGGCCAGGTCACTGTTCGCCATGGCCGCGTCAATTTCCGCGGCCAGCGCGGCATCGAGTTGCTGGGCCGGGGGCGGAATTTCAATGCTGCCGATCGCGCGGTGTGAAGGCGCAGGCTCTGAGGCATGCCGCGGTTCGGCCGGCGTCGCGGCCTCCGGCGCCGGCGAGTCCGGAATTGCGTCCGAGTGGGCGGCTTGCGCGTGGGCGGGAGGCTCCGCGGGGGCCGATTCAACGGGTTGTGTCGCGGGAGCATGCGACACGCTCGGTGACGAGTGGCCGCCGCCATGCGATCCGTGCGGTTCCCCGCTCGCGTCACCCGTTTCGTTCGCTCGTTCGGCGACGTGGGTGCGGCCCCGGCGATAAGCGCCCAGCGGGGAGCTCTCGAGATCCAAACCTCCGGCGGCCGGTGCGGCCGAAGCGTCGGTTGCACTATCCGCCTGTTCGACGGCGGCAGCCAGTTCAGTACGTCCTGCGTCGAGCGGCTCGCGCACCGCCTCGACCTGCGAGGGTTTGTTTTCGTCGCTCATCACGGACTCACTCTGCCGGCGATCGCCGGTGCGATAACGCTAGAAGATTTCGGCCAACACGCGCGCAAAAAACCGTCGTCGATTCAGACACAGTGCAACGGCCTCTGGTGCGCGAAAAGACTCGCGGGAATCCGCGGCGGCGAAGTCTCCGCAGACGTCGCAGTTCCGCACTCGATGGGGCTGCGAAACTGTCAACGAACGCGAAATGACCGCGCTCGGATAAGATAAACGATGACTCCGCAATACGCCACTCCTTATTGAACTCTGTACGCGCCCCAACGACACGCGTCGGCTGGCGGCGGGACGCTGTCGCCGCGATAATCGACCCGAGAGACTGGCCCGCCTGTATTTGTCCCTCATCTGTATTTTGTCACTCATCGACTGACGGATCCGATGACTGCTGTGCCCAGTGAGACTGTCGCATCTTCTTACGTCCGCAATCCCGAATTGCTGTCGGCAGCCAGCAGCCGGCTGTTAATCGTCGACGTGCAGGACAAACTTCTGCCTCCGATTCCGAACTCGGCGCGGCTGGTGCATAACTGCCGCCGCTTGCTCGACGGGGCGAAGATTGTCGCCGTCCCCATCTACGGCACCGAGCAATACCCGCAGGGCCTCGGCCCGATGACCGCCGAGTTGGCCTCCCGGATGGGTCCCCGGCTCGACAAGGTGATTTTCAGTTGCGCGCCGGGGCTCGCCTGGGGCCAGGCCGGCGACGTCAGCGACGACCGCGAACAGGTCGTCGTGGCCGGCATGGAGGCGCACGTCTGCGTGATGCAAACTGTCCTCGACTTGATTGCCGGCGGCTTTCGGGTCTACGTGCCGGTCGATGCCGTCGCCAGTCGCGGTGAACTCGATGCGCGGATTGCGCTCGAGCGGATGGCCGCCTCCGGCGCGACCCTCACCACCGTGGAGTCGGTCTTGTTCGAGTGGTGTGAAAAGGCGGGCACGCCGGAGTTCAAACAGATTCAAAAACTGATTATCGAGGGTTGACCGTTGCCAGCTGAGACGACCCCCGGGTCTTCCGGGAAAAGCGCTGCTCCCGTTCCACCTCCTCTGAATCCTCCGCGACGCGTGCTAATGGGCCCCGGTCCGAGTGAGGTGTCGCCGCGCGTGCTCGCTGCGCTAGCTGCTCCCACCGTGGGACACCTTGACCCGTATTTTTTGCGGATCATGGACGAAACGCAGAAGATGCTGCGCTCCGTCTTTCAGACAAAAAATGAGCTGACGCTGGCCGTCAGCGGGACTGGCAGCGCGGGGATGGAAACGTGCGTCGTCAATCTCATCGAGCCCGGCGACAAGATGGTCGTCTGCGTGAATGGAGTGTTTGGCGGACGGATGGTCGACGTCGCCGAACGAGCGGGTGCCCAGGTCACGCGCCTCGAACATCCCTTCGGCGAAGTTTTTACAAAGGAGGAGATCGCCGAAGCCGTAAAACGCGTCCGACCCAAGATCGTCGGCATCGTGCACGCAGAAACGTCGACCGGCGCCCACCAACGTCTCGACGGGCTCGCCTCGCTCGTGCACGCCCAGCAAGGGTTGCTGTTAGTGGACTGCGTCACGTCGTTGGGCGGACTGCCAGTCAAAATCGACGAAAACGAAATCGATGCGGCATACAGCGGCACTCAAAAGTGCTTGAGCTGCCCGCCGGGTCTGTCACCCGTGACCTTTAGCCCGCGAGCCGTCGCGGCCCTGGAGAAGCGCAAATCAAAAGTCGCCAGTTGGTACCTCGACCTCACAATGGTTCGCAGCTACTGGGGGCAGGATCGCGCGTACCATCACACGGCGCCGATCAATATGAACTTCGGGCTGCACGAGGCGTTGCGGATCGTGCTCGAAGAAGGTCTGGAGCCCCGGTTCGCGCGACACCTCCAGAATCATCTGGCTCTTAAGGCCGGGCTGAGGGCCTTGGGCGTGAATTACTCCGTAGCCGAACCGAACCAATTGCCGATGCTCAACTCGGTGCTGATCCCCGCCGGCGTGGACGACGGAGCCGTTCGCAAGCAGCTCCTGAGCGAATTCGGCATTGAGATCGGCGGCGGGCTCGGGCCGCTCAAAGGCAAGACTTGGCGGATTGGATTAATGGGAGAGACGAGTACGCCGTCGAATGTGCTCTTGTTTCTCGCGGCGCTCGATCGCTGCCTGGCGACAGCCGGCCATCAGGCCGTTGCAGGAGCCGGTGTGGCAGCAGCCAACGCCGCCTACGCGACTTCGTCCCCAACAAAATAGCGCGGCGCAGAAATAAACCCACGGGTTGGGCCCGTGGGTGGGATGATGCAATGCTCGCGGCCTCAGGCGGTCGCCGAGCGATTCTCGCTAAAACACGTCGAGAATGAACGCGTGCCCCTGGTGCCACGGGTGCGGCTCAGGGTAAAAGTTATGCCAAGCCGTGTTGTACACGGGGATCTGACGGGCAGGCGGATAGCGGTAGTACATGTGGTCGTACTGAACCGGTTTTTGAAAGTTCGACGGATAGTAGACGTACGGGTAGTAGTAAAACCGCTGCCAATCGCTCGGCTGTCCTTCGTTGGCGGCGGTCGCTCGCTCGGGCGACAGACCGATGACGATGACCATCAAACCCACGATCAGCGAAGCAAGCGCCACGCGAATCCGCATGGATTCGTCTCCTTGTCCACGTTCAACGTCCTGGCTTCGCGCGCGACGCGAACAGCCGTGAAGAAATCCCGGATCGCGGGCAACGGCCGAACCGGCCGCCCCTCCAGGCATCTGGTTTCTTCATCGGCTTTTCGGCGGCCCGAATAACAGGAAAGTTCCGCACAAACGACACGACCGGGCGAGTCATTCGATGCGAATTCTCCGATCCGCCCACTTTCAATCCGACGAGAGCCGCGCGCTCACAGACCCGTTGCGCGCGAACTTGTTGGCGCGGAGTCGCCGTTTCGTCAGCGGCATGCTCGCAGCCGCGATTGGCGCGATCGCTCCTGCGCGGTGTGCGGCCTGTCGTCGGGAGCTGCCTTTTCGAGGTCTGTACGATCTCCTGCCGCGCCTCTGCACGGGGTGCCGCGACGCGGCCATCGGGCCGACCAGCGATCGCTGCCGGCGCTGTGCGGCCCCGGTCGGACCGTTTCTCGACACCGAGAGGGGCTGCTACCTCTGCCGCCGTGACCGCTTTCACTTCGAATCGGTGATCCGCTTGGGCGTGTACGAAAACGAACTGCGTGCGATGTGCCTGGCGGCCAAGCGGCCGGGCGGTGAAGAATTGGCCGCCGCCCTCGGCGAGACGCTGTGGACCGAAGAAGGGATGGATCTCTTGTCGGCGCAACCGGACCTGATCGTCCCTGTTCCTCACTATTGGCAAGAGTCGCTCGTGAGCGCGCCCAAGGTTCCGGAAACGCTGGCGAGCGTGCTTTCCAAGCGGTTGCAAGTGCGGTTGGCTCCCTCGCTGCTCTCGAAGGTGCGCAGGACGTCGAAACAATCGGGGCTGCCCTCGGGACGGCGACGCGTGAATCTGCGGAAAGCCTTTTGCGTGCCGACTCGATTTGCCGGCCAGGTTTCGGGACGCCGAGTTCTGCTGGTCGACGACGTGCTGACAACCGGTGCGACTGCCGACGAAGCCGCGCGGGCCCTATGGGACGCCGGGGCCGCTTCGGTTCGCGTGGCGGTCATCGCCCGAAGCATCGGCTTGAGACCGGCCGCCGGTCGCAGGGACGCGAGTCGCTGACCTATGGATATTCCTGCTCCCGCGGATCCTGTCGGTACGAGCGACGCCGCCGAAAAGCCGACAGCCTCCCCGCCCAAGAAGGCGACGGCGACGCAGTTCTTTATCAAAGGCCTCGCGATTGTTCTGCCTCCGATCCTGACGCTGGTGATCCTGGTCTGGATTGGTCAGATCATTTACGGCTACGTCGTAAGCCCCGTCACGACAAGCGTCCGCTTTGTGATCGCCGAGATCATCGACAAGTCGCGGCCGACCAATCAGTTCGAGACCGCGCCCGGTTTGCCCCCTCTCGAATACTGCGGCAACGATTACCGACTGCCCCCCGAGGTCGCCCGGCAATATGAGAACGACCTCGAGGCGGGCCGCAAGAAGAATGGCGAGTCAAAGGCCAGCCTGGCTGAAGAGGCCTACGTACCGTTCGGCGAACGATCGGTCCCGTATGCCGACTTTTGGGAAGTGGCATCGCGGATGCGGCCGGCCGACTGGCCGGCAACCGCCACCGGCCTCTACATGGAACTTGTCACCTTTCGCTACTTCAAGAGCCTGGGCTCGTTGAGCGCGCTGGCCACGGCGCTGACGATCATCGGCCTCTATTTTATGGGGCGGTTCGTGACGGCCCGCATGGGGCAATGGCTAATTAGTCGGTTCGAATCGCTGGTCCTGGCGCGGGTGCCGATCATCAGCAGTATCTATTCCTCCGTGAAGCAGGTGACCGACTTTTTCTTCACTGAACGGGCCGTCGCGTACAATCGAGTGGTGGCCATCGAGTTCCCTCGCCGCGGAATTTGGACCATTGGATTTGCCATGGGCGAAAGCCTGATGGAGATGACGCTGGCAGCAGGCGAGCCGATGGTCAGCATCATGATTCCAGCTGCGCCCATGCCAATGAGCGGCTGGGTCGTCACGGTGCCGAAGAGTGCGATCATCGATTTGAACATGACGCTCGATCAGGCTTTTCAGTATTTCTTGTCGTGCGGAGTGCTCGTCCCCGAACATCAACGGGCGACTCCCGAAGTGCTGCACCGCGAGCTGTCCCGACGTCTCGCCAGCACGTTCGGCACCCCGGGCGCCCTGGGCCAGCAGAGTCCATTTGCCGAGAGCCGGCCGCCCTACAACCCCGGCCCGTATGAGGAATCGAGACCGCCGTTCGCACCGTTCGATGGTCGGCCGTCGGGCGCCGTTCCGCCAAACGTGTCACCAGGCGGCCCCTCCCCGGCTCCGTTGCCGCCGGGCAGCCCGCCGCGCGATGACGAGGCACAGCCGTCGTGAGCCGCTCCATTGTCCGAATCGCCACCCGCGCGAGCCGCCTGGCACTGTGGCAGGCTCAATTCGTCGCGGAGCGACTCAAAGCACTCGAGCCAGGGCTCGAGGTGCCGTTGGTGCACGTCACGACGACGGGCGATCAGGTCACTAGCGTGCCATTGAGCGGAATGGGCGGCGTGGGAGTGTTTACTCGAGAAATCCAGCAGGCTGTCATCGACGGCCGTGCCGACATCGCGGTGCACAGTCTGAAGGACTTGCCGACTGTTGCGACACCTGGAATTGAACTCGCCGCCGTCCCGATGCGTGCAGCGCCCTGGGACGCCTTAGTGCTGCCCCTAGGAGCCACGTGCGCTACGCTACGAGATCTGCCGCGCGCTGCTCGCGTGGGGACCGGCAGCCTGCGACGTCGCGCCCAGATCCTGCACGTGCGACCCGATCTGCAATTTCTGGATGTGCGGGGCAATGTCGACACGCGCTTGCGCAGGCTCGACGAGGGAGCTTACGACGCGCTGGTGCTGGCGGAAGCCGGGCTCGATCGCTTGGGCTTTGCCGATCGCATCACGATTCGCTTGATGCCACCCGACGTCTTTCCGGCCGTCGGACAAGGTGCGCTGGGCCTGGAATGCCGCCACGATGATCACCAAACTTTGGCCCTGCTCGCGCGAATTACGGACGCGGTGACCTTTGCCAGCGTTACGGCCGAGCGACAAGTTTTGAATCGCCTGCGCGCCGGTTGCCACGCTCCCGTCGGCGTCTCAGTGACGATTGCCGAGGAGGCGATGACCCTCGAGGCCGTCGTTCTGAGCGCGGACGGCGTGCAGCGGATCGAGTCGCGGCAATCGGGCCGGCGAGCCGAACCGAGCGCGCTGGGCGAAGCGGTCGCCGATGATCTGCTGCGACAAGGGGCCGCGCCCCTGATCGAAGAGGCGGCGCGCAGCTGAATCGGCGCGAGCAAGCGAACCGGCTCTAATTGGCGGCTTTGGCCACGATCGTCGCGTCATTTATCGCTTGGTCCGTCACGGCCGCGGCCCGATCGCGCTCTGGGTAGTCAGAAACCGAGTAGTACGCGTCCGGAGTTAGTCCTTCGGGGAACTCATTCAGTCGGCCCAACTGATTCGGCTGCATGCGATACCAGATAGTGTCGGGAGTCCAGTAGGCGACGCTCTGTGCGCTGGGCAGCATGTCGGCGCAGCCGCTCAAGACAGAGGCCGGAATCGCGAAGCCGACAAGAGCAGAGAGCGTAAACCGCGCAGGTCGATACCGCAGACTCATCGTGCCGGTCCCTTTTCTGTTCTGACCGAGTGACTTCCTAGCGACCGCGAGTCGAACGATCACCGCAGGGTCGATCCGTTGTCCTTCGGCGTGACGACAGTCGCCTCACTGCTCGACGCCTGGTTCGCGAACGTCACGGAGCGACTGCGTTCCGGATAATCGGAGATCGAGTAGTAGACGTCGGAAGAAAGTCCGCTTCCTTCGTTCAGCCGCCCCAATTGATTGGGCTGCATGCGATACCAAATGTTGCTCGGCGACCACTTCTCCATGGTCGATTCGCTCGGCAACATGTCGGCACAGCCGCAAAATGTCACCACGATGACTGTGGCACATCGCACAAGATTGGAGTGGGCGCTTGCCCGTCGAAGCCGCAGGTCCATGCGCAAACTCCTTCCGCCGCGCGGTTCGCACAGCAGAAAGCACATGAGGAAAGGGAACGCTCAAGGGGAAGAGAGGGAAGGGGCCGAATTCTAACTTGGGTTACAGAACCGACAAGACAAGTTTGCGACAAAACGCAGCAAGCGATCGGCAGATTCTGCCGATGTTTCGCGCAACAACTCTGCGGCACCGACGAGCGGCGCGTGTAAGCCCGCCGGTTCTGCCTTCGCTTTCTCACCAAATCGTGAGCGAGTTGCGGAACAGCTCTGTCAGCTCCTCGGGCCCAGCAGCCCGAGGCGAGAGCTTGGTGACGCGATGCTGCGGCAGCGTCCCTTCAACGAGAGCCGGAATATCCGCCTCGGTGTAGCCGACGGCGCGAAGTCCGTTCGGCATGCCCGTCGTTTGCATGAATTGAATCACGCGATCAGCAAGCACCACGCCCGCGTCTTCGAGCGGCACGTCGTCGACGTCCGTGCCGAGCGCTTGGGCCGCACGTAAATGTCGCTCGGGACAGGCAGATGCCGTGAAACGCACGACGGCCGGCGTGTGAAGGATGACCGACATGCCATGCGGCACCAACGCGTGATCGACTCGATAGCCTGACGGGCGAAACGATCGCACCATTCCCGCCACGGGGTAGGACATTCCGTGCGGCAAGTGGACGCCCGCGTTGCCGAATCCGAGTCCGGCAATCGCCGATGCCAACAGCATGTTGCTGCGGGCTTCGGTGTCGGACGGATCGCTCACCGCGCGCTCCAAGTACTCGTCGACCAACTCCAGAGCCCGCAAGGACCACAGATCGCTGACGGGATTGCAGCCTTGATAGGCCGGCCGCTCGAGCGAACGAGCCGGCTTCGGGCGCGACGTGTAAGGGATAGCCGTGTACGATTCGAGCGCATGGCTTAACACATCGAGGCCCGCCGATGCGGCCACGGCGGCCGGCTGCGTCCGCGTGTTGTCTGAGTCGACGATGCCCAACGTCGGCTTCAAATAGCGATGGGCGATCCCCGTCTTCGCGTGCTTCTCGACATAATCGAAGATGGCAACGCCCGTCGTTTCGCTCCCCGTTCCGGCCGTTGTGGGGATCGCGATCAGCGGTTTGAGCGGACTGGGGATCGGCAGCCCACGCCCGATCGGCGCATTGACAAAATCAAAGAACTCGGCCGCGTGCGTCGAGTACAGGTTGGCCGCCTTGGCCGTATCGATCGTGCTGCCGCCGCCGACGGCCACGAACGAATCAAATTTCCCGCTTCGAGCTGCGGCGGCCGCTTCCTGAAAGCTGGCATCCGTCGGTTCGACTACGACGCGATCGAAGACATCAAAATCGATCCGCGACGCTTTGAGCGACGAGATCACCGTTTCGCCGGTCGACGAATCGCGCAACGCGGGGTCGATGAGGACCATCGTCCGCTGCGCGCCGAGATCGATTAAATCGTCCCCCACTTCCCGGGTGATGCCGGCGCCAAAGCGAATGTTCGCCGCGGCAAACTGAAAAGCCGTATCGTTCGCGGTCATAGTGTTATTTGCCGAGCCACGCGGCGGCCGTGCGGTTGAGCGCTTCGTCGTCATTTGACTTGAGGGCCGTGAATCGCTGCGCGTTGCGGCGAGACGCGATTCGGAGGTAGCAGAGGCCCGTCTGCAGCTCCTTTTGCTTGGCCCCCTCTTCGAGCTTGTCGTTCGAGAGCAAGCTTGTCAGGCGCGAGTAGACGCAGCTCATGTGAAACAGTTCGGTTCCCAAGTCGCCGATCCGACCTTGGACGAATTCGTGATCGATGATGCTCTCGCGATACTTGATGAGAGCGCCGTTGCATGCGCGGGCGAACCGGGCGATCTGCTTCGACAAAGTGCCCGCCGACGATTGCAGAGCGCTGTGCCGCACGGGGATCGCCGGAGCGGTTTTCCACAGCCCGATCGCACGCCAGGGTCGTTTGAGAATTTCCTGCAGCTCTTTGCCGACGTAGCGCAGCCCGACCATCGCATTGAAACACCGCAGTACGTCGTTGGCCCCCTCGCCGATGAGGTTGAGCCGCGCGTCGCGCATCATTCGCTCCCACGGGCGGTCGGTGAAGAAGCCGGCTCCGCCGTGAATTTGCAGCGTATCGTTGACGATCCGCCAGAGTGAATCGCTGGCGAACAGCTTGATCATCGACGTTTCGAGCATATAGTCCTCGGCCCCGGTGTCGATGAGGGCAGCCGTGTGATACGTCGCGCTCTCCATCGCGTAGGCTTCGGCAGCGGCCAGTGCGATCTTCTCGCGGACTAACTCGAATTGGCCCAGGGTCTGGCCAAACTGTCGCCGTTCGTTGGCATAGCGGACCGCTTCCTGCACGCAGAATTTGGCCGCTCCGGTGCAACTCGCCCCGAAAGTCGTGCGGCCGAAGTCGAGCATCGTGAGGGCCAGTCGCAAGCCCTTGCCGATCTGCCCCAGGATGTTTTCCTTCGGCACGAACATGTTGGTAAACGCGAGTCGTCCGGTGGCCGTCCCGCGAATGCCGACCTTATCCATCCGCTCTTCGAGCACCTCGAAGCCGGACATGTCGGGCGTCACGATAAAGGCAGTCACCTTCCCGTCCGGATCTTTGGCGTCGGGCGTGCGGGCCATCACGGTCAGCATGCCGGAAATGCCGCCGTTGGTGATGTAGCGCTTGCCGCCGTTGAGCGTGTAGCCGCGACCGTCGGGAGTGGGAGTTGCCGTCGTGCGGACGTTCGAGGCGTCTGAACCGGCCTCGGCCTCGGTTAGCGCGAAGGCCGCCAGATTTTCACCCGTGCACAAAGACGGCAGCCAGCGTTCCTTCTGTTCCTTGGTCCCAAACATTTCGATCGCCCGCAGACCGATCGAATGGTGAGCGTTGACGAACACGGTGGTTCCGCCGCAATGCGCGCCGAGCACCTCCATGACGCGGCAATATTGTTGCTGTGAGAATCCCCGGCCGCCGTGCTCGGGCGGGACGCACATTCCCAACACGCCGATTCGGCCCAGCCCCAGCACGACTTCGTCGGGAATTCGCGACTCGCGATCGATGCGGGGAGCGTCGATATGGTCGCGGCAAAACTGACGGACTTCGTTCACCGATTCTTGCGTCTGCCGCTCGAGCTCCGGCGGCAGCGACGGATACGGAAAGATCGATTCCGAACGGAATTGGCCGAAGAACAGATCCTTCGCAAACCCAGCCTTTTGCGGACCGGAGAAGAGCAGCTCTTCGGCCTGTTCCATCTGCTTACGACGCAGTTCGGTTTGGGCAACAGACATCAAAATCTCCTCACAGCATCCGCGACAGTGTTAGCAGAGTTGGCGACAATGGCCGGCAACACAGCTGAGCGATCAGGTCCCGCTGATCACAGCCGGTGCCAAACGTGACCGACGAAGGCGATCCTCACGAATTCTATGACTACCTGGACAGCAGATCCAGAACCCCATCTCCCTTCCATCGGTCCGGCCGCGTCGACGGCTTGAGGGGGCCGGTCCGCCGTTCCCTCTGCGAGTCGGCTGGAGTAGCTTAGGGGACAGTTACTTCCGGGAGAAAGCACCGATGCCCGACTTCATCTATTGCCTCAACTCGAGCACGATTCGGCCCACACCCATCTTGGAAAAGATCCGTATTGCCGGAGAAACCGGCTACAAGGCCATCGAGCTGTGGCACGACGACATCGACGTCCACGTGCAAAAGGGGGGCACCCTGGCTGAGCTGCGCTGGGCCCTAGCCGATCATGGCCTGGCCGTTCCCACCACGATTTATCTCAAAGGCTGGTTCGAAACGACCGGTTCGGAGCACGTGCGCGAGCTGGAAGAATGCAAACGGCGGATGCAGCAAGCGGCCGAGCTGGGTGCGATTCACGTTATCGCTGGTCCCCCGGGCGGCCGAGCCGACCACAACCAGGGAGCCCGCAACTATCACGAACTGCTGGAAATTGGCCGCAAGATCGGCGTCAAACCGGCGATGGAGTACTTGGGCTTTGTCGAAGATATCAACTCGATCGAAGTGGGTGCAGAAATCGTCACGAAATCGGGACATTCCGACGCGACGATCGTCCACGACCCGTTCCACATCTTCCGCGGCGGCGGCTCGTTCGAGTCGCTGACTAAATTGCCCGCCGAGCAAATCGCCATCTGCCATTTCAACGACACGCCGGCCAGCCCGCCCCGCGTCGAGCAGCACGACAAAGACCGCGTCATGCCGGGCCGAGGTCATCTCGACCTACGTCGCATGCTGAGCCTTCTCAAAAAAATCGGCTACAACCGCTGGCTGTCGCTGGAGCTATTCCGGGAGGACCTGTGGGCCCAGGACCCCCGCAAAGTGGCAAAGGAGGGCCTCGCGGCGATGCGTGCCGTCGCGGAAAGCGTCTGAAAAGCCCACAATTCCCGACGCTTGACCGACATTCTCAACCGGCTAGAATCACGGGACGCATCACCAAATTTGGTGGTGCGGCTTACTTTTGCCGGTGTCGGCCGCTACGGCCGAAACGGCCGGCACCGACGCATCTGGGGCCGTGGCGCAATTGGTTAGCGCACCGGACTGTCGATCCGGGGGTTGCGGGTTCGAATCCCGTCGGCCTCGCTCCTGCCAACTCTTGACAGTGAACGAAAACGAAAGCGAACCCCCTGCTTCCACAGGGGGTTTTGCTTTTTGCTCGAGCGATCTGCTTCGAGCTCCGGTCTCTGGCGCTTTCTCCAACCGAACCATTTCGCAGAATTTTCCAAAATCCCGCTTGTTGCCTGTTACAAGTCGTAATAGACTGCCTGCTACAAAGTGTAACTGGCTGCGATGCCGGCTGGAGACCTGCGATGGATGAGATCAAAGCGGGGCTGAGTGACGCGGAGCGGGAAGCGCTCAATGCCCTCTGGGATCGCGAGCCCGGAACGGTGCGGCAAGTCTTGGAATTGATCGAAGTCCGTGGCCGGCAGTGGGCGTACTCCACCGTGGCCACATTGCTGCGAAGGCTCGAGTCGAAAGGCTACGCGACGAGTGAATCGGTCAACGGTTCGCTCGTGTATCGCGCGGCCGTTTCGCGGGAAGACCTGCTCGACCGCCGCCTGAAAGAGGCTGCGGCCGAACTCTGCGACGGCGCGGCCGTGCCCTTGGTTCTCGCGCTGGTGCAAGGCAATCGGTTCACGACGGAGGAACTCGATCGAATCCGCAGGATCATCGACGAAGCGAAAACGAAGACCGTTCGACGAAAAGAACGGTAACGCCGTAACGAGCAAGACAGAACATCGGCGCTGGGGGACGACACATGCTCGGCTGGTCTGCACAAACGACCGTGATTGCGATGGTTCTCGCGGCCATCGCGATACTTGCCAGTCGTTCTGCCCGCTTGGGCCCGGCGGCGCGGCACATGCTTTGGCTCGTGGTGCTCATCAAGTTGATCACTCCGCCGGTGGTGAACTGGCCCTGGTCGCCTCCCAAGTTGTGGGCGACGGCCCAGCCCGCCGCGACCGCACCTCAGGTCAGCAGCCCGCAAACGGTAACCGAAATTCAACTACTGCCTCAGAAGGATCGTCACGCACAGAGCGATGAGACGCCGGCGCGGCCGGCGGTCGCGACTCCAGCACCGCGCTTCAACTGGAACTTCGACCTCTTCCGGCGAGGCCTGTTCGCGCTCTGGTTGGGGATTTCGGCGACGATTGCCGTGTGGCAAATAGGTCGGATCGTCCGGTTTCATCGCCGACTCTCTTGGGTCGTTCCGGCGCCTGAGTGGTTGGTGGAGGAAGTTCGCGATCTATCAGCGCAACTGGGGGTCCGCGCGCCCGAGATACTCGTGCTGCCCGACCTCGCACCGCCCATGCTTTGGTTTCTGGGCCGAGCACAGTTGCTATTACCCGCCCACCTTGTGTCGAACGCCGATCTGCTCGGGTTGCGGGCCATCCTGGCTCACGAGTTGGCTCATCTTCGCCGCGGGGATCACTGGGTTCGTCGGCTCGATTTCTTCGCCGGTCTGATTTGGTGGTGGAACCCAGTCTATTGGCTCACTCGAGAGCGTCTGAGCACTGAGGCCGAGTTGGCCTGTGATGAATGGGCGATCCGAGCCGTGCCCGACGGGCGGGTTTCTTACGCCGAGGCTTTGTTGGACGTTTGCCGGACTTTGTCGACGACCAAATCTCCCGCGCCTGCGTTGGGCGTTGCTGGGGCGGGTCGGTTCTTGGAGAGGAGAGTGAACATGATTCTGCAAAATCACGCGCCGTCGCGCCTGTCTGTGCCAGTGCTCGTGGGAGCCTGCTTACTGGCTCTGTTGGCCTTACCTGGCTGGAGCGCCGCTAGCTCGTCGGTTCTCACTGCGAGCGACCCGTCGACGCCGGCGACAAAAACGGAAGAACACGTTTCGAACGCCGACGCAAGCACCAAAGTTGTGCTTGCCGATGATGAGGACGACGACGATAAGGATACCGATGCGGTCAAAGCCCAAGTCGCCAAGGAACTGAAAGAGGCGTTGGGTCCTGGCTCCGACTTCCAGAAGGAAATGAAGAACCTCGGCGAGGAGTTGAAGAAGGAACTCGGCCCCGGCTCAGACTTCGAAAAGGAGATGAAAAACCTGGGCGAAGTTCTGAAGAAAGAGCTTGGCCCCGGTTCCGAGTTCGAGAAACAGATGAAGACTCTGGGGACGGACCTGGAGAAGCAATTCGGCCCCGGTTCAGCCTTCGAAAAGGGGCTGGAGTTAAAAGGCAAAGCGATCGAAGGGAAGTTTGGCCCCGGCTCCGACTTTGAGCAGAAGATGAATCGCCTGGGGAAAGAGATGGAAGCGAAGTTCGGCGAAGGGTCCGAGTTCGCAAAGAAAATGAAACACGCGAGGGCCGACGCGAAAGGCGCGAAGGCGTCGTCCGACACGTCCTCAGACAAGAAGACCAAAGCGAAAACAAAGGCCGAGGCCAAGGCTAAGAAGAAGGGTCACACTGGCGACGCGAAAGCTCGTGAGCTCAAAGCGCTGAAAGCACAAATCGACGAACTCAACGCCCAGATCAAGAAGCTTCAGGAAGCGGACAACGAAGAGAACGAGTGATTTCTTCGCGGCGAAGCGACGAAAAATAGGGACGCCTCGCTCGATTTTCAGAGCGTGGCGTCCCTTGCTGTTTCCGACTCCTCCGCGGCACGCTCTCGGATCTCCCGGAACGCGTTTCTCTTAGCCGCTAGGGCTCTCCGTCAACACGGCATGGTCACCGGTTCAGCGACTTGAAGTCCGCCGACAGAATCCGCAATCTAGCAACGGTTTGCCCACGAGAACCTTTGCTGGAGCCGATTTGATGGCCGAGTCGACTGACGCGATCCGAGATTTCGCCTCTCCCGAAGGCGAAGCCGACAGCCAGATTCACTCCAGGGTTCCGGGCGCTCGCACGGAAGTAGCCCATCAGCCGTACATCGCCGACAAGCAATCCATCCCGGAATTCACCTTTCAGGCCGTGCTTGCCGGCACGCTGTTGGGCATCGTTTTCGGCGCCTCTTCACTCTACCTGGTGTTACGCGTCGGCTTGACCGTTTCCGCGTCGATCCCCGTGGCTGTGTTGTCGATCACGCTGTTTCGGGCTTTCACTAAGATCTTCGGTCTCCGTCCGGCGACGATCCTCGAGAACAACATCACGCAGACAGCCGGGTCGGCGGGTGAATCGATTGCTTTCGGCGTCGGCGTCACGATGCCCGCGCTCATGCTGCTGGGCTTTGAAATGGACATCGCGCGGGTGATGGTCGTTTCGGTTCTCGGCGGATTGCTCGGCATCTTGATGATGATCCCGCTCAGGCGAGCGTTCATCGTCAACATGCATGGCAAACCGGGCGACCCCGATACGTTGCTCTATCCTGAAGGGACAGCCTGCGCCGAGGTGCTGATATCTGGCGAGAAGGGAGGCACGAGCGGCAAGACGGTGTTCGTCGGGTTCGGAATTGCCTTCCTAATGAAATTCCTGATCGAGGGGATGACCCTGCTGCAGCTGACGGTGAGCGTCCCCCTCAAGTTCTTCAAC